>NZ_JBJOCA010000022.1:0-72699 GCF_045898275.1 Clostridioides sp. GD02404
TTTAGCTACTAACTCATGACTAAAGTCACAAGTGTGTGT
The DNA here is from genome assembly GCF_045898275.1 of Clostridioides sp. GD02404. Taxonomy (NCBI): domain Bacteria; kingdom Bacillati; phylum Bacillota; class Clostridia; order Peptostreptococcales; family Peptostreptococcaceae; genus Clostridioides; species Clostridioides sp. GD02404. The sequence continues at coordinate 40 of NZ_JBJOCA010000022.1, forward strand.
AGCTATTTTTTAATCAAAGTCATTTCCATAAGCAGATGTAAACTTTGTATATATTAAAGACAATCCATGACCATTATTACTACGAATACCTGCTTTTATTTTGTCTATACTATTTTCCTCTAAAATAGTTCCATTATTATGAATTTCCATAATCGCATACTCAGAATCTACTCTTGCAATTATTTCTACTCTTTTTTCTGTATCAATATCTCTAAACCCATGTGTAAAAGCATTTTCTACAATAGGTTGAATAAAGTTAAAAGGTACAGAAAGACTGTATAGCTTCTTAGGAATAAGATAATTTACTTTAAGTGCATCTCCATAGCGTAATTTCTGTAAGTTTAAATAATTTTTAATATATAATATTTCCGATTCTAATTCTACAAAGCGTAAATCAGACCTCATTGTATATCTAAACATTTTAGATAAATCTATTATTGCACTATATAAATCATAACTACCATCATCAAGTGCTATACTTGCCATTGAATTTAGGGTATTAAATAAAAAATGATGATTTATCCTTAAGTTAGTAACCATATCTTGAGCTACTTTTAAATTCATTTCCAGTTGCTCTCCATAATGATATGTTCTTGCAATAGTATTCTCCTTTTCTTGCAAATCCTTTCTTATATCATTGAATGAACAAAAATTTATTATGTTTTTAGATATTTGTTTTAAGAGACGTTTTATACTTCTAGCAGCACCTTCTGGTATATCATATAAATTACTATGTGTTGTATCTAAGTTTAAATCAGATAATAATACATATCCACCCCTTATGACGCCTATACTATTGTTTTTATACAGTATTGGAATGTTATATATTGTTATCCCATGCTTACATACAAATTGGTTACTACTTTTTCGATTCATACAATCACAATTTTGAGGAAATTTCATAGGATTACATTTTTCAAAGCAAAATAAAGGAAAGTAAGGATTTTTTAAAACTATATTCCATGAATCATCATATATAATCAATGGAATTTTAAATGGGTCTATAAATTGACCACGAATTGATTCTATTGCTGCATATAAGTTTAAAGTACTTTCGCTATAATTTATCAAAGTTTTCTTTAGATATTTATTAGGATTAATATCTATGACTTCACTCTCTCCCGCATCATTTACATTATTTGAAACAATAAGTTCTTTTATTGGTCTATCGCCTGTATTTATAGTTTCATGTGTACTACCAGATTCTATATAAAAAATCATCCCTTGATAAAATGGCTTCCATACTCCATTTATGATATACAAACCTTCCCCCTCTAAAATATATATCATCTGTTCTTGACCATAATGAACATGGTTAAAATGTTTTTTACCTTGCATAGTTACTGCAATATATATATTCATAGCTTGTTTAGGATTATTTTCATCATAAGTATGTTTCCATTCAATATATCCCCACTCTGTCTTTTGAATTTTCATAAAAGATTCCTTTCTACTTGTAAATTATTTATCTTTCAGTAAATTTAATAAATAAAAAAATGTACATACTCTTTCATATGATAGCTCACTATATCAATATTCATTAGTTTGTACACTTTTTTATATTTATTATTATTTTTTAATTTCTTCTAGTTTATTGTATTATTTAAAAGTACATAATTTACTCTTATTTAATAATAGAAACTCCCATATATGGTCTTAAAACATCAGGAACAACTACAGAACCATCCTCTTGTTGATAATTTTCTAATATAGCTGCAACACTTCTTCCAATAGCTAAACCAGAGCCATTTAATGTATGTGCATATTCAGCTTTAGAATCTTTATCTCTTTTAAATCTTATCCCTGCTCTTCTAGCTTGGAAATCTTCACAGTTTGAACAAGATGAAATCTCAACATATCTATTATAACTTGGCATCCAAACTTCTACATCATATTTAAAAGAAGCTGTAAATCCTAAATCACCTGTACATATCTTTACTACTCTATATGGTAATTTCAATAATTGTAACATATTCTCAGCATTGTTAGTAAGCTTTTCTAACTCATTATAAGATTCTTCTGGTGCTACTATTTTAACCATTTCTACTTTATTAAATTGATGTTGTCTTACCAATCCTCTTGTATCTCTTCCAGCAGAACCAGCTTCTGACCTAAAACATGGAGTATAAGCTGTATAATTTATTGGTAATTGTTCAAATTTAAGTATTTCATTCGCATGTATGTTGGTCAAAGGAACTTCTGATGTCGGAATTAAAAAATAGTCCAATCCCTCTATTTTAAACATATCTTCTTCAAACTTAGGTAGTTGACCTGTACCTAGAAAACTATTTCTATTTGCCATAAATGGTGGAATAACCTCTGTATATCCATTTACTGTTGTATTTGTGTCTAAATAAAAATTTAATAAGGCTCTTTCTAACCTAGCTCCTAATCCTCTATAAAGAGTAAATCTTGAACCTGTTATTTTACCTGCTGTTTCGAAGTCAAGTATACCTAGTTCTGTTCCAATTTCCCAATGTGCTTTAGATTTAAAGTCAAAATTAGTAGTATCTCCCCAAGTTCTTACTTCAACATTATCTTCATCAGTTTCACCTTGTGGCACTTCTGGATGGGGTACATTTGGTATTCTCATTAACAAATATTCCATCTTATCTTCTACTTCCTTGAGCTTTTGGTCTATAACTTTAATCTTATCAGATAACTCTTTTAACTTAGCCTTTTCATTTTCTACATCTTTACCTTCTTTTATAAGATTTGGCATATTTTTAGATGCTGTATTTAATTCATTTTTCATGACTTCAACTTCTTGAAGAATTTTTCTTCTTTCATCATCTAACTTAACTACTTCATCAAGACTAAAGGCTTTCTCACCCCTTCTTTCCATAGCTTTTTTTATACAATCTAAATTTTCTCTTATTCTTTTTATATCAAGCATTTTTTCCTCCTCAGTACTTAAGATTGGACATTCTCTCTTAATCTCAAATAATTTTGATAATATATTTTCTGTCTGAGGTTAAGAAATATTTTTTATTTCATTTATTTAGTTATATTTTACTCACTTTTTTATATATTGTCAAATTATATTTAATTAAATTAATATAATTTAATTTTTGATTACTATCTCTATAGTTAACTTCATTATAATTATATCGATTTTGCTAATCAATTATCTATTTTGACTTTTTCTTTATCAATCTTATGTAATTATTCGCTTTCATATAAATTTTTTTACCTTATGATATAATTCTTTATAAATCATTTATTTTAATAGGAGGATTTAAATGAACAATTCAAATATAGGTAAGAAATTGACTTTATGTAGAAAAAAACAGAATCTCAGTATAAAAGACTTGTCTAAATTAATTAAAGTTACACCTTCATTAATAAGCCAAATAGAAAAAGGAAGTGTAAATCCATCCATAAGTTTTTTAAAATCAATTTCAAATGCTTTAAATGTACCATTAGTCAATTTTTTTATTCCTTCTATAGATAATTTGGAGCTAATTGTTAGAAATAATCAAAGGAGAATATTAATTCTGCCAGACTCAAAAGATATTTTATATGAAATGTTATCAAGCAATCCATTTAATGAATTTGAGTTTGCAATTATGAACTTAGCTCCTAAATCTTATTGTAAAGAAAAAAATGGACATGATGGAGATGAAGTAGCATATGTTCTTAAAGGAAGTGTTCAACTTAACTTGGAAGATGATGTATTCCAACTAAACGAAGGGGATAGTGTCAAAATTCCATTTGGCATGAGACATAAATGGGGAAATCCTAATGAAATTGAAAGTAAAGTAATATACATAATTGTTTCATAGACTATTATCTACTTAATTATCTCACATACTACATAGATAACTCAATAAATTCATATTTATTTAAGAAGGTAGAATTAATAAGATTATACTGATAAATCTTCAACATAATAAATTGTTGATTTAACTACAATCTTATTTAGTTCTACCTATTTATTAATTAAGTCTATTTTTATATGGTAACAATCTCACATAATTTACATCTATTTTAAAGAATATAATACTTCTCCTTCTCTTATAGTCTTTAATACTTTAATATCTTTTATTTTCATAGGGTCGATTGTAAGTGGGTTTTCATCTATTATTATCAAATTAGCTAATTTACCTTCTTTAATTGAACCTTTTTTATCTTCTTCAAAATATTGATATGCTGCATTTATAGTAACGCCCTTTAAAGCTTCTAATGGACTTATCTTTTCATTTTTTCCTATTTGCACACATCTTTTCGTAATTCTATTAACAGCACACCATACTGTTTCAAACATATTAGGAGCTATTACTGGTGTATCCTGATGTAGAGTGTAAATTAAACCTTTTTCTATAGTTGTCTTAAGTGGGCTAATCTTAAATGCTCTATCTTCTCCAAGGTTTTTGATATGAATATCACCCCAATAGTATGTGTGAGCCACAAAGTATGAAGGTATCATACTTATTTTCTTCATATCATCGATTTGGTCTTCTCTTACTGTTTGAGCATGTATCATAACTGGTCTTGCATCATTTTTATTATTTTTTTCTTCTAAATTTAAAACTTTTTCAAATGAATCTATCAACTGGTCTGCTGCTGCATCTCCATTACAATGAGTTAAAAGTTGCATTTTTTCTTTTAGTGAAGTATTTATAAATTCCTCTACTTCTTCATTTTTATATATAGGATATCCACAATAATCATCATCTGAATTTTCATATGGTCTGGTTAACCAAGCTGTCTTACCTTGTGGAGAACCATCTAAAAATATCTTATATCCACCTATTTTAAATCTATCTGTATATTTCTTTACAAAATCTCTATTTGCATCTGCTATAGACTTACTTTTTTTCAAATCCACATATCCTACAATATCCATCTTTAATTTCTTTTTACCTGCCATTGCTTTTAAAAGATTAAACTGATTCTCTGCCATTAAACCTTCTTGAGCTGTTGTAATACCATAACTTAGATATATGTCCTGTGCTTTTTCAATTGATTTAAAAATCTCATCTGGTGATGGTTGTTTTATTTTAGATGATACATTAAAAAATGCATTTTCCTCTAAGTATCCGTTTGGTTCTTTACTTCCTTCTACTCTACCAATATGTCCACCTTCAGGGTCCTGTGTTTCATGAGTAACACCAAGTTGCTTTAATCCTAGAGTGTTTGCAACTCCCATGTGACCAGAAGCATGTGAAATTAGTATTGGATTTTCTGAAAAGGCACTATCAAGTACATCTTTATCTGGATGCCTATTTTCTTCTAAGAAATTATTATCATATGAAAATCCAATTATCCATTCACCTTTTTTTATGTTATTTTTCTCTTTGAAATCCTGTATTTTTTTTACTATATCTTTAAAGCTAGTTGCATCTTCTAAAGGAATTAATTTTAGCGTAGTAGCAAAAGCTATCAAATGGCTATGTGAATCAATAAAAGAAGGCATCAATGTCTTACCTTTTAAATCTATAACTTCTGTATCTTTATTTTTTAAAGCAAGTATTTCTTCTTTTGTTCCTATATTTTTTATTATTTTATCTTTTATAAGAATAGCATCTCCACATATTGAATCTTCCATTGTGATGATATTTCCATTGTAATAAATTTTTTCTTTCATAAAATTCTCCTTAGGTTGTCTATTTTTATAAATTTTCTTTATTATTTTCTTTTTAATTATATTATGTTTTATTAAATTGGTTTCTTTAGACTTTATTCATTCAAAATTTTTGTTTTTAATTATTGTTCGCTAAGAAATAAATACTATTCATTATAAATAAAACAATTTAATGAGCTCTATATAGCTAAAAAAGGGGTTGTGAAATAGTGAAATTAAATATTTAAACTTGATTGTTTTTGCACAATTGTAATTTTTCAAATCATGATGTATCATTTTAAGTATACAGTTACATCATTATTCAGAATATAAATACTTTACTTATCAAAATCATTTGATGTAGTCTGTTCAAATCAATAAATTTAAATATTCTCAGGAGGTTTTTTATGAACAAAGAAAATAAAAACGTAAGAGTAGCTGTTGTTCAGGCATCACCAATTATAATGGACTTAGAAAAAACAGTTGAAAAAGCATTGGGATTAATTAAAGAAGCTGGTAAAAAAGGGGCAAATATTGTAGTTTTTCCAGAAGCATTCATACCTGCATATCCAAGAGGTCTTTCATTTGGATTTGTTGTTGGAAGTAGAACGATGGAAGGTAGAGAAGATTGGAAAAGATACTATGATAATTCTGTGCCAGTTCCTAGTGCTACAACAGATTTATTAGGAAAAGCAGCTCAAGAAGCAGGAGTATACTTATCAATGGGTATAACAGAAAGAGATGGTAATGATATAAACTGTACTCTTTATTGTACAAACTTATTTTTCTCTCCAGAAGGTAAACTTATTGGTAAACACAGAAAACTTAAACCTACAGGAACAGAAAGATGTATTTGGGGCGAAGGAGATGGAAGTACTCTTACAGTAGTTGATACTCCATATGGAAAAATGGGGGGCTTGATTTGTTGGGAAAACTATATGCCATTAGCTAGAACAGCTCTTTATGCTAAAGGAGTAAAACTTTATATAGCTCCTACTGCAGACTCAAGAGAAGAATGGCAATCAACTATGAAACATATTGCTTTAGAAGGAAGATGTTATGTTATTGGATGTAATCAATATGTTGAAAAAAATATGTATCCAACTGACCTTAATTACTATAAAGAATTAGATGTAGAACCAGAAATTATGTGTCCAGGAGGAAGCTGTATAGTTGACCCTTTTGGAAAATATGTAGCAGGGCCTATTTTCAATAAAGAAGAAATGTTAATAGCTGATTTAGACCTAGAAAAGATAGTTCTTAGTAGACTAGATTTTGACTCAGAAGGTCATTATTCAAGACCTGATGTGTTTGAATTAATTGTTCATGAATAATCCTTTACATAAAAATCAAAATGAGATACTCCTAAATAACTTTAAGGTATCTCATTTTTTCTTAATATTCTAAAATTATATTTATAAATTTAATTTGGCTATCTACATTTTTTCTAAATCAACTACTGTTCTTCCTACATGCTTTCCTGCCATTATTAAATCTATACTATTATTTAATTCCTCTAATGATACTACATTTACCATATCATCTAAATCATCTAATTTCCATTCATTAGATAATAAATCCCATATCTTTAATCTTACATTCATTGGGCATTCTACAGAATCTATACCGTATAAAGTAACTCCCTTTAAGATAAATGGATACACTGAACTTGTAAACTCAATTCCACCTGCATTACCACAAGTTGTCACTGCTCCACAATAATTAGTTGTCTTTATTGCTGTTGATAAAGTATTACCTCCTACTGTATCTATTACTCCAGCCCATCTTGGTCTAAGTAGAGGTCTACCTGAGTTATCATCCACTTCTGACCTATGTATAACATCTTTAACACCTAAATTTAATAATACATCTTTCTGTTCTTCTAATTTTCCTGTTGAAACTACAACTGAATAACCTAATTTAATCAATATTTTAGCTGCAATTACTGCAACTCCTCCAGTACCACCAGTAACTAATACATCTCCCATATCTTTATCTACAGAGTTTATAAATTTATATACAGATAAAGCTGCTGTAAATCCTGCTGTACCATAATCCATTGCTTCTTTCAATGAAAGGTCTTTTGGAAGTCTCACTATCCAGCTAGAAGGAACTCTTATATATTCTGAAAAACCACCAGAAGTATTCATACCTAAATCATAACCTGTTACTAAAACTTCATCTCCAACCTTAAAATCATCACAACTACTATATTCAACTATCCCAGATGCGTCAATTCCTGGTGTGTGTGGATATTTTCTAGTAACACCTTTATTTCCATTTGCAGAAAGTGCATCTTTGTAATTTAGAGAAGAAAATTTTACCTTTATTATAACTTCTCCTTCTGGCAATGAATCTATTTCTCTTTCAATTATATTTCTCTTAAAACCGCCTTCTTCTTCTGTAATATATAATGATTTAAATTTTTTATTCATAAATTTCCTCCCAATACAATTAGTTTTATGTTAAACTAATTATAGTTTATAAATAGTTTTATGTCAAACTAATTTAAATAAATTAAGGATTGGAGATTAATTTATGGAAGATAAATATATTATACATTTCATAAGTAAAACAAAGGCTAATATGGTTAAATTCATTGAAAATAAACTTAGTCAAAATGGTCTAGATGAATTAATACCTACTCATGGAAATATTTTAACTGCACTTTATGAAAACAATGGAATACTTACAATGAAGGAAATTGCAACTAAAATAGGAAAGGATAAGTCCACTGTCACAGTGTTGGTTAATAAACTCATAAATCTAGGATATATAGAAAGACAAAAATGTGCCAATGACAAGCGTATTACATATATAAAACTTACGAAAAAGGCATTACTTATAGAGGATACTTTTGACTGTATTTCAACACAAGTAAAAGACACTGCATACCATAATATTACAGAAAATGAAAAACAAGAATTTCTTAGAATTTTAAAAAAAATCAATGACAATTTTAAAAATGCTGACTAAACTTAGCATAATTATATCTTCTATTGGAATAATAAATAAAAAGAATTAAATATTGTAAAAATTTATTGTGATAGAGAGGTAGAATATGAATTTAAAAGATAGTAAAACTAAAGAAAATTTATTAAGAGCTTTCGCAGGAGAGAGTCAAGCTAGAAATAGATACAATATTTCTGCATCTGTAGCAAAAAAAGAAGGGTTGTATATAATAGAATCTTTATTTAATTATACTGCTGACCAAGAAAAATCACATGCAAAACAATTTTTTACTAAATTAAAAGAATTTTCTGGTGAAAATATAAGTATATCAGGAGCATATCCTGTAGATTTATACGACAAAACAGCACAACATCTTAAAGCTGCACAACATAATGAGCTTCAAGAATGGGATGATGTATATAAGAATTTTGGTAAAACAGCACGTGAAGAAGGATTTGAAGCTATAGCTAAATTATTTGAAAACATAGCTGAAATAGAAAAAGTTCATGGTGATAGATTTGGTAGGTATGCTACTGACTTAGAAGAAGGTACTTTATTCAGAAGAAATGAAGATATTCAATGGATATGTACAAATTGTGGACATATACATGTTGGTAAAGAAGCACCAAAGGCTTGTCCTGTATGTCTTCATCCACAAGGATATTTCTTAGATTTTAAAAACTCATTATTTGAATAGACTAAGAGAATCATTGTATTTAAATAATCTCTGGTATTTATAGCAAACATTTTTATAAATACCATATTATCTTGATAACAATAAAATGAACCATAAATATTACTATAGATATAAAATATACTTTGAACATTTATAGTAATCCTTTATGGTTCATTTTATTATTCCTTCAAAACTATAATACATCGTCTAAATTTATATGAGATAATTAGATAGGATAACCTACTATGATAATCTTATACTAATATCATTTATTTCTTTCATCAAATCGATTTCAATAATTTTAACTACATCTTTTTCAAACCTTACTTTTTTATAATCTAAACATCCCACTACAAATGGAACTCCAAACTTTCTATATAAATAAATTTTACCATTTTCATTGTATATTGCTGTAAAATTTTCTTCTATTATGTTCACTATTAATTTTAATTCTTCAAAGGTTATCGTTGATTTAACTAAAAATTTCTCTATTATATTCAATATAAGTAGTTCTTTTTTACCTATATTTTGTTCTTTCTTATATAAGTTTTGAAATATTTCTTTTGTGTAATTACATATGACTTCTTTGCTGAGAATAAAATCAATATCAAACTCTTTATTAGTATCTTTTTTCATAAACATATTTGCAATATCATCAAGAGAAGTATCTTCTTTCATAGATAATATTAGTTCTATTCTCTCTAGTATTTTATCTCTTGGAAAGAAAGTCTCTTGACCTGTAAAAGCTGATTTTTTTATAAACCATTCCTCTGGTATAATATTCTTTCTCTTCCATCTATATAATTGCCCATAAGATATATTAGTTTTGCTCAGTAAATCTTTCTTAGATATTAATTCTTCCATAGTTTCTCTAGCCCACCTTTATACTGTTTTTTACAGTAGAATTATCTGAAACTGATAAATTATCACTGTATTCAATATTTCCAACATCACAATTATCTACTAAAGATATATTTTTCCCACGTATATCTTTTATTGACGCATCCTCTAATTCAATAGTATCTCCCTCTATCAAATCACATTTAAATTTTCCAGAAAAAATATTGATAATTTTAATCAATTGAAAAGCATTTTTACTTCTTCCTATTTGTATATTAGTTGCACCTATCTCCTTACAATAAGAGCCTCCTCCTGAATAAACATATATATTTTCTCCATTTAAAAGACCATCACATTTTATAGCTCCATATACCTTTATATCTTCACATTCTATATTTGCTTTATTTCTCATTTCACCATATATTTTTATATCTTGTGCATACATATTTTCATTTACACTTAATTGTCCTTTTATTGTAACATTATTACATTTCAGTTTACCATCAACTTTCTGTTGAGCAGTTATAACCAAGTCATCTATTTCTGCATCTCCATCTATACTAAGTTGACCATTCACCCTTACACGTTCAGCTTTAAGATTACCTCTTATAACAGTTTTTCCATTTACAACAAAGTTTTTTATATTTATATCACCTTCAAACTTTGAATCTCCAAACACTTTTACTTCATCACTTGTTATATTTCCTTTTGATTTAGCACTTCCCATAATTTTTATGCTTTCATATTCCCCGCTACTTATAAATCCTTCTCCAAGTATTTTTATAGACCCTTTTTCCATATTATTACCTCATTTTAAATTTTATTTTTAAAACCATTTATTACTTATCTTTCTTTAAGTTTACTGTCTCATTTATATTCTTTATTTCAGCAACTATTGAATCTTCATCAATCTCTATACTTTCACTGTACTCCAAACTTTCTATATAGCAACCTTTACCTACTTTAATATTTTTGCCTCTTACAACCTTGATTTCACTATTTTCTAAGCTTATTTCATCTGCCTCTATAATATTTGCAAATAACTTACTTTCTGTATATGTTCTAATTGATAATAGACCTAAACCTATTAAATTTGAAGATACTTTTTCAAAGTTTATAGGCTTTTTCTCCAACATACGAAACTTTTTACAATATTCTCCATGACCTTTTTTTACATTTATCCTACTTGCTCCAACTTCATTAAAATTAGAAATTCCATTCAAACTAATATTAATTTCTTCACAGTTTAAAAATCCGTTACAATTTAAAATTCCACTTAAATTGATATTTTCACAATCTATATTCTCATTGGCCTTTAAATATCCTTTTCCATGAATAATATCCGACTTTATATTTCCTTCAACATTAATAATTCCGCCCGTATCAATTTCAATAGAATTAATATCTCCTGTACATCTAAGAAGTCCAGATATCTCCACTTTTGATGCCAATATATTTCCTTCTACTTTACTTAGACCTGATGTAAAAAATTCATTACATTCTGTTGTTCCAAGCACTTTTGCTGAACCAGAAGAATCAAATTTACTACATTTTATATTTCCTTCTATCTTTCCTGTTCCTGCTACATTAACACTATCAAAAATTCCACCTTTACACTTTCCAACTCCATTAAAGTTTAGTGAATTTAATCCTTCATTCATAATGATATCCTTTCCTTAATGTATTTTATCCTTGAAACTAATATAACAAAACATTGTTACGTTGTCAAGTATAATAATTATATTCAGTAAAACAACCTTCATTTAAGTTCTATTTTAATTTATATAAATAATAAAAAAATAATAGGGAAAACACTCTATTCAAACTATAAATCTAAATTATTTAGATTTATGATTTAAGTGAGATACATCCCTATTATTCAATCTTTATATATATTTGTTATATAAACCTCTAAAATATTATTCTCTAAATTCTACAATAATTTACAATTCATCCTATTCTACATATTGATGAATTTTTCGATTACATCAGCCAATCTCTCCATATCAGTTGGATAAACTTCTCCTATACTACCTATTCTAAACGTGTCTATATCAGTCAATTTTCCTGGATAAATAACAAATCCATTCTCTTTTAAATACGTATAAAATTCCATAAATTCAAATTTTGCATTTTTAGGATATAAAAAAGTTGTTATTACAGGTGATTGAGCACCATCATTTACCAAAGTGTCAAAACCTAAAGATTTTAATCTTGATGCTATTGTAAACTGATTTTCTTTATATCTAGCATATCTTTTTTCAACAGAACCTTCTTCTTCTAACTCCAATAATGCTTGATAAAAAGCTCTTACAACATGTGTAGGTGAAGTAAATCTCCATTTACCATTATTCTTCTCCATAGTATCCCATTGTGCATACACATCAAGAGACAATGACTTAGCTATACCTTTACATTTAGCTAATTCTTCTTTGTTAGCTATTATAAAACCAAATCCAGGTACTCCTTGTATACATTTATTAGAACTACTAACTAGAAAATCTATATTAAAGTCTTCAACATCAATCTCAATTCCTCCAAAACTACTCATAGCATCAACTATATAAATTTTATTATATTCTTTTGCAAGTTTTCCTACTTCTTGTATAGGATTTAATCTACCTGTAGTAGTTTCACAGTGAACCATTGATATATGTGTTATATCTTTATTTTCCTTCAATAAATTTTCTACTACATTTAAATCAACTGCCTCTACATCTTTAAATGTACAATCAATAAATTCTATATTTAAATAATTACATATATCTTTCATTCTCTTTCCGTATGCCCCATTTGCAATTACAAGAAGTTTACCATTTTCTGGGATAGTACTGCCTATTGTAGCCTCTACTGAGAAAGTTCCACTTCCTTGCATTAATACACTTGTGTACTTATCTGTATTTTTTGTTCCTAGAGACACTAATCTTCTTCTAACATCCTGCACTAAATCATTATATTCAACATCCCAAGTACACCAGTCTTTTAGCATAGATGCTCTTACTGATTTAGTAGTAGATAGTGGTCCTGGTGTAAGCAATATGTAATCATTTTCTGGTACAAAGTCTGACTTAATAGTTTCATTTTCTATTTTTACTAAGACATCTTCTAATTGAGCCATAGTCTCTATTACAAAATGTGCACCTGCTTCTTTAAATTTCTTTGAAACTGCATCCATCTTAGCTTTTAGTTCTTCTTTATCCATGTTATCCACTTCTTCTTGTGTAAGTCCTAACTCACTTGAACCTTTTATTACAGCAACACTCCACATTCCTGCATTTACGCCTTCTTTTACATCACTGATTGTATCTCCCACTTTTACCATAGAACTCATAGGAGATACTCCTAGAGCTTCAGCATTTTTATAGCACATCCAAGGATATGGTCTTCCTTGAGATACTTCTGATGGAGTTACAAGAAAATCTGGTGAGTATCCTTTTTTTGCTGCATTTGGTTCGACTATGTTCATCATTTCTCTTGTATAACCTGTTGTAGAACCTATTTTTAATCCATTCTTTCTTAGTTTCTCAACAGTTTCAACAACATGAGGAATTGGAGTTGTATATTCTTCTAATGTTTCAAATAACATTGGCTCAAATTCAGCATAAAGCTTATTTACGTCTTCTTCAGTTGGTGCTTTGCCAAATTTTTCTGACCAAAGGTTTTTTATTCTATCCATTTCACACATTTCTCTTATATGGTCTATCTTTAATTTTCCCATAGGTTTTCTTGCTTCTTCCATTGTTACATCTATACCTCTTCTTTTAAATATCTCTATAAATACATTAAGAGGTGCAAAACATCCATAATCAACTGTTGTTCCAGCCCAATCAAATACTACTGCCTTTATTTTTTCTCCATATATCTTTTTCATATTTATAGCCTCCATAGATTCTTTTAGAATTTTAGTTGTTTTTAATTGTTTTTACTTTTAAAGTATAACTTTTACATGTTAATTATACATCATATTCAGGTTAAATGTATATTAAATTTATGTTTTTAGTTGTTTTTACTTGGTTATACTTGTTTTTACTATTCTGTATAAAAACTTCACAAAACTCCAAATTATAAGTTGAAATTTCCTTTTTCATATAAATCTATGAGCTAGTTACATTTTATAATTTTATTGTATTTATTTTGCTTCTATCCATGTTATGTTTATTTCATTTAATTTATCTCTCCATTCATTTGGAGGTTCTGTATCACAAATCACAAAATCCAATTCTTCTAAATCTGCTATCTTATACATACTGACAATTCCAATTTTGGAACTATCACACAATATAAAACTCTCTTTTGAATTTTTTATATATTCTCTTGATAATAATGCTTTATTTTGGTCTATACTGCTAATTCCAAAGTTATCAAGTATACCTTCGCTAGATATAAAGGCTTTATCCACATATAAGTTTCTCATAGTATCTATTGACATTGGACATGCTGTTCTTTGATGCTTTAAATTTACTTTTCCCCCAATAAATATAACTTCTCCATCAAATAAACCTTGACTTTCATAGGAAATCAACTTTGATAGTACAGGATAAGAATTTGTAATAACCTTTAAATTTTTTACAGATACTATATAATCCACAATTTGCAAATTAGTAGTACCTTCATCTATGACAATTGATTCATTATCATTCACAAATTTAGATGCATATTTAGCAATACTCTGTTTTTTATCCAAATTAGTACTATTTCTCTTTATATGTGCTGGTTCAATCACCCCATAATTTATTTTTATAGCACCACCATAAACCTTTTTCAATTTATTTTCATTTTCTAACTCTTCTAAATACCTTCTTATTGTTTCTGATGATACCTCTAATTTTTTTACTAACTCTTTTGTATTTACTTTACCTTTTGAATCTAATAATTTAAGTATTTCTTTTTTTCTATCTATTGAATTTAAAGACATCACTTTTCCTCCTAAATATGTATATTTTGCTCCTATAATATTACAATAATACCTACCTTTACAAAATTATTATTCCATGATAAACATTTTCACTCAATTAAAGTTCAATTTAAAATAATGTATATTATAATAAAAAAAGTCCATCAAATATTAATATCAGATGGACTTTATAAAACTTTATTTTATAAATTAATAGTTAAAACTTAATTATTAATTTATTTTCTTGTTTCCAAGAATTTTACCAAATTATTTACAGTAGACATATCTTTTCTCTCTAAATCAGTTGGTTGAAGTTCTATTCCTAGTCTATTTTCAATTTCAAGTAAAACTTCAATTATAGCTAATGAGTCTAAAAGCTCTGTCTCAAATAAGTTAAGGTCTAAATCTTCTCTTATCTCATCAGTCCCTAATACATCTTCAAATATTTCTATAACTGTTTCTTGCATAAATCTGCCTCCTTAAAATTAAGCTAAATAACCTGAGAATATCAGTAATCCAAAACATACAATGTGGAATGTAATGAAAATTTGAACTCTCTCGAACCATTTCTCTTTTTTATGTTTTTTATAAAACTTAGATTTTCTCTGATATATATCAGTCAAAACAAGTGCCAGCCCTTGATATACTCCATAAGCAACATAATACCATGTTAATCCATGCCAAAATCCCATCGTTATCATGGTTATCATCTGAGCTACATGAGCAGCAGTAGTTCTTTTCTTAAATCTTTTCTTTCTCATTGATGACATAACAAATCTTGAAAAAATATAATCTCCAAACCATCTTGAAAGACTTATATGCCATCTTGTCCAGAATTCCTTCATATCTTTACTTATAAATGGCTTATCAAAGTTTATTGGTACTTGTATTCCAAATATGTATCCTGCACCTATAGCAAACAAACTATACCCTGCAAAATCGAAGAATAAGTATAAACTGTATGCATACATGTAACTTAAAATATTTATAAAACTCATATCTTTAGGTATTCTTGATACCCAATATGTATTTATCAAAAATGCTATAACAAACTTATAACCTACACCCATAACAATATTTTTTATTCCAGGCAGTAAGTATTCTTCTAGATACTCTTTTCTAGATATTTGCTTTTCCAAATCTTGCTCAAAACGTCTTGACCTATCAATAGGGCCAGAACTTAATGTTGGAAAAAATAGCATAAAATAAAGCATCTTTGAAATTTTAACTTCTTTTATAGCTCCATCATAAATTTCAATAACCATTTGTATAGTTCTGAAATTTAAGTATGATATTCCAATAAATCCAATTATCCCAAAAGAAGTAACTGGAGATATTTTATTTATTATTATTGGGAGCATTGATGCAAACAAGAATCCCCAATATATGTATTTATTTTTAGTTTTTCTTCTTACATATTCATATCCTTTAACTATTATAACTTCAAGAATAATAAATATTACTAGGTATTTTAGTTGGACATCCATCCCTACAATTAAGAATATCATAAATAAACTTGCCAACATACCATAATACTTTATATTCTTACCCATTAGACCTAAAATCACTGCTGGTATTGATGTTAATAATAATATATAAAGATAAAAATAATCTCCATACTGTGAAAAAATCATTAAATTTCCTCCATAAGTTTCTTTCTGTCTATTTTACCATTGATATTTGTTGGAAACTTAGAAATTATTGAAATATTTCTTGGAATCATATATGAAGGTATATATTTTCCCAATTCCTTTTTTATTATCATCCCATTTTTAATGTTACTTAAATCATTCTTTTCATTTAACTCAACAATACCTTTTAAGTAAGCAATTTTCTCATCCTTATATATTGGTAAAACTACTGCATTTTTTACATTATGTACTTTTCTTAAGTTATTCTCTATATCTTCTATTTCAATTCTAAATCCATTTAATTTTATTTGAAAATCTTTTCTACCACAATAGTATATATTTCCATCTAGGAGATATCCCATATCTCCAGTTTTATAAGCTCTCCATTTTACACCATCTATTTCATCATAGAAGAATACTTCGTCAGTTTTTTCTTTATTATTAAAGTAACCTTTAGAAACTGATGGTCCAATTATTATAATCTCACCTTTTTCATTTTCTTCAAGCTCATTTCCATCTTCACCAAGTATTTTTATTTTACAGTTTGACATAGGATATCCAACCGGAAGACTTTTTTCATCCTCTATGGCTTCTTTAGTCATATCATTTACACTTACACCAACAGTAGCTTCAGTTGGTCCATATCCATTGATGACTCTTGTATTTGGGAACCTACTCATAAGTTCCTTAGTAAGATTTTTTGAAAGTGCTTCTCCTATGAATATCATTGACTCAAGTTTAGGAAGCATTTTACTATTAAATTCTTTTTCTGTTACACATACACCTGCAAAAGAAGGAGTTGACACCCATACAGCTATATCTGACATGCTAAACTGTCTAAATAGCTCTTTATAATCTGCTAATACACCTTTTGATATTGAAAATAATGTCGCTCCATGAATAAGACCAGGATATATAGTTGTAACTGAAAGGTCAAAAGAATACGCTGCTTGATTCATTATTACTTTCTCACTTCCATCTATATTTAGATATGGACTTATCCAATCCGAAAAGCTATCTAAATTGTTTGAACTTATTTGAACCCCTTTTGGCTTTCCTGTACTTCCTGAAGTAAATAGTATATATGCATTTTCATCATCTTTTACCCAGTTTTCTTTATGTAATGATTTTCCTTGATATTCATTTATTATGTCATTTAGCTTGTCCATATCAATTACATTGATATCTCCAAAATCTTTTTCATCACTAAAATTAAATAATACCTTTGGTTTTATCTCTTTAGTAACTTCAAAAACTCTATCTATTGGAAAACTAATGTCAAGAGGTACATATGCTCTACCTGATTTTAAAGCTCCTATCATACACGCCATTATCATATTTTCTTTATTTCCATAAATCACTATTGGAGTATCTTCTTCTTTGTATACATCTTTTAGAAAAACTGATATAGCATCTGAATATTGATTTAAATCTTTATAAGAAAGTTTATTTCCATTACACATTAGTGCTATTCTATCTGTATTTGAATATTTTTTTATTCCTTCAATAATTTTCATATAAAAATGCTCCTTTAAAATCCGTTATAAATAAATGGCAATTCTTTAAATGGAGTAAATGTTAGTACTCCTATCGCCAATATTATAACCATAGTTAAACAAATACTAGTTACCAATTCTTTATTGCTCTTTAAATATTTTAAATAATCTCTCACAGACATCTACCCATCCTTTCGTACCAAGATGCATTACATCTCTTAAATAATATTTATCTGACCCTTTATCTTTAAGATTTAGAACTTCAAAACCCTTACTTTCTGCTATCTTTTGTGCTTTATCATAGTATTGGTCTCTTTCTTTTTCAGATATACCAGTCAAATCATAGAATTTACCCATACTTGGGATTAGTACAACAACTGGCTTAATATCTAAGTCAGTACAGACATTTAGCATAAGTTTATAACTGTCAAACTCTTTAGAAGTTAACAAGTCTACGTCTTTGTCTCTTCCTTTAAATTGTTCTATACCATCCTTAAAATGCATTTGATAATAATATTTATCAATATTTAATGGATTTTTACCAACTCTTTTTTTAGCATCTTCAATAGCTTTCTTTCTCTCATGTGACCAATTTATTGACCCTTTTCTTTTTCCTTTTCTTCTTTCATCTAGCCTAATTAATTTTTTATAAAGTATCCCTTTTTCTTTAAGAGCTATACAATACTTTCTTCCTTGAAAATAAGGCTCTAAAATCACCTTCTCAGCTTTTTCCGACAAGGTCTTAGGTTCATATAGCTTTGCATATAGTGCTTCTGCTTTATACTCGTCACTTCCCCACAATAGTTTGCTTGATTTTTTTGCATATTCAATCTTATTTTCTTTAGATATCTTTGGATTATCTAAAAATCTATAAAATTGTATTGGTGAAAATCTAGATTGATAATGATGGCTTGTTACCCCATCTTTCTCCATAAACCATTGCATAGAAACTAACAAGACAACTTTCTTATTATCAATATTAGGATTCATACTTCCTAATATTGCAGCATCTTGTAATGTCTGAGTATAGGCTCTCCCAATTGCAAACACCTTGTTTTTACTCCTATCCGTATTAAAATAGTACTTCGGATGTTGTTTTGTTGAATTACCAAGTTCTGATGACCCCAAAATCATAATATCTTTTTCTCTTAAAAAATGATTATTTGCTGTAACACCTTTGTCCTTTATATCACTTAAAGTATCATCCATAATTGGAAGTAGATTTTTCTCCCTCAAAAGTTCATCAGTTTTAGAATCAAGAAATTTGTCTAGCCCAAATAAAAATACTACGCCTATTATAAACGGAGTAATAAAGTATATCAATTTTCTCATATTTTCTCTCCTCTAAAAATATTCAAATTTATGTTATTATTAATCATATTAGTTTTGATGTATATATTCAACTACAAAATTGTAATAAAATCGCCAAAACTTTTTTTGATACTGTTACAAAATTGTAAAAAAAACAGAAAAAAAGTACTAAGAGAGAGTTTCCTCTTAGTACTTTTTTATACTTATAATTTGACATTTTAATACTTAACTATGTATACATTTTAACTTAATCTAAAATTAAATTTACTCAAAAGTATACCTTAATCCCCATTGTTTTCTTATCTCATCCATTAAGTTCATAACATCTACAGACAATTCTATAGTATCAGCTTTTATTTTATTCAATATACAATTATTAATATATTCAATTTCATATTTTAAAGCTTTTTCTGTATATCCACATTCTATATTTTCAACACTTCCATCATCTGTATAAGTTATTGTTGCTTTCGATGCTCTTGGAAAATTTTCTACAGTTATAAATCCTAATTCACCTGCAACAACACCTCTTTTAGGCATCTTCGCCCTCATAGTTAATGATATTACAGCCATCTCATCATTAGAATTTTTTAAAATTATTCCAGATTGTTCATCTACACCCGTTTCAAAGTTTTTAACAGTTGTTAAAATCTCATTTGGTTGAGTTGACATAAAGTATCTAGTAAATGAAAGTGCATATGTACCAATATCAAGTAATGCCCCTCCAGCTAAATCTTGACTAAAAAATCGATTATTAACATCGTACTCTTTACAACTTCCAAAAGATACTTGTATCATTTTAATTTTTCCCAAACTTCCAGACTCTACTATATTTTTTAGTTTTTTATATAAAGGCATGTAATAAATAGTCATTGCCTCTGCCACTATCAAATTTTTTTCGTTAGCTAAGGTTACAATCTCTCTTAGTTGGCTTCCATTTACTGTTATAGCTTTTTCACAAAAAACATGTTTTCCATTTTCTAAACTTTTCATTATATATTCATAATGGTTACAATGTGGAGTAGATATATACACTACATCTATATCCTCATTCTTTAACATTTTATCATAATCATCATACACTTTTTCTATCCCAAACTTGTTTGCAAAATTCTCAGCTCTTTCAATACTTCTTGAAGCAACTGCATACATGCTACAATTTAACTCATTCATAGCTTGTGCAAACTCTGAAGCAATAGTCCCAGGTCCCAATATAGCCCACTTTATATTATACATATACATCTCCTCACACTTTTATATATTATCAATACTTTACAGTATAAATTACATACTATCAGCTGGATAAACAATATTACATTGTCTTCTTATCTCATCCATAAGTTCCATTACAATTATTGAGTTTTCATAAGAGTTTATTTTAGACTCTATTTTATTGTTATTTATAAGACTTATAAACTCAACAAGTTCATAGTACATGCCTTCTATTTCTCTAGGTTTTTCCTCTTCTTTTTCTTTTAAAATAGATATATCTTCTTCTCTTCCATCTCTATACTTTATAATAGCTTTCTCAAATAGATTCAGTTTTTCAATTATTATACTTCCCTCTTCTCCTTGTATCTCAGATGGTATATAAGAATCAGCTATTTTTGAATACTGAATTATTGCATCCATATCATCGTATTTAAATATAGCTGAGCCTTCTCCATCAACTCCAGTTTGAAGTATCTGAGAAATTGCTTTTACTGATTTTGGAGCTCCAAATAGATTTACCATTGGATGTATACAATACACTCCTATGTCCATCAATGCACCATTTGATAACTCTTTTTTAAAAGCATTTTCTATAATTCCATTCTTATACTTATCATATCTTGAAGAATATTGACAATAACTTCCAAAGTATCTTCTTATCTTTCCTATTTTGTATAAGTTTTCTTTAACTGCCTTAAAATTTGGAACACATGTAATTCTCATCGCTTCCATAAGAAGTACATTATTGTCTCTAGCTGTTTCTATCATCAGTTTTACTTCTTTTAAATTAGATGCTAATGATTTCTCACAAAGTACATGTTTTTTGTATTTTAAACAAGTAAGAGCTTGTTTTGAATGTATAGCATTTGGAGAAGCTATATATATAGCATCTATATCACTTGATTTAGCCATTTTTTCTAAATCATCAAAAAAAATACTTACTCCATATGGCTCTCCAAATTCCTTAGCTCTTTCTAAATCCCTTGAATATATAGCAACCAATTCAAATTCTTTAATCCTAAAAGCAGCTCTTAGAAATGTTTTTGCTATATTGCTTGTCCCAATAATGCCAAATCTTACTTTACTCATTATAAATCACTCCCTATTTTCTATATTTTATTTTGATTTAAATAGAAAACTTTATAACCTATTATAATATTCTCAAATAAATTCATCAAATAAAAAAGAAAGCTAATTTTAAATGATTTCATCATTTTAACATAGCTTTCTTTCTACTACAATCTAAGTTTAACCTATACTTTTAAAGTTACCTTTCCACTATATCTCTATTTCCTCTCAATAGTTTTATAGTAAAAATTTCATCTACAAACAGTGCTACCAATAGTACAGTTGCAAGAATTGGCCAGTAAGGCATTATAAGTCGATACAAATTGTCAATTATATATACTTGAAAATATCTTACCCCAATAAAAGTCAGTATAGTCCAGTACATAGAAAACTTTAAACATACTATTCCTCTACTATTGTACTTGTAATCAGAATAATCCCAATATACCTTATTAAAATATATTTTCATAAGTATACCTGTAATATATTCTACTGTTGTTGGTACCACTAAACATAATAAAAGCAATGCAAATATATTATTTGGGTCAATAAATCTTGAGACCTCGATTATAATTGACATTGCAATTGCATACATTGGTTTAAATGGTCCATTTAAAAATCCATCCTCTTGAAAATGTCCTTGTGTATAATAACTGTATAAGTTTTCAATTATCCAACCTATAAAACCATACAAGAAAAAATTAAATAAAAAATATAATAGAGAACCTGCATTATCCATGAATATTCCTCCTAGTTGTTTATAATTATTTTTTCTCATATTCACGGATTTATTCTAAATCGAAGAAATTATATTTAATTTATTTAATCTAATATTTTATATTATAGGTTATTACATGTTTTAGAATTCAAACTTTTTAGGTATTCTCTAACCTCTAATAAGTTTTCAAGTATCTTATGTGATTGTGCTTTAATCTGTTCGTCTGGTTCTTTTAAATCTGGTACATTTATACATCTTATACCACCATTATATGCAGCTTCCACACCCATAGGGGAATCCTCTATAACAATACAATTTTGTGGTTCTATATTTATTTTTTTTGCTGCTTTTAAGAATATTTCTGGATTTGGCTTAGAGTTTACAACATCATCCCCACATACTATAGCATCAAAGTACTCTTTTAAATTTGCTTTGGCTAACCTCTTTACTGCTCTTTCTCTTTTTGTAGATGTTGCAACAGCCATTTTATATCCACTTTCCTTTAAGAATGAGATTAATTCATTAACTCCTAATTTAATAGGTGCTCCTTCTCTATCCATAAATTCAATCATGTTTTTAGTTTTTTCATCGTACAAATCTATTATTGGAACAGAACTATCGTATATATTTGTAAGACCTTCTATTATACCCTTACGATTTCTTCCCATAACTGATGTGTATATTTCTTTAGTCATAGTATATCCATACTTTTCAAATGTCTCTATCCAAAATTCAAGAGATATTCTCTCTGAATCAAACAAAACTCCATCCATATCAAAAATAATTCCTTCTACTTTTTGCATACAATTCCTCCAATATTTTTTGATATAATTATATTACACTTTTTATGATTAATTTTACAACCCTCAATTTATCTAATTCTAATATTGTAAAATTATAGTTTTCAAAAGTCACACTTTGATTTACTTTAATATTTGAACCTAGCATATAGGATATCCATCCACCTATACTGTCAAACCCATCATGTTCTATATCAAGCCCAAAATACTTGTTAATATAGTTAATCGACTCAGTTCCATCAACCAAATAAGAACCTGCTCCTATTTTCTTAATATGAGTCTCTTCTTTATCAAATTCATCTTGAATTTCTCCAACTATCTCTTCTAGTATATCCTCTATTGTAACCACTCCAGATGTACCACCATATTCATCAACTACTATGGCAAGTTGAAGCTTCTCTTTTCTTATTCTCTCAAGAGCCTTATCTATAGTTAAGTTTTCAGATATGTATATAATATCTCTCAATATTTGTTTCAGTTCAATTTTATTTTCATTTATCTTTTGATTATATAAATCTCTTATATGTACAAAACCTAATATATCATCTTTATTTTTTCTACATACTGGATATCTTGTGACACCTTCTTCTTTTAAAGTAGATAATATCTTTTCTTCTGAATCACTTTCATATATACATACCATATCAGTTCTAGGCACCATTATTTCTCTAATTTTCTTTTCCTCAAATTCAAAAATATTATCAACAAATCTTTGTTCTGATTCATCTATAAGACCACTTCTATAACTTTCTTCCACTAATAACCTTATTTCATCACCTGTATGTGGCTCATCAACCTCATCAGCTTGTGAATATCCAAATGGTTTAAGAAATAAATCAGTACTTAGGTTAAAAAAATATATCACTGGATATGTTAACTTATAAAATCCTATTAATAAAAAAGATGTACTTAACATTATTTTTTCCGTATTATAAAGTGCTAAAGCTTTAGGAACCAATTCTCCTATTACAACTTCTACCATTGTTATAATTAAAAATGAAATAGAAATTGATATGGTATATATAATACTTTCACTAAGATTAAAGATACTTATTATTGGTAAAATTAACTCTTTAACTGTAGATTCTCCCATCCAACCTAATGCAAGTGAACAGAGTGTTATTCCAAGTTGACATGCTGAAAGATAGGAGTTTAAATTGTCTTTTATTGTTTTACATCTTATTGCATTATTATTGCCTTCAGCTATCATAGTATCTATCCTAGAACTACGAAGCTTTACCATAGCAAATTCACAAGCTACAAAAAAAGCATTTATCAAAACAAGTATTGCTATAAGTGTTACATTTAATAAATCCCGCATAAAGTATTGGTTCTTATAATATAAGAAATCTATAAGAACTCAAAGTTCCCCCCTTATATTTCTAAAATTTAATTTATAATATATATTCTATCATATTTATTAATATATCTTACTTTATTACAAATAATTTTTATATACCAAATAACCCCTTTTAATATTTATGGTAGACTATCTAATAAACATTAAAAGGGGTTATTTAAATTATATATCAGCAAATAAATTCTAGGAGAACCTATTATAAATCCATCTGCTAAAGTAACACCTCCTATTATGCATGAAGGTATAGTTGGTATTGAACTAAATATAGATACTATTATATATGTTAATGCATTTCCCATTGTAGCAGACTCTAATTCTTTATCTGTAACCTCTCTATTCATAGCTCTAATAGTAACAATCGTTGTAGCTCCCATCATATCAGCTAACTTGAACGATATTTATTTTGACCACAATATTATCTATGTATAGTTTTTAGTGACACTCAATCTTATTCTTTGCACTCTCCAAGTTTGTACCTTTTATTGATTTCGTGTTCTGCCCTTATAAACTCTAAATTTCCCTCACCCATCAGTTCAGACATTTTTTTCTTTCTAGCATAGAGCCAATTTTTATCAATATTTTTATAGTACTTATAATCAGTCCAATATACTATTGATGTTATTTCTCCTGGATTACTTTCACTAATCCATATCTCAGAACCAGCAAATCCCTCTAATAATTCTAAACCCTTAACCCAAATCTCATAATCTAATTGTAAGTATTTTTCTATTAAGTTGATATTTATCCTGAAAGTTAGTTCTTCAACAAACAAAGGCTTTTCAAATACTTTTAATTTCATATTATATACTTCCTTCTTTAATATTTGACTATTTTTTCTATACAACTATTTTCAACTTAATTTACCTATATATAACCACTTCTTATTCTTACATTTATTTATTACAACATCATTTTCTCACAGGTGGCATGTGTATTGATTTATCTAATATTCCCATGGATGCTTCTAAAAAAGCTTCTGATAAAGTTGGATGTCCATGCATAATACTTGCAACTTCTTCAACTGTCAACATAGCTTTCATTGCAACCACAGCCTCATGTATTAAATCGCTAGCATTAGGTCCTATAATATGAACGCCATATATTGTAGTTTTATCCTTTGAGGCAATTATCTTAACCATGCCTTCTGAATCATTCATTGTAAGCGCCTTCCCATTTACAGAAAACTGAAATTTACTAACAACATAATCTAAATTTTTATCCTTAACTTCTTCTTCAGATAATCCAACTGTAGACACCTCTGGAAAAGTAAAAATTGAATTTGGCACTAAATTATAATCTACACTCGTTTTCTCTCCTACCATTCGTTCAACAGCAACTTTCCCCTCTTCAGATGCAACATGTGCAAGCATCACTCCTCCAATCACATCTCCAATTGCATATATTCCTGGTACAGAAGTACAATAATTTTCATCAACTTTTATTCCTTTTTTATCATATCTTATGCCTATATCTTCTAGGTTTAACCCATCTACATCAAGTTCCCTTCCTGTTGATATAAGTATATTGTCACAGGCTATTTTTGTTTTTTCTCCATTCTTACTTATCTCTGCAACTAATCCTTCGCCATTCTTATATATTTCTTCTACTTTTGATGAAATTATTATTTTAATTCCTCTTTTATTTAGCAATTTACTTAATCTAGAGGATACCTCTTTATCAACCATAGGAATTATAGTATCCAAAAACTCAACAATAGTCACATCTGAACCAAATTCGTTTAAGATTCCTGCAAACTCAATTCCTATAACTCCACCTCCAACGATTACAATTTTCTTAGGCAAATTATTCATTTCTAAGACTTCTTTACTTGTTATTACACCTTCTAAATTAGCTCCTTTTATTGGTGGCTTAGAAGATTTTGAACCAGATGCAATTAAAATATTTCTACTTTTAATTATTTTCTTAGACCCATCCTCCAATTTGACTTCTACAGAATCTCTACTTATTAGTTTTGCTTCACCTTTTTCTATTACTACTTTATTAGCCTTTAAAAGTCCTTTTACGCCACTGGTTAAAGTTTTTACTACCTTTTTCTTTCTTGATTGTACTTTTTCTAAGTCCAGTTCATATTTTTCAACTTTTATACCATATTCTTCAGCATGCTTAAAATAATTTAAAACTTGTGCATCCTTAAATAATGTCTTTGTGGGGATACAACCTGTATTTAAGCAAGTACCTCCAAGTTCATTTTTTTCTATAATTACAACATTTAATCCAAGTTGAGTTCCTCTAATTGCTGCAACATATCCTCCTGGTCCACCACCAATTACAATTAAATCAGTGTTCATCTTCACTATTCCTCCTTTTAAATCATAAATATTAATTCACTATGTCCAAAATTTTGTTATCAATATTTATATCCTGTTAAATCTATTTGATTTTTAATATCATAATGAAGTTTTTGACGTGTAAAAATAAAATTATTTCTATGAATTCCTATTGTCAATAATTCTGAATGTGGATGCTCTAAATGGCTATAAGCTATTGTACAACCTGGAGTCATTCTTCCACCTACAAATACCATCGAATAATTTATGAAATATTCATCCAATAACTTATTTTCTATCAAATGTGTGCAATATGAAGGAGATTCTACACACACTTTTTCTATACCTAAATTTTTAAGTACATAAAGCAATACCTCAGAATCTGGCGTACTATCTTTTCCAGTTATAATCACTGGAAAAACATCAAAATCTTTATATAATTCTTCAAATGTACAATCATCAACATCCTCAATTGAACTAAAACTTCCTATACACACATGTTTTAGAGGAGAGTTTTCTTTTATATACTCCCAGCCATTTGGAGATGTAGCTATAACCATTTTATATTCTTGGCTTTTATCAACATTAAATGTATAGTGATTAAATGGAATATCTGTAGCATCAAAAGAAACTACTACCCCACATGGTTGATATTTTTTATTTAAACAATCTTTTCTTTGTTGTGTCAGACTTTCGTCAAATACATGACATGTTATTCCTGGTTCATTTTGTAAAGTTCTAGCTCCAATAATCACAGCATCTGAACATGCTCTTAATACATTTAAAACCCAAAAATCTGCTAGAGCACCATCTGGGTCTATAAAATTATTTTTCCCAATCAAGGGGCCTGCCTTATTATCTTCATATGCCATCTTTCCATCAGAAGATAAAACCATAGAAGAAAATGTATATGGTCTTTTTTCACTTGCCTGAGGAAAAAATAATTCCGTATAATACTCTATAACATCTGGTATACATACATCTTCTTTAGAATTTGATTTTATTGTATTTAATATCTTTTCATTTCTATTTAATACATCTATTTTTAAATTACCTCTTGGTATACTGAAAAATTCAAGATTATTCATACTCTTACCATCCTCTCTTAATTGTTTTACAATCCATAAATTCTTTTTCCCCACTGTACATTACCTAGACCAATATCAGCTATTAATTTACTTGCTATTTGTTGAGTTTTATATAGTACCTTTTCTTCATCTATAGTAGTTATCTGATTATTCTCCATAACCACTTTTCCATCTATAATAGAAGTTTCTATATTATTTGAAGTAGATGAATATATTAGTGAACTAATCGGGTCATGAATTGGTATAGAAATTGAACTTTTATATGGGTTATAAATTACAATATCGGCATTTTTTCCTACCTCTATTGAACCTAGTGAATCTAATTTATTTATAGATTTTGCTCCCCCTAATGTTGCCATTTCAAGTACACTTGATGAAGGTAAGAGTTTTGCATCTCTATGAGTAACCTTTTGTAATAATGTAGTCATCTTCATTACTTCTAGCATATTTTGAGTATCATTACTAGCCGAACCATCGCATGCCAGACTTATAGTTAATCCCTCTTCTATAAACCTTGGAATTGGTGCAACTCCTGCTGCTAGAACCATATTAGATATAGGATTGTGAGATATTTTGACATCATATTTTTTAAATAACTCTATGTCTTCATCTGACATATGTATACAATGAACTGCAATAAAATCAGGGCCTAAAATCCCCATTTTTTCAAGATATGGTACAGTTTTCATACCTCTATCGTCTAAACAATATTTATCATCATCTTCAGTTTCAAGTAAATGCATTGTTATTGGTATATTAAGTTCATCAGCTATCTTTCTTATCTCTTTATAGCCATCTTCAGTGTTGTCCCATATAATTCCAGGTGCCAATGCCATACCAATTCTTGAATGGTTTTTATATTTTTTATTTAATCTTCTGACATCATCAAAGAATTTTTGCTCTGTATCATGATAAGTGCAACCAAATTCCTCAGGAAATTTACTTGTATCTGTAAATCCTCTTCCCAGTATACCTCTTATTCCTAAGTCTTCAAATGCTCGTATTATGCTATCATCAAGACCTTCTTTTCCATGACAATACATATAATCAAGTATAGTAGTTGTACCTGTCTTAATTGCTTCTATACACCCTGTTAATGCTGCATAATAGCAACATTCATCATCTATCTTATGGATAGCTCTTCTAACAGAACTATCAAGCCAGTCTAGTAATAATTTATCTCTTCCTAATCCCTTTAATAAAGTCTGAAATAGATGAGAATGAGTACTTATGAATCCAGGAAAAACTACTTTACCTTTAGCATCTATAGTTTTTTCTGAAATATATTTTTCTAACAAATTAGCTTTTCCTATATCAATTATCTTGCTCTTTTCAATTATTATACAAGCATCTTTTAATATTTCCCTCTCAGTATTCATTGAAATTAGATAAGCGTTTTTAATTATCAAATCTACTTTTCTCATGCAGTAACCTCCATATAATTTTCTGCCATACTTTAATTTTGACAGATAGTTTGGAGAGAAAAAATCTTTCGAGAAACGCATAACAAACTATCTGTCGATTACTGTTGTGCTTATAATATTATTTTACATCCATCTAAAATCTAAGAGATTTTGAGTAACTTCTTGAAGAAAGCGTGCTCCAGGAGCTCCATCTACCACTCGATGGTCATGGGTCAAGCTCATATTCATTACAGAACCAGCATAAAATGCACCCTCTTTAACAAGAACTTTTTCTATTATACTTCCAATCCCTAAAATTGCACTTTCTGGTGTATTTAATACTGGAGTAAAGTATGTTATTCCAAACATACCTAAATTGGTTATAGTAATAGTTCCATTACTCATCTCATCTTGGTTTAATTGATTATTTTTAGCCTTTTCACTTAAATCACTTAGTTCTATACATATTGTTCTTAAGTCTTTCAAGTTTGCATTCTTTATTACAGGTACTACTAATCCATTTGGAATGTCTACAGCCACACCTACATTAATCTCATCATTTATTTTAAAATGATTTTCATCAAACACTTGTGTTCTAAGTTTAGGATGATTTTCAAGAGCTTGAGCTACAGCTTTTATTATAAGAGCTGTATAACTCAGTTTAATACCTGCATTTTTATATTTTTCTTTTAAACTTTTATATACTTTAGTTAGATTTGTAATTTCTAGTTCAGTAGCAATCGTAGTTTGAGCTGTTGTCAACAAACTTTCGTGCATTTTTTTTGCTATTATATTTTGCATTTGAGTCATTTTAGTTACCACATCATTTTCCCTTATAGTTGTCTTAGCGCTCTTAATTTGAGGAATAGATGTAGCATCTTGCCGTACTCCTTTTTCAACTACTTCACTTTGATTAGTTTCAATTACCTTTTCTTCTAGATTTTTATTCATGAAGTTTTTCAAATCATCAATTGTTATTGCTCCATGTATTCCTGTACCTTCTATGTTTGAATAGTCAATGCCTTTTTCTTCAGCTATTTTTTTAGCTCTTGGAGTTATTCTCTTTTCTATCTCCAAATTTTTTACCTCTATTATCTGCTCTAAGCTTGGAGTATCTTCTTCTTTCTCTATATTTGTTTTAACTGTCGGATTAAGTCCACTAATATCTTCATTTGCATCTGCAATTATACAGATTATTTCTCCACAATTTACAACTTCCCCCTCTTCAAACAGTATTTTTCTTAGTACTCCATCTTCCGTTGCTTCAACTGTATTAGTTATCTTATCAGTTTCAATTTCTAAAAGTTCATCGCCTTTATTTACAATGTTACCTTCTTCAATCAACCATGTACCAATTGTCCCATCTTCCATAGAAAGACCAAACTTTGGCATTTTAACCTCTGTAATCATGACTTATCCCTCCTTGATTAATATTGCATAACTTCTCTACAGGCTTTAATTAGGTTTTCTAGTTTTGGCAAAACAAAATCCTCTAAAACTGGTGCATATGCCACTGGAGCATCAATTGATGTAACTCTTTTTATTGGTGCACTTAGATACTCAAATACATCTTCATTTATCATTGCAGATATTTCAGCTGCCCATCCTCCTACTCTTGGTCCTTCTTGAGCAATAACTAATCTGCTAGTTTTTGCTACTGATTCTACTATAGTTTTTTTGTCATAAGGAAAAACAGTTCTAAGGTCGATTATCTCTACACTAATTCCTTCTTTTTGAAGTTCATTTGCTGCTTTATGTGCTATACCTAACATCATTTGTGTAGCCACTATTGTAACATCACTACCAACTCTCTCAATCTCAGCTTCATATAAAGGTATCTCATATGGTTCAACTGGTACTTCACCCTTAACGTTATATAGCATTTTATGTTCCAAAAACAATACTGGATTATCGTTCTTTATAGCTGATAATAGCATTCCCTTAGCTTCATAAGGTGTTGTTGGTGAAACCACTACAAGTCCAGGAGTATTCATAAACCATGATTCTGCACAAACTGAGTGATGATATGCACAACGTATACCAGCTCCCTGCACTGCACGGACAGTAATTGGACAATGAGCTTTCCCTTGAAACATAAAGTTAAGTTTTGCTGCATTATTTACAAGTTGGTCAAAACAAACACCTAAAAAATCTGCAAACATTATCTCAGGTACAGGTCTTAATCCACAAAGAGCTGCTCCGTTTGATAATCCTAATATGGCTGACTCTGATAAAGCTGTATCCTTGATTCTATTTGGCCATTTAGCCATTATCCCTTTAGTAATTCCAAAATCTCCACCCATCTTAGCAACATCTTCACCTAATATAAAAACTCTATCATCATTTTCCATTGCTTGATGAAGTGCTTCATTTATTGCCATTCCATACGAAAGTTTTCTTCCCATTATCTTATTTCCACCTCTCTATCAACATATGTGTGTGTAACTGCATCTTTAACATCTGGTGATGGACTCTCCAATGAGAATCTTAGCATTTCTTGAACATCAGCCTCTATTTCTTCTTCAATATC
This sequence comes from Clostridioides sp. GD02404, assembly GCF_045898275.1. Taxonomy (NCBI): domain Bacteria; kingdom Bacillati; phylum Bacillota; class Clostridia; order Peptostreptococcales; family Peptostreptococcaceae; genus Clostridioides; species Clostridioides sp. GD02404. The sequence goes on from NZ_JBJOCA010000022.1 coordinate 31,873, forward strand.
TTTAAGTACATCTTCTGACATACCTTCTCTCTCAATAAGTACTTTTCTAGTTAGTTTTATTGGGTCTCTGTCTTTCCAATACTTAACTTCCTCTTCAGGTCTATATGCTGCTGGGTCTCCTGCAAAATGACCTTGCCAACGATAAGTAAGAAACTCTATTAATGTTGGACCTTCACCTTTTCTTGCTCTATCTGCTGCTTTTTCTACTATCTCAATTACTGCTTCTACATCATTCCCATCCACTCTATAACTTGGAATCTCGTATCCTTCCCCCCATGTTTTTAATTCTTTTTGAGGATGAGAATCTGTATAGTGTGTAGATATAGCATACTGATTATTAAGCAAACAGTATATTATTGGTAGTTTCCATGTAGCTGACATATTAAGACTTTCATGACAAGTACCTTCTCCTAAAGTACCATCTCCTAAAAATACTGCTGTTACATCGTCAGTTTCTTTATATACAGATGCAAAAGCTGTGCCTAAGCAAGTTACCATAGTAGAACCTTGTATTCCATTGAATCCCATATTTCTACATTCAATATCATTTATATGCATTGAACCACCTCTGCCACCATTTATACCTGTAGCTTTAGCAAATATTTCAGCCATTACAAGTTTTGGGTCGGTTCCACAAAGTGCTATAGTCCCATGTCCTCTATGGTCTGGAAATTTATAATCTGTTTTTCTAAGTGCATCTACTATACCTGCTTGACAAGCCTCCTGACCTATACTTAAATGAACAAATCCTGGTATGGTACCATTTGCAGCATACTCTTCTATTACTTCTTCAAATCTTCGAATCATAACCATATCACGGTATAATTTTTCTAATCTTGTTTTATCTAACACCATTTTGTCTCCCCCTAAATTAATAGAATTTAAATCATTTATTTTAAGAAACTTCTTTCAAGAGCTGAATAATTTATCTCTCCTGATGAAAATGATTTTCCAGTATTTATATTGTGTATCTGTATTTTGCCAATCGAATGTACATCATGGTCTACATAGAAAAAATCTCTTCCTGCTTTTTCAAATACATCCTCAAATAATTCTCCATAATTTGGAGATGACGTTTTTCCTGCCAATTGATGTATAGTTTTTGCAATAGCAGTGTCAGTTGAATCTACCCAAAACTCAGTTTCACTACCATAAATTAATGCATCATTGATTCTTCCCATAGTCTTAATTTCGTCTTTTACTATTGGTGCTATTGGTGCTTTTCCTCTTGCAAGTACAATTTGACCTGCATCAAAGTTTTTTTCAAACATTTTATGGCATACTTGCTCAATGATTCTTGCTGATACTTGCATTGATGCTACAATACACGTACTAGGTGAAATCAATATATATGTGTCTTCTGGTTTTACTTTACAAGCATTTGCAACTTCTAAAATAGTTTTTTCATCAGGATATTTTATATCTTGAATGCACAAGACTGCCTCATGATAATCATCTTTGTATGGAGTCATTTCAAAATACCAATCTGATTTAACTCTTGCTAAAGCCCTTGCTGGACCTGACCCTATAGTCGCAAACTCTCCTTCACCGAGTTTCCATCCAGCAATCTGTGAACCCATACATGCAATTAAAGGCTTATCTATGAATACTTCAACAGATGAAAAAGAGTATTCTTCATTTAGTTTAAAATCTCCCAATGTTACTATCCCCAAATCACCTATAGAAACTCTAGTAAATAAAACACCTGCTTTCCAACTTCCACTACAATTTAAACCCATATCAATTATGGTTGCTCCACAATCTGTCTTGATGACTTCACACCCTAATGATTCTGCATCTTCCAATATTTCTCTTACTACTACCATCGCCTTTTTATTTAAACTTATCATTTTCATACCTCTCAATATATTTTATTTATGCTTTTTTTCCACAGACATCAATCGCAGCTCCCATTATTGGACTAGCTTCATCAGATGCTAAAAAAGTTACGACCTTTGATACTTCTTCTACTTGCAACATTTCTTCAAGTGGTATTGTAACTGCATCATCAGAGTCAAATCGTTTTCTTGTATATTCTGTATTTGTCATTCCTAGATATATTGCATTTACATTAATTCCATATTCTTTTACTTCTTCAGATAAAGTTTGAGTAAAACTTACCACACCTCCTTTAGAAGCTGAATATGCACCAAACCCTGGGAAAAAGTGCTTTGCTGCTGTAGAACTAATATTTATTATTTTTCCATATCTTTTATCTATCATTGCTTTGAGAACAGCTTTCGTACAATAGAAAGTTCCATTCAAATTTGTATTTATTTGAGAATTCCACTCTTCAACTGTAGTATTAATTACTGGACATGATTTATGAATTGCAACATTATTAATCAAGATATCTACAGTCCCAAACTTTTCTATTAAGTTCTTAAAGCAATTATCTACTTCTTTGGATTTACTTACATCACAAACTGAAACGAATGCTCTACCACCAGATTTGATGATTTTATCTGCAATATTATCCAACTTACTTTTAGTTCTTCCAATCAAAACTACAATTGCCCCTTCTATACCAAAATCTAAAGCAAAACCTGCCCCTAATCCTTGACCCGCTCCTGTTATCACAACAACCTTATCTCTAAATCTTAAATCCACAACCACCACACCCTTTACATTCACATAATTTATATTTACAGCTAGAAAAAAGTGTCTTACTACAATCTCTAAAACATCTTAAATGGTTTCTTATTTTTTATAAGACAAGATTAAATACTTATATTTTCTAATAAAGTATTTTTCTTTAATGGCAAACTATAAAAGTCACACTTTAGTGCATTAGCCACAGCATTTGACACTGCTGGTGCTGAAGGTACTACTGAACATTCTCCTATACTCTTAGCTCCAAACGGACCACCAGGTTCTCCACATTCTATCATGCCTACTTTTATCTTAGGCATTTCACTTGCTTTTATCATATGGTATGAGCGAAATGAATTAGTCTTTATTCTTCCTCTATCATCAAATTCAAGTTCCTCCGTCAAAGCATATCCTATTCCCATCTGAATTGCCCCTTCAATCTGACCTTCTATAGACATTGGATTTAGTGCTTTTCCTACATCATGTACTGCTACATATTCAAGTACCTTTACATCTCCTAATTTTGTATCAACTTCAACTTTAGCAAAATGTGCACCATATGAACTTGCACCAGTATCTGAAGAAAATGTCTCAACTCCAATAATTTCCCTTAAATTTACTTTTTGTGCATGTATCATAACATCACACAATGTAGCATTTTTATCAGTATTTTTAATAGAATAAACTCTGTCATTTTTTAATTCTATCCATTCTTCATCCTCTTCTAGAAGTTGTGATGCTTCTTTTAATAGTTGTTTTTTTACTGAGTTAGCAACTTTTAAAGCTGCATTTCCAGATACGAATACTCCTCTACTTGCATAGTCACCTAGATTCCATGGTGATGCTTCTGTATCTGCTTGTATACACTCTATTTTTTCTTGGCTTATTCCAAGTATTTCAGATATAATCTGCACTTGAACACTTACAGATGCATTCCCCATATCATGAGTACCTGTATATAATACAGCTGAACCATCTTCATTCATCTTAAGCATCAAAGCTGTCATGTCTCTATGTGCCCCAAAGCATCCATTTCCATGTGAACCAACTGCCATACCTATGCCGATTAAGAATCTCCCGCTTGAACTATTTTGCTGTTTAATCTGTTTTTTCCATTCAAACATTTCCATTCCTTTCTTTATACAGTCTATTGGTCTTGGATTTCCATGAGGACTTTTAAATCTCTGGTCTATTCCATCAGGCTCAACTAAGTTCTTAAGTTGTAAATCTAAAATATCCATGTTGAGTTTCTTCGCAATCTTATTTAGTTGTGATTGTTGAGCAAAGAAAGCTTGTGGAGAACCATATCCTCTCATAGCTCCTGCAATTGGAGTATTCGTATACACTGGTATCCCAGTATATCTCATATTTTCAATCTTATATGATTTAAATACTTTATGACTCATAGCTCCTATTACATTTAAAGCGCTTGATGTGTATGCTCCTGTATTTGTAATAACTTTCATATCTTGCGCTATAATTTGCCCATCTTTCATAGCACCTGTTTTTAGATATACAACTGCACCATGTCTAGTTCTTGTTGAAGCCATAGTTTCTCTCCTATTAAGCTCTAGTTTTACTGGTCTGCCTGATAACTTTGCCAGTAAAGCTACTATTGGCTCAATAGTAATTTCCAATTTTCCTCCAAAAGCACCACCTATAGCTGGGCTTACCAATCTTACTTTATTCATTGGCAATTCAAATATTTTAGATAATATTACTCTAAAAGCAAAAGTATTTTGATTAGGACTATAGACTGTAAGTTTTCCACTATAATCATAGTCTGCAATAGCAACATGAGTTTCTATAGCTCCATGATGTATAGCTGGAAGTTTATATTTATCTTCAAAGATGTAATCAGCTTTTTTCATAGCTTCTTCTACATTTCCACATTCCTGCACATTTTCTGTAAGTTTATTACCATCTTTATGTATTGGATATGCATTTTCTTTTATTGCTTCTTCTGGGTCGAATACTGAAGGCAATTCTTCATACTCGACTTCAATAAGTTTCATTGCTTTTTCAGCTATTTTTAAATCTTCGGCTGCAACAGCTGCGACCTTATCCCCCACAAAACGAACAATATCATCAAAAATGTATTCAACTTCAGGCAATTCATGTTCATAAAACCTCATTGCACTGTTAAAAGCTATTCTTGGCGAATTTTTATATGTAGCTATAGCTTTTACTCCTTCTAATTTTTCTGCTTTTGATGTGTCTATTCTCTTAATCTTTGCATGTGCCACAGGGCTAAATAATACCTTAGCATATAGCATATTGGGGATTTTCATATCTGCAGTGTATTTAAGTTGACCAGTAGCTTTAAGCACAGCATCCCTTATTGGAGCTCTTTCACCTATAACATTCAGTTCACTACTCAAATGCTACACCTCCCATTCTTTTTGCTGATAAAAGTATAGCCTCGACAATTTTTACATATCCTGTACATCTACAAAGATTATTATCTATGGACTTTCTAACATCCATTTCAGAAGGATTTGGATTTTTATCCAGTAAAGCTTTTGCTGACATTATCATACCTGGAGTACAATATCCACATTGTACAGCTCCACAATCAATAAAGGCTTGTTGGATTGGATGTATATTGATTCCATCTGATAACCCTTCAATTGTCATGATTTTTTTACCCACTGCGTTTTTTGCTAAAATCAGACATGAATTCACTGCTTCTCCATTTAAAATTATTTTACAAGCTCCACAATCACCTGTACTACATCCACATTTACTTCCAGTTAGATTTAATTTTTCTCTTAAGACATAAAGTAAAGTCCACTTATTTTCTATGGCTACCTCTTTCACTGTGCCATTTATATCAAGTTCAATAACCTCCATAACCTTCACCTTCCACCTACAGAATTTAATTATGTATATCTCTATGAAATTTTAAATTTAATTACTTTGTCTGTATTATTTAAGCTCTTTTTTCAACTCTTTTTTACACAAAATCCTCTAATTAGTGATAAAAAAAGAGGAGCAAGGCGCTCCTCTTGGATATCCTTTCAGATTATACTTTTATTAAAATGAGTATCATATCTTTTGATTATTCAAGTTTTTAAGGTTTTTGGGTAAAAAAAATAGAAGCAAGGCGCTCCTTCTTGGATATCCTTTCAGATTGTATTTATAAGCTATTGGGTTTCCTTCAAAGTTCAATCCTATTTTTGGTAAAAAAAATAGAAGCAAGGCGCTCCTTCTTGGATATCCTTTAGAATTACGTTCTCTAAGCTTTACAACTTACTTCACTCTCAACTACATCTTCCTTTTCTTTAGGTAATATGATATTTAGTATTAGAGATAATAAAGCTGTTCCAGATATACCAGTCATTAAAGTGACTACTATACTTGGTAAAAATGCTAATGCAGCTTGATTAAAATAACCACCCATACCAATACCTAATGAAACTGCTAAAATTGTTATGTTACGATTTGTCATTTTACCCATACCAATAACTTTAATACCTGATGATGCAATTGTTCCAAACATCATAACTAATGTTCCTCCAATAACTGGATTTGGTGTTAAAGCTAATATTTGTGCAAACTTTGGAAAAAATGCTAAAATCCCTATTATTACTCCTCCAAGTGCTACTATGTACCTACTTGCAACACCTGTCATACAGATTATGCCTATGTTTGGGCTACCTGATATGACTGGAAGCCCGTTGAACAAAGCTGCAAAGCAACTTCCAACTCCATCTGCTCTTACTGCTCTCATCAATTCTTTTTGTGTAGGTAATCGATTTTCAACAGAACTGACAACACCTGTGGTATCTCCTATTATCTCCATAACTGTCACAATATGAATCGTACATATGGTTACAATAGCCCCTAAGTTAAACTCCAGTCCCCAAAATACAGGTCTTGGCATCGCAAACCAATTTGCTTGTGCCATACTAGAAAAGTCAACCATACCAAATATCACTGCTACTATATACCCTATCACTATTGAAATTATTATGGATGCCACTTTCAGAAAACCTTTTCCAAATTGATTTAAAATTAGTGTCAATAACAGTGTAAATATAGCCAAAGAAAAATTAGCAACTACATCAGGGCTATGAACATCAAATGATACTGCATAGTCAAATGAAGAACTCATAAGTGATAACCCAACTGCTAAAACAACACTTCCTGTAACTGTAGGTGTAAAATATTTATGCAAATATTTTACTGCATATGGTCCTACTAAAGTTAAGACTAAACTTCCTACAAGTACTGCCCCAAAAGCTCCAGCAATACCGACATCATTATTCGTACTTAAGGCAATTAATGGTGCTACAAAGGTGAAACTACCACCAGTAACAATTGGTAACCGTGACCCTATTGGCCCAATCCCCATAGATTGCAGTATGGTGCTCACTCCTGCAATCAACATCGAACATTGAATCAAAAATGCAGTCTCACTTAGTGAGAGACCCATGCCAACAGCTACTAAAATAGCACCAGACATAGTACCCGCAAAAGCAGAAAAAACATGTTGCATACTAAGCGGTATTGCTGTTAGAAGCTTTGGCTTGTCGTTAAATCCATACTTGTAATTTTCCATATCTTACCCCTTATCGCTCCCGCCATTGCCGCCAAATGTATGGAGCTATGTAATAAATTATTAGTAACCTTAAAAGTTAGAGCCTAATAAATATTGCACAGTTAAATTATGAAGTTTTAGTTATACATTTTGAAATTAGAAAAGCTCTAATTTAAGGAGTGGCGGAGGATTACTTACTAAAAAAATAAAACGTTTGCCTTAGCATTATTTTTATTTTCTGTAAACTAGGTAATTAATCCGATTTTTAATTGTATTATACAGTCACGATTTTAGACTGTCAAGATTATTCTGACAATTTATTTTCGTCTTTATTCGAATTTCTTAAAATAAAAATAATACTTATTTTGTAGAATAAAGTTAGTATTAAAATTCTTTAATTCTTAAATTATAGTTATTTTTTTATCATTTATAATCAACTTTATAAGATATATATAAACAATTCCAACTCAATCTAATGCAACTTTACATATTATATTCCTACAATAAACATAATATATAACACTCACCAAGCCCCCTTCTTAACCAGTTAGAATTATTCTCCATTAAACAACTGTCATACTATAATAAATACTACATTTTACATATACTAATGACTAATAAATATATCTCTAAAATTCTAACTATATGTTATATTATTTTAATATATACAACATAATTTCAATTATTTCTATGACCTTTAAGTCGTAAAATATATAATTATTCCTTTAATGTAGTTTTTATATAGCCGTTATAATTTTATCATTTTTTATTTATAAAACATTTTTCCCAAAGCGATATAATTATTTATTTATCTAATTTTTCTACATAATTTAACGATTAAAAATATTAATTTTTCATTGTATAATGAAAATATTTTTTGTATCTTTTTTATATTCATCTTCACTATTATTAAAAAAAATTAAATTTTATTACTAAAAGTAAAAACGAAATATGATTTTTATTTAAATAAATTTCACACTTCGTCTTTACTTATGGCATACTTATTTTATTTATAAATTCCTATTATTTTCAAGAATTTATTTTTTTAATACTTCACCACATTGAATATCAGTGACCGTCCCCTCCTCCAATGCGATTTTACCATTTACAATTACATATTCAACACCTTTAGCTAATAATTGTGGTTTTGAGAAATCGACTTCTTCTGACCTAGGATAACTATAGTTTTCTATATCAATAACAACTATATCAGCTATTTTTCCTTCTTCAAGGATACCTCTATCTTTTATTTTAAATTGTCTAGCTGGTAATGAAGTAACTCTTCTTACAATTTCTTCTAGCCTTACACCTGATTTTCTATACATATTGAAAAAAATTGGAAAGGCTCCTCTTCTTTGTAGTTCAAACCATGACATATCTCCACCTACACTAAACAAACAATCTGAGCCAACCATAACAAATGGATTGTCAATTATTTTATTATCATGTAATTTATCTGGGAAATCAGCTCTATACATCCCACCTAAACAAAAGATAAGCTCTTCATCTCCATATAAAAGTAAATCAAGTAATAATGTATCTTCATTCACACATTTTTGAATGGCTATTTCACGTATTGATTTTTTTTCCATATCAGTATCTTTAGTGTTTAGAAGTATTATACTTCCTCTATCTCCAAGTATAAATGCCTCTTTTAATATAAGTGCCCTTCCTTCTTCATTTTTAAGAGCATCCATTACTCCATCCATACCTAGCTCAAATAAGCTAGATGATATTGCCATAATAAATTGAATCACTCTTTTCTTCTTCATACAATGACCAGAACTTCTTGGTACTGTATCAACCATTATATCAACGCCATTGTATCTAGCTCTTAATATCTCATTAAAGGCTTCTATTTCAATAGGGCTTAAGTGAGATACTTGTACTCTAGCCCCACTTTTTTGACCAACCTCTATAGTTTCTTTTACTGCATTATATCTTCCTATATAATCTCTGATATGGGATGTATATATACCATCATGCTCTTTAATTAACTTTGCGATATCAACCAGTTCATCGATATCAGCATACTTACTTGGAATATATGCCAATCCAGTAGATATTCCAAAAGCCCCACTTTTCATACCATCATTTATTATATTTGTAATTTCTTTTTTTTCTTCTTCTGTAGGTGGTCTATCTTTAGAACCTCCCATAACACTCCATCTTATAGTTCCATGCCCCAATAAAAATCCCATATTAATAGAAATGCCACTTTTAGATATAAGGTCACAATATTCTGTGAAATTATTCCAATATTTATTTTTATCTATAAGATACTTTTTCTCTTCTTCAAGTAATAAGCCGTTTTTATACATATACTCATATACATTTTCAGAAGAATATGGTGTTATAGAATGCCCACAATTACCATTTATAGTTGTTGTAACTCCTTGTTTTAGAAATTTTTCAAATTTGCCATCTAGTATTGCTACTATCTCTTCATGAACATGAGGGTCAATAAATCCAGGAGTTATAACTTTTCCATGACAATTAATTATTTTGTTTGTTTCTTCATTTATCCCAGAATCTATTTTAACTATTAAATTGTCTTTAATTGCTATATCTCCATAAAAACCAACATCTCCAGTACCATCTACTATAAATCCATTTTTTAAGATTAAATCGTATATCAATATATTCCCTCCCTAAAACTGTACTTTTAAGTAATTTTTTCTGTAACTTTTTGTACATTAAAACTGAATTATAATATTTAAGAATTTATTATCATTTAAATGTTATTAATCTCTAAGTTTATCTTTATACATAGCTCTTGCAATTAATATAGTCCCAAATACACATATAAGAACTACTAAAGATTGTGGTATTATACCTTGCTTTGATAGTGTAATCGTTAATACAGATATTACAATTGCTACTATACCTAATTTTTTATCTTGTAAAAATACTTGTCCAAATACTGACCCAAATAAAGCTGGTAATATTAAATTTAGTTTTTCTACTACTTCAGCTGGAATCTTAGATAATACACTTCCTCCTAGAATTACTCCTATAGTTAATATACTTATATTCACTAAGATAGATACAGCTATACCTATTGTAGATATTATTGAACCTTCTTCTGTTCCTGATTCAACTTCTGCTGCCTTTTGAGCTGCTATTGAACATGGTAGTCTCATATTAGATATATTTCCAGAAAGAAAACTCATATAAGTTCCTGGTATACCTAAAATTGGCGAATAAGAAACTGGCTCTATTATGTAGTTTGGAGCACTCATGCTAACAATTGCCATTGTACTTGCCAATAATGCTGATATTGGAGGCATAATACCAAATCCAAAACTCAAAATTATTCCAGGAACCAAAGCTGCTATAATACCTAAAGATAATGTCAATCTTCCATACCTTATCATAAAAGGTAAGTACTCTTCATTGTATATAGATTTTACTTTACTCATAAAACTTCCCCCTTTATATTACTGAAGCTATTATCATTCCACTGAACATTGATATTGTAAGCCCCCACTCTCTTAACCATTTTATATTTTTCTTTTTTTCAATCATACATAATATTATCATTATAGCCATCCCACTTATACATGCAATTGTTCCATTATCAAAACGTAACACCCTATCAGCATTTAAATATGCAAATGAACCTAGCATCGCTCCTAAAGATATTATTGGTATAAATGATTTCTTTCCACTAGATATAACATTAGTTATCTTATCCAATTTATGCCCAAACAGTAACGTGAATATTATCCATCCTAAAGAACCAAGTATCATAGTCCAAACTGCATTTGTAAATGCCAATTCTGTCATTTCAGGAGAACCCAAAGTTATACCTAGCGCATCTGTTCCAAACCCTGCTGACATAGATTCAAAAATTACAGAACCTATAAACGATAATCTCATCCATGCTATAGGTCCACCCATTGTAACTATAAGCGACACCATTCCAGCAAATATAGTCATTGAAGGTCCTATAGCTGAAATAGCACTACTTTTAACAGCTGATTTTATTTGTTTATCTGTTATTCCCATTGTTTTACCAACTTTACAAGACTTTATAGCAAATATAAGGGATTGTACCACTACTATTGATACTGCTACTGTACTTGCTATCCACAAGAGTGGATGATTAGCTAATTTTAAATAATCCATTTATAAAACCTCCCTATAAATCCTCAACTTTTATTAATACTTCTACTCTATTTACTTATTTCCACACCTGCTTTAACACTCTAAGTATATTTCCTCCTAGTACCTTTTCTATTTCCTCATCACTGTACCCATTTTTTACTAAATATCTAATAATATTTTTTGAAGTCTCAGTTGGATTCTCAAGCCCTTTTACATATTCTACTTTAGGATGTTCTTTTGTACCTGTTATCTTTTTTATATCAAATTTAGCAGCTAATACTGAGTGTAATTTTACATGGTCACCATATACTGTATCTGGACCAAATGCTACATGGTCTATTCCTACTAAGTTTTTGATATACTCAAAATGCTCCATAAATGAATCTATTGAATGTTCTTTATTTTTCTCAGTTATCGTAGTATGAGGTGCTGCTTCTACACCTATAACTCCTCCTTTTTTAGCACATGCTATTAACACTTCGTCTGGAGTCAATCTTTTCGTATCCCATAAGCCTCTTGCTCCAACATGACTTAATATTATTGGGTCTTTACTATACTCTATAACATCAAGTGTTGTTTGTACTCCAACATGAGAACAATCTATTGCCATACCAATCTTATTCATTCTTTCAACAGCTTTTCTACCAAAATTCGTAAGACCTCCATCTTTTTCTTCTTTTAATCCAGAGCCTAATGCATTGGATTCACTGTACGTGATTCCCATTAACCTTATACCAAATCCATATAATATATCTATTCTATCAAGTTCATTCTCTATTGGTGCTGCTCCTTCTAGTGTTGGTATCAATGCCACTTTACCTTCACTTTTAGCTCTATATATGTCTTCCACTTTTTCACACTTTATAACAAAATCTTGGTGTGCTAAATCACATAACCTCATGCCTAAATCAATTAGTATATCATCCCATTTCCATCCAGCATTTGATGTTATTGTGCACACACCATCCATTAAATTATCAAATATAGCATCATAATATCCTCTTGACAATGCTTCATAGGCACATCTTTGTTTTCCTTCTCTGTTGTATTCAAATATATCTCTTTCTAAATGTTCTGGGAATAAAACTGGATGTTCATGTAGAGATATAAATACTTTTTCATCTACTATACTTTTAACTTTAGCTTCTTGAACATCATCTAACTCGATAAGATACTCTTCTACTCTCTTATCTCCTTTACACATCTCAATAGATGAGATATCTTTTCCCTTTTCTAAATAACTATAAGCTTCGTATCCTTTATAAGCTGACTTCATAACAACATCCTCCAAATTTTACAATTTTTTTATATTTTCACTATGTAGCAATTGATATGCCAAAATATAAGTTTTAATTGCACATTAAATTTTTCAAAAAATAAAAACGGTAGTAAAATGACGATTTACTACTGTTTATTAGAAATAATATTTTTTATTTTTAATTCAATATTTTTTAAATTATCTCAATATTTGAAATAATTTTATTTATCTAAGATTATCTTAGGGGATTTTTAGGGGATTTTTCATTTTTAATCCCCTATATTTCCCCCTTAAATTTTACATATGATATAAAGTTCTTTCCTTCATCAGTTATAAAGCTCCCTTGTTTTTTTACTCCAGATGATAATAATCCATGATTTTTTAACTTATCTATTCTTTTTCTAATTTGGTCTACACTTAATGTTATGCTTCTTTCTTTTAAAATTTCTTGTAATTTATTTCTTCCTAAGGATATATTTTTATTATTCCAATTTTCTATACTCATCAATATACAAATACTCTCACTAAAGAAATTTGATTGTTTAAAATCTAGTATAATTGAATCAAAATTTTCATTAACTAGAGTATTGTTATTTTCAAATTTAAATTGTTCTGGCAAATGCTCATAGTCTACCCTATCTTCCTCCACTATGGTGTCTATATAATAAATCAAATTTTTAAGTTCTCTTACATTACCTGGCCACTCATACAGTTTTAATACCTGCATCGACTTTTCTGTAAAACACTTATTACTATTTATTTCATTCAAGAAATACTTACTTATAAGAGGTATATCTTCCTTACGTTCTCTAAGCCTAGGTATTTCTATATGCAATACATTAATCCTATAATACAAATCTTCTCTAAAAGAACCTTCTTTGATTTTTTTCTTTAAATCCTTATTTGTTGCAGCTATAATTCTAACATCCACAGGTATAATTTTACTTCCACCCATTCTCATGACTTCTTTTTCTTGTAAGACTCTTAACAATCTTTGTTGTACATCTAGAGAGATGTCACCTATCTCATCCAAAAAAATTGTTCCTGTATGTGCTCTTTCAAATATCCCTATTTTTCCACCTTTTATAGCTCCTGTAAAGCTTCCCTCTTCATAACCAAAAAGTTCGCTTTCAATAAGTGTATCTGATAAAGAAGATAGATTTACTGCAACAAAGGGCTTATCTTTTCTTAGAGATTCATTGTGTATTGCTTGAGCAAATATTTCCTTTCCTGTTCCATTTTCACCAAGTATCAACACAGAAAAATCTGTAGATGCTATTTTTCTTGCAATATTAATCTTTTCTTTTATTATTTTACTTTCGCCTACAACATTATCAAATGTGTACTTTGATACAAATCCTTTTGTCTGAAATTTGTTTTGAATCTTATCCTCAAGTATCTGAATTGCACTTATATCTTTAATACTTATAATACTTTTTATACGTTCATTATTTTCATACACATTTACTTTATTAATTATGAGTTTTTTGTTATTTAGACTCACTACTTCATCACTAACTTCATCCTCTTGAAAAAATATTTTTTTAATAATTTTATCACTAAATAAATCCATAAAATTATTAGATATAATCTCATTTTGGTCTATCCCAACTAGATTAGAAAATACTTTATTACAATATATAAACTTTCCTAGCTTATCAATAGAAGCAATACCTTCATCAATAATCTCCAAAAAACTCTTCATAGTTTTATTCATAGTTGTATAATACCTATATCCACTTACTGTATCTTCATTATATTTTTCTTTAATAATATGTAACTTATCTATAGATATGTTCAGCTTTGTAAAGATTTCTATGACTGTATTTATATCGATTATTTTATCCCCTATATCAATTATTTGCTTCACATTTTGTGGTACATTATTTCTACTTCCTGTAATAATCCCAATTTCACATTTAGACTTATTGCATCCTGGATAATATGGTATTAGATTAATATGAATTAGGCCTAGTTTTCTAATTATCTTGGTTGTTTCATCTGCTGACTCTTTATAATCATCTATGACCATAACTTCAGAATCATTTTCTATACTTATTATCTGGTTTATATTTTCAATGTTTATTGTACGATGTATTATTACAATAGGTATATTTTTATCGATATTATTGTGTATATGTTCTTTTATCTCATTATCTGAACATACTATAAGCTCATACTTTAATACTTCAATATCAATTCTATCTATATAGACCAAGTTATCTATATTACAAAATTCTCCAAATATATTTTCTAACTGTTTTGATGTATCTATATTTATTTTGTCATCTGTTGATATAAATAAAATATTATGTTTTTTCATACCATCACCTCCTGTTTAGTGAATATAGAAACTAATAATTTGGTCTATTGTAGCACTTTTTGAAAAAGTTTTAAATCTTAAAAATCATATTTTATATCATTTGGTATTATTTTCTACAAAAAGCCTGCGTATGCTGTCTTTTTTATATATCATTTAATTTCTAGTATGATTATTTTGATGTTGTTGAAATAATAACAAAAATTTAATATAATATTGTTAATGCATCAACGAATTGGAGGACGGTTCATGAATAAAGAAGAACAAGTCATAACAGGCTTTAGGAACTTATTTAACAAACTGGCTTGGCTTAATAAGTCTAAGATGGAAGAAGCTCTTAAGGATTATAAACCTTCTGAGGTACATTGTATAGAATACATTGCAAAAAATACAGATTCCAACGTAACAAAACTTGCAGAATCTTTTTATATGACTAGAGGAGCTATGAGTAAAGTAACTAAAAAACTCATGAAAAAAGGCTATATTGAAAGTTATCAAAAACAGGATAATAAAAAAGAAATCTATTTTAGGCTTACGAAGCAAGGAAAAGCAATTAATAAGGTTCATGAGGAACTTCATAGAAAATTTCAAGAAAGAGATAAAACTGTATTTGAAGATGTAACAGAAGAACAACTTAACAGTATGATTAACCTTGTAGAAAAATATAATAAGCATTTGGACACAGAGATTAAAAAACTTGATATAGATATTAAATCAGAATAAATTCAAATGAATAAAATTACAGGCAACCAGACTCTAATGAGAACAGGTTGCTTTTTTATTTCCAATTTTTGTTGACAAAGAAACAAAACGATGATACGATAAATATGTTTCCAAGGAATCAAATTCAACTTTTGAAAGGAGAATTTAAATGTTCAAATTTAAATCAAACAATAAACAAAACACAGAACAAACTCTAAATAAAAAGGCTTTAACATTTGGTCTTATGTCTGTGTTTCTTTGTGGAATAGGCTTCAGTATTATAAATCCTGTTGTTCCATTCTTAGTACAGCCTTATATAACTAATCCTCAAAATCAAGCTATAGTCGTTACTCTACTTACATCCATTTATGCATTCTGTGTATTCTTTGCTGCTCCTGGGCTTGGAGTTTTGAGTGACAGATATGGTCGACGCCCTTTACTCTTAATATGCTTCTTAGGCTCTGCAATTGGATACTTAGTCTTTGGTATAGGAGGAGCTCTATGGATATTATTTGTTGGACGTATAATAGAAGGTCTAACAGGAGGTAGTATAAGTACTATTTTCGCATATTTTGCAGATATCACTCCTATAGAACAGCGAACAAAATATTTTGGATGGGTTAGTGCAGTTGCAGGTGCAGGTGCTGCTATAGGACCCACTATTGGTGGATTACTTGCAAGATTTGGTTATTCTGTACCTATGTATTTTGGTGCTACAATTACTTTATTAAATTTTATCTATGGATTCTTTTATATGCCTGAGAGCCTTGACAAAACTAATAGACTTAAGAAGATTACATTGGTGAGATTGAATCCATTCACGCAACTCACGAATGTACTTTCAATAAAGACATTAAAAAGGTTGCTTATATCAGGATTTTTACTTTGGATACCTAATGGCTCTTTGCAGGCTGTCTTCTCTCAATTTACATTAGATACTTTTAGTTGGGGACCTACACTAATTGGACTTATGTTTTCAATTATGGGTATACAAGATATAATCTCACAAGGCTTTATAATGCCAAAACTTTTGTTAAAGCTTAGTGATGTACAAATAGTAATTCTAGGAATGGTTTCAGAGATTACAGGTTACTGTTTTATAGCCACATCAGCTTTATTCTCATTCTATCCTCTTTTTATTATTGGAATGTTTATATTTGGCTTTGGTGATTCAATCTTTGGACCTTCATTTAATGGCATGGTATCCAAATCTGTAGATTCTAGTGAACAAGGAAGAATTCAAGGAGGTAGCCAGTCAATTCAATCTTTAGCAAGAATAATTGGACCTATTATTGGAGGTCAAATCTATGTATTATTTGGTCATGCTTCTCCTGCTTTTATGGGTATAATACTTATATCAGCAGCTATATCAGTCCTATACAAGGGTATACAAATAAATGAGTAAGCACATACTTTATTCAGATAAGTATATATTTTTATTTTCGATTGTATATTTATTAATATTATTTATAAAGAAATTTTTTCTAAATAATATACATAACACTTAACTTTGGGAACATATAATAATAGGGTCTCAGAACTAGTGGTAGTTCTAAAACCCCATTTGTCTATAGTATATGAAGTGACATAAGACTTCATCTATACCACTTTATATAATATTACTTTATTTTAAATATTCTAAAATATTTCTATCCCTCTAAAAACTGTAAAAATTCCTGATTAAATAGTTTGAGTTCATCATAGAATATAGCATGGCCACTATACTCAAAAGTATACAAAGTTGAATTTTCTATTTTTTCATTCATAAAAACTGCAAACTCATATGGGCATACCTGGTCTAGTTTTCCATGAAAGATACCTGTTGGCACTCTTACACATTTTAAATCGTTAAATAATTCTTCATCTCTTAAAGATACTGCTGTTGCAATTGTACCAATGCCTGATGCTCTAAAACCAATATCGTCAAACCACCTTCTAAAGCTTTCAGGTGGATTTGATGCAAATACTTTTTCTCCAAAATGGCTTACCATTGCTGGTCTATCAGTACATGCCTGAGCTATCAGTTTATTAACATCTTCACGTGTCATGCCATATGGAAACTCTGGAGGTCTTTGTACAAATGATGGTGCAGCAGCAGCAAACAATGCCAACTTTGATACTCCATATCCATGAAACAGGCTCATATATCTAAGTACAATTGCTCCTCCCATTGAAAAACCAACAAGAGTAAAATCTTTTAATCCAATAGCATGTACTACCTTATAAATATCATCTGCTAATTGGCTATAAGTATATCCTCCTGATGTTGCACTAGATTTACCAAAACCCCTTAAATCAATTGAAACTGTTCTATATCCGAGTTTTGGCAGTATGTTAGTTTGATATTCAAATATCTTATGTCCTAATGGCCAACCATGTATAAAAAGTACTGTTTTTTTAGCACTCGGATTTAAATCATAAACTGCTATATTTATATCATTTACATATACATAATACATATCAATAGCAACTCCCTTCAAGAAAATGTATGATAGTAATTTTATATATATGAATAAAATGATGAATAACTAAACTTTTGAGTTTATCTACAATACTTTTCTATTGCTTTTTTAAATAGACCTACATGAACCTTTTCATCTAAAATTATTCTATTTAATATGGCTTTTTACTTATACAATTATTTTTAATTATTCATCCTTACCTGCTACTGATAGTTCTTTAATAACAACTGAAGGTGAACCTATACTACTCATTGGAAATTCCAAATCATCCCCTATAACTTCAATATCTTTCAACAAGTCAAAATAGTTTCCTGCTACTGTAATTTGCTCTACTGGAAATACTTTTTTACCTTCTTTAATATAAAAACCTTTAGCTGCTAAAGAAAAATCTCCTGTTACTGAATTTGCACCTGAATGAAGACCTGCGAAACTAGTAACCATCAAACCTTCACCTATATACTTCATAATTTCATCTAGAGATTTATCCCCTTTCTCTATATAGAAATTAGTTGGATGTATACCTATAGGTGATGAATATGAAGATTTTATTCCATTTCCTGTAGTCTTTACACTTGCCTTATTAGCCGTCTTTAAATTATGAAGTAAAGTTATAAGCTTTCCATTTGAAATGACTTCTTTTTTAAATGTAGCTACACCCTCATCATCAAAAGGAGTAGATGCCATACCATTTTCTAAAAGTGGGTCATCAACTATTGTAACTATAGGAGATGCTATCATATCTCCTTCTCTACCTTTCAATAAAGATAATCCTTTTTGAGCTGAATCTGCATTAAATATTCCAGAAAATGTGCTAAGCAAAGACACCATAGCTTCATTAAACAATATAGTTTTATATTTACTTGATGGTATACTCTTACCCCCTACCTTAGATAAAGCATCTTCAACACCAAGTTTTGCTATCTCATAAGGCTTTATTTCTTCAATAGAAGTTGCTATATTATACCCTACTCCATCATATTTTTGTTCATTGTCTTGTATAATGGGAACTACAAATCCTATAAGCATATTAGTCTTATTACTTAAATCAAGACCTTTAGTATTATATATACCATTACTTGATACAGAATAAGATAGAGTACATCTAGATAAATTTATTACCTTGTCTGAATAAGCTTTAGTTTCTCTTTCCATTTGTAAGGCTAAATCAATCAACTTATCTGCTTCTAAATTTTCTAGCTCTTTAGAATAAGTTTTTACCTCATTATATTGCTTATCACCTTCATATATAAATTGTACATCTTCATTTTCAATAGTATTTACTCCATCTTTTACATTTTTTATCAACATATCAACAGCTTTATCATCTAAAATTTCTGTATAAGAGTAACCTATCTTTCCATTTATTTTTCCTCTAAAAGACAAACCAAAAGACTTATCAAGATTGTATTTCTCAACTTCGCCTTCATATATATTTATACTTAGATTTTCTCCTGTATAATAGTATACCTCACACTCTTCAAAACCTTCGCTTAGAGCTTTTTTAAATAATATATCTTTAAAACTTTTAAGTTCCATACTTATCCCTCCTATCTTCCACCTACAGTAATTTCTTTTACTCTTATCATAGGCTGACCTACATTAGTTGGTATACTTCCTGAGGATGAACCACACATCCCCTGAGCTTGTTCTAAGTTATCCCCAACCGTATCTATATTCATAAGTACATCACTACCTTTTCCAATCAAACTAGCTCCTCTAACTGGTTCTTGTTTTTCTCCATTTTTTATCAAGTATCCCTCTGAAACTGCAAAATTAAACTCTCCTGTTACAGGGTTTACAGAGCCACCACCCATTTTTTTAGCATAAAGTCCATATGGTATTGACTTTATAATATCTTCTGGTTTATCTTCTCCAGCAGCAATATAAGTATTGGTCATTCTTGAAGTTGGAGCAAATTTATAGTTTTGTCTACGAGAACTTCCTGTAGGATTCATTCCCATTCGTCTACCATTAAGTTTATCTATCATATAAGACTTTAATATCCCATTTTCAATTAGTATATTTTTCTGAGCTGGATTTCCTTCATCATCTATATTCATAGAGCCCCAGTAATTTGGTATTGTTCCATCATCTATAGCTGTAATCTTTGTAGAAGCAATCTGTTGACCTAATTTATCTGCAAATACAGAGTTTCCTTTTGCAACTGATGTAGCTTCCAGAGAATGACCACAAGCTTCATGGAAAATTACCCCACCAAATCCATTATCGATTGCTACCATCATATTACCTGCTGGGCAATTTTTAGCATGCAACATAGTATGTGCTACTCTAGCTGATTCTTTCGCATAGTATTCCGGGTCTATTTCTTCAAATATCTCAAATCCTTTACAACCTCCTGGTCCTTCAAATCCAGTTTGATTTTCATTGCCTTTAGATGCAACTGAACTTATCCCAAGTCTCGTTCTTATTCTTCTATCCTCAACATATATTCCTTCAGTATTTGCAATTAATATTTTTTGGTCTTTATCTGAATAACTAACACTTACTTGAGATATATCACTGCTAAACTCTTTTGCACTCTTATATGCAACCTTCATTACATTTACTTTATCTCTATTATCTATTGAATTTGGATAAATTTTTATATTATGTATGTTATTTATTTTAATACTGTCATTTAATATTATACTTTTACCATCTTCTAATTTGCCTAAAGCAACAGCAGCTTTATATGCTACATCCAACAGACTACTTAGAGAATTGTCACTTGTATAAGCATATATACTCTTTAACCCTTTAAATATTCTTATTCCTATACCATAATTTCTTCCACCTATTGCATTTTCTACTTTATTATCTATTAAACTGATAGAATTATTTAGAGTGTCTTCTTCAAAAATCTCAGCAAAATCTCCTCCAGTAATTAGACACTTTTCTAATACCTTTGAAGCTATATCTTTTGAAAGCATAAATTTACCTCCTACTTTAAATTTTTAATTGATTTTTATTAAATCTCTTTTCTTATTAAAAACATTATATACCACTATTACTTAAAACAAAGTACTTATGAATATATTATACATATGTTTTACTCTAAAATGTTATCACATTTTTATTTATACATACCCATATATCTAGATAATTAAAATGTATAATATTATTTGCTATAGAAAATAATACACTCATACATAATAAATGTTAGGAGTGAAATATATGAATCAAGAATATGTAAAAGGAAAGCCTATTTTTACCAATATAAACAAAATACCAAAACAATTTCCATATCTTACTGATGATATTGATACTGATGTTATAATTGTTGGTGGCGGTGTTACTGGATGCATTTGTGCTTACTATCTAGCTAAAAACAATATAAAATCAGTCATTCTAGAAAAAGGAAGGATTGCACACGGAAGCACTAGTGTAACCACTTCTCTTTTGCAGTACGAATTAGATGACAATTTGATAGACTTAACAGAAGTTATGACTTTAACTGATGCAATAAAAGCATACAATCTTTGTGTATCAGCACTTGAAGAATTAGATGAATTTATAGAACTATATGGAAATAAGTGTGATTATGCTAAAAGAGATACTCTACTTTACACTGCTAATAAGCTTGAAATTAAGGCTATAAAAGAAGAATATAATTTAAGAAAAGAAAATGGATTTGATGTTGAATATATTGATGAATCTACAAACCCTTTTAGTTTTGATTTGAAATCAGGATTAATAGCAAAAAACGGAGGACGAGAATTAGACCCATATAAATATAGCCATCATTTAATCGATATAAGTCTAAAAAATGGTCTTCAGGTATATGAAAATACAGAAGTAAAAAAAGTAGATTTCGCAAATGATAAAGTAACTGCTGAAGTATCTTATGGTTATAAAGTTCATGGAAAAAAACTAATTGTAGCTACAGGATACAATACAAGTTTATTTACCAAAAGAAACTTTGCAACTAAGTCAAATACTTTTAATATAGCAACAAAGCCAATTAAAAACATAGATTCTTGGAAAAACAATATTCTAATTAGAGATAACTGCGACCCATATAATTATCTAAGAACTACAAAAGATAATAGATTAATTATAGGTGGCGAGGATGTAAGTTTTGATGATATAGAAAATGAAACTTTAGCTAATAAAAAGTATGATATTTTAGAACAAAGATTGAAAAGCATGTTTAAGGATATAAAGGATATACAGATTGAATATAAATATTGTGGTTGCTTTGCTTCTACTTTAGACAATTTAGGGTTTATTGGACCAGATAACAAAAACCACAATCTATGGTATTGCCTAGGTTATGGAGCCAATGGAATACTCTTTGCAATATTGGGTGGTATAATGTTGAGTGAATTGTATCTTGGTAAAGAAAATAAAAATATGAAATTATTTAGAGTAAATAGATTTGATAAATAGATATTACACATTAAAAGACTGTACAAAAAAGAAGTTTTAGAATTCTAAAATCTAACTTTTATACAGTCTTTTATAATGCTCTTTTTAAAAACACTTTATTTATAATTAAATATAAAGTAAAATATTAAAATATAACTGATAAATTTTAGTCACAGTATAATATTTAAGTTTATTTGATGAAAAATGGAGGAATTATTATGAAAGAAATACTCGTTATTGCTCCCACTAAAGGAACCTATGAAAAATCAATTCATATAGTTAAAAAATACAATTATACAAATATTGATGTTGTATTTGGTAATCTAAAAGAAGGGATACCTCTTGCGGAAAAAAGTATTAATCATGGAACTAGAATCATCATAAGCCGAGGTGGTACTTACAATATGCTAAAAGCTACTTACAACATACCTATAGTTGAGATTAAAGTAGATGCTTATGATATCATAGAAAGCTATAAAGAAGTAAAAAACTCTAATGAGCCATTTGGAATAATTGGATTTAATAATGTAATCTATGGTTTTGACATCATAGAAGAAATATTAAATAAGAAAATAACTATGATTGAAATTGAAAAAGAAGAAGAGATTTATGATGCTATAGAGAAATACAGAAAAAAAGGTATCAACACATACATAGGAGATACTACTGTTGCACATATTGTTAAAAGACTCAATTGCAAGGGGATATTAATCGAATCTAGGGAAGAAAATATACTTAGAGCCATTCAACAAGCAGAACAAATACTTGATGCAACCAAAGATGAACAAAAAAGAAGATTACAGATAGAAGCTATGACAGATTTTGTACATGATGGCATAATAACTGTTGACAAAAATTTTATAATCACATTATTTAATAAGAGTGCAGAAAAAATATTTGGTATAAAAAAAGAGAATGCACTTTATCATAACATTATAGATGTAATCCCAAATACAGTCCTTCCTCAAGTAGTTGAAACTATGGAGCCACAAATTGGTGAAATACAAAATATAGGAAGTACAAAAATCATAACAAATAGAGTTCCAATCATCGTCGATGGTCAAATCCAAGGAGCTGTTTCTACCTTTCAAGATAGCAAGGAGATAAGTTCTTTTGAGCATACAATAAGAAGAAGTCTATTAAATAAAGGTCTCTCTGCTAAATACACTTTCGATGACATAATTCATGCTAGTGAAAAAACGAAAAATTGCATAGAAATTGCAAAGAAATATGCCTGTTATGACACCCCTATGATTATCACTGGAGAATCAGGTGTTGGTAAAGAGCTATTTTGTCAAAGCATACACAACTATAGTAAACGTAAAAATGCACCTTTTGTAGCTGTAAATTGTGCTGCTATACCTCCATCTTTAATAGAAAGTGAATTTTTTGGTTATGAGGAAGGTTCATTTACAGGTGCGAGAAAAAAAGGAAAAGCAGGTGTATTTGAACTAGCACATGAGGGTACAATTTTTCTCGATGAAATAAGTGAAATTCCTCTTGAACTTCAAGGACGACTATTGAGAGTCTTGCAGGAAAAACAAGTTATGAGAATTGGTGGTGATAAAGTCATTCCTATAGATGTGAAAATTATTTGTGCTTCTAATAAAGACTTAAAAAATATGATGCGTGATGGTTTATTTAGACAAGACCTTTATTTTAGAATAAATATCTTAACACTATATCTCCCTTCATTAAAAGAAAGAAAAGAAGATATATTAAAACTATCAGAATTTTTTATACATAAATACTCAGTCAAATACAACAAAACCCCTTTAATTATCACTCCAAATATTAAGCAAGTACTTCTCGAACGAGAATATGAAGGAAATATAAGAGAATTAGAAGGAATGATGGAAAGAGCTGTTATTGTAGAATCATTTGACTCGATTTTGTTAGAAAAATATAACAGTGAGTATATAAATAATATAGATAATACAAGCAATATAGATAATATAAATAATAATTTTGAATGTAATAACTTAGATTTAAAGACACTAGAAAAAAAATATATCTATAAAATTTACAACGAAAACAATAGAAACACTACAAAGACTTGTGAAATTCTAAAAATAACTCGCTCTACTCTATGGAGAAAGTTAAAAGAAATGGAAAGTGATGTTTAAAAATAATACATACTTAATATATCGAAACGTTTTATGTTTAATTTTAATACATAAGACGTTTATTTGTTTTCACTGAGAAATATTATTATATAATGAAATAATTATTTTCAATGTTAAGATTTACACAATTATACTTTTAGTTCTAAGTATTCTACAGCACTTCAAGCAATCAGCAAAAATAATCATAATAACTTAAAACATAAAATCTATATATTGGCATAGTAATTGCTTTTAGATACTTATATAAAAATAAAAAGGAGTGATACTAAATGCACATCTTGAAATCAGTGAAAAAGATGCCAGGAGGACTTATGGTATGTCCCCTGTTATTGGGAGCACTATTTAATACAGTATGTCCACAAGCTCTAGAAATTGGAGGATTCACAACATCCTTATTTAAAACTGGTGCAATGAGTATACTTGCTCTATTTTGTCTATGTAATGGAGCTCAAATTAACATTAGACAAGCTGGTAAACCATTGACTAAAGGAATAGCACTTACAGCAACAAAATTCATAATTGGTGCAGTATTAGGTATTATTGTCAGTAAATTTATAGGACCTAAAGGTATACTTGGTATTACACCTCTTGCCATAGTTGCTACCATGACTAATTCAAATGGAGGTCTATTTGCTGCACTTGCAGGGGAATATGGGGACTCTACAGATGTTGGAGCAATATCTATATTATCACTAAATGATGGTCCTTTTTTCACAATGCTTGCTTTTGGAGTGACTGGCCTTGCAAATGTACCTATAGTAGCACTATTTGCAGCACTTATACCAATATTACTTGGATTTATACTTGGAAATCTTGATGAAGATATACGAGAATTCCTCGCACCTGGTACAACATTATTAATTCCTTTCTTTGCTTTTCCTTTAGGAGCAGCATTAAACTTTAATCAAATTATAACTGCTGGATTACCTGGGGTTGGTCTTGGTTTAGGAGTTACTCTAATAACTGGTATGGGTGGATATTTTGTAATGAAACTTATACGTGCAGAGCATCCAGCAGTAGGTGCAGCTACTGGTACAACAGCTGGTAATGCAGCTGGTACTCCTGAAGCTTTAGCTGCTATAGACCCTACTCTAGCGACAATTGCTGCTGTTTCAACAGTGCAGGTTGCTGCTGCTATCATTGTTACTGCAATATGTTGTCCAATGTTGGTTTCTTATTTAGATAAGAGAGAAAAAAGGAAAAAAGCTATTTTTAAAGCAAATGAAAACATTGAAGTAAATTAATATTTAAGGAGGTAAAAGTAATGAATGCAATTATTCATGCAAATGAAAAAGATAATCTAGTTACATGTGTTAGACCTTTAGTTAAAGGTGAAAAAGTTTCAATTGATGGAGAATCTTACATAGTAAATGATGATATCCCTGTTTTTCACAAGATGGCTACAGAAGATATAAAAAAAGGAGATGTTGTTTATAAATATGGTGAAGTTATAGGAATCGCAACAGTTGACATAAAAACTGGTGACTATGTTCATGTACATAATATCGAAAGTACACGTGGTCGTGGAGACAAAAAATAGGAGGTAATTAAAAATGAAATTAATGGGTTATTTAAGAGAAAATGGACAATTTGGTATTCGTAATCATATTTTAGTTATTCCAACATCTGTATGTTCAAGTGAAACAGCTACAAGAATAGCATCACTTGTACCTGGAGCAATAGCTATACCTCATCAACATGGATGTTGTCAAATTGGTTCTGATATAGAACTTACAGCAAAAACATTGATAGGCTTTGGGAAAAATCCTAATGTTGCCGCAGTTTTAGTAGTTGGTCTTGGTTGTGATGGTATTCAAGCAAAAGACTTAGCTTCTGAGATAGCTACAACAGGAAAAAAAGTAGATTATGTTGTTATACAAGAATGTGGTGGAACATTAAAAACAGTCTCTAAAGGAGCTGAAATAATAGGTCAAATGTCTCGTGAAGTATCAAAAGAAGTAAGGGTTGAGTTCGATATGAGCGAAATTACATTAGCACTTGAATGTGGTGGTTCTGACCCAACAAGTGGAATAGCTTCAAATCCTTCAATTGGAGTCGCTTCAAACCTTCTTGTAGATGAGGGTGGAAGCAGTATACTAAGTGAGACTACAGAAGTAATTGGTGCAGAACATTTATTAGCTACTCGTTTTGAAGATGAAAAAATGAAAGATAAGTTTCTTAAATTTGTAAGTGATGTAGAAAAGAGAGCAATTGCCATGGGAGAAGATTTACGTAGTGGTCAACCTACTCCAGGTAATAAAGCTGGCGGACTTTCAACAATTGAAGAAAAATCACTTGGATGTATGTATAAAGCGGGTAACAAACCATTCAAAGGTGCTCTTGAATACGCCGATATTGTACCTTCTGATAAAAAAGGTCTGTATTTTATGGATACACCAGGACAAGACATAGATTCTATTACTGGTATGGTAGCAGGTGGTGCGCAAATCGTAATCTTTTCAACTGGTAGAGGTACTCCAACAGGAAGCCCAATTTCTCCAGTTATTAAAATCACTGGAAATAGTGGTACATACAACAAAATGCCAGACAATATAGATATAAATGCGGGTAGAATAATAACAGATGGTGCTAAAATAGCAGATATAGGTCAAGAAATATTCAACGAAATAGTAGAAGTCTGTAACGGTAAATATACTAAAGCTGAAAGTCTTGGTCATAGAGAATTTGGTATTTATAGAATTGCTTCTACATTTTAATATCAGATAAATATAATAATAAAATATCTTTATATAGATACACTCCCTCTATAAATATACAAGATACTATTCTTCAACATAAAATTTGAAATATATAAAAAGGTCTATCTCTCAATAATCAAAATTATTTCTAGATAGACCTTTTACTTTTTCATATATCTATACTTGACTTGTTTTAAATTCCCTTTTTAAGAATAACAATACAATTATCATAGCAATAAAATCTGCAATTGGCTGTGCTAACCAAACCCCATCCAAATTGAACTGAATTGGAAGTACAATAATTAATGGTATAAATAAAATAAATTGTCTTAAAAGAGTTAAAAACATAGAATGTTTAACCTTACTTATACATTGGAAATATACAGGTCCTACAATGGAAATTCCCATTATAGGCAATGTAATTAGATTTATATTTATACCTCTTACAGCTATTTCCATTAAATCTGAATCTTTATTAAATATACCTACAAATACTTCTGGAAAAACTTGTACTACTAAAAATCCAAATGATAATATAACAATTGATACTATAATAGATAGTATTAAAGTTTTCTTTGCACGCTCATATTGTTTTGCACCATAATTGTATGATATTATAGTTTGCATACCTTGATTCAAACCAAACACAGGCATCATAAACATCAATAAAATAGATGTAAGTGCTGTCATAGCTCCAATAGCCAAATCTCCACCATAAGCCTTTAGAGAATTATTTGTAAACATATGAGTTATGCTTATAGCTACTTCCATAGCAAAAGGTGTCATACCTATTGCAAATACATTTTTCACTATATCTTTATCCAACTTTAAATTACACTTTTTTAGTTTTAAATTAGACTTCCCTCTTATAAAGTATTGTGTTACCCAAATGCATACTACAACTTGACAGAGTACTGTTGCTATAGCTGCTCCTTTTATACCTAAATCAAACACAAATATGAATATAGGGTCTAATATTAAATTTAGTACACAACCTACAATCATTGTCCTTGCTGCTAATTTTGGATTACCTTCTGCCCTAATTGCATTATTAAGAGAAAATGCAACTAGATTAAATATACTTCCAACCAATATAACACTCATATAGTCTTTTGCATAAGAGATTGAATCTTTACTTGCACCCAAAATAAAAAGTATATCTTCTAAAAAAACTAACCCTAATACAGTTATTATTAAAGATATAATTATAGATAATGTCAAAGCATTACCTAATATCTTTTCTGCTTCTTCTTTATTTCTTTCACCTAGCTTGATAGACAATCTTGTACTAGCACCTACCGATATTAGCATCCCAAAAGCTATTATTAGTGTGAATACTGGCATAGTTACACCAAGACCTGCAATAGCTATGGAACCAATGCCTTCCATAGAGCCAATAAATGCTCTATCTACTACATTATAAAGTGAAGTTACCATCATTGCTATTATTGCAGGTATCGAATATCTAAATAATAAAATCCATATTTTTTCATGTCTTAATGCTTCTTGATTTTCCATGTTGTCACCATTTATACCATGTCATAAGTTATACAAATTGGTTTGTTTGTTCTTGGGTCTGTTGCTATCTCTGCATCAATGTTAAATAATTCTTTTAGATTATCTTTCGTCATAACATCATGTGCATCACCTTCACAAACTATTTTACCTTTCTTAATACCTATCATGTGGTCAGCAAATCTCGCTGCATTATTAAGTTCATGTATTACCATGACAATAGTTCTTCCTTGTTTTTTATTTAATTCATCTAATAATTTTAGTATCTCTAACTGATGAGCTAAGTCTAAATATGTTGTAGGCTCATCTAGTAGTAATATATCAGTCTCTTGTGCTAAAGCCATAGCTATCCATGCCCTTTGTCTTTGCCCTCCTGATAAATCTTCTATATTTCTATCTTTAAAATCTGAAATTCCAGTAACTTCTAAACTCCAATTTACAATATCTCTGTCCTCTTTGCTAGAATTACCAAACCCACTCTTATGAGGAAATCTTCCATAAGAAATTAACTCTGAAACAGTAAGACCACTAGGAGCTTGAGGACTTTGTGGAAGTACAGCCATATCTTTTGCTATTTCTTTGGATTTCTTTTTATGGATGTCCTTTCCATTTATATATATACTTCCACTCTTAGGGCTGATAATTCTTCCTATAGTTTTAAGTATTGTTGATTTTCCACAACCATTAGCCCCTATTATAGTAGTTATTTTTCCTTTTGGTATATTCAAATTTAAATTCTTTACAATATCTGTATTTCCATATGATATATTTAAATTCTTAGTATTTATACAGTTCATAACAACACCCTTTCTTAATCATTTGCCAACATTAAATAAATAAAGTATGGCACTCCTATTATAGAAACCACTATACCCACTGGTATCTCTATAGGTGCCAGAATATTTCTAGATATCGTATCTGCAACTAAAAGCAATAATGTCCCTATAAGTGCTGATACTGGTATTAATCTTTTATGTTTTGGTCCTATTATTTTTCTACCTATATGTGGAGCTATTAAACCCAAAAATGAAATACTACCCGCTACTGCTGTAGATACACCTGATAAAATTACTGCATATATTATAAGTCTTCTTCTCTGTTTTTCTACTTCTACACCAAGACTCGTAGATACTTCGTCACCCAAGTTTAAAACATCTATATACTTTGCTTTATACATAGTTATACCCATAAAAACTACTATAAACGGAAGTACAGCTATCACATATTTCCAACTAGTTCCCCAAATACTACCTGATGTCCATGCCATGACTCTATTAAATTCTTGTGTTGTAAACTTCAATTGGAATATCGTCAAAATCGATGTGAAAGCTATGTTTATACCTATACCAATAAGTAGTAATCTTGAAGAATTTATACCACCTTTCCATGTAAGAGAATATATAAGAAAAGCTCCAAATAAAGCTCCTACAAGTGCAACAACTGGCATTGTAAATACGGTAAGATTACTCATTCCTTCATAAACATTCCCATTCATAAGGTATATATAAACGACTACAAATAATGCAGCGCCTGAGTTTATTCCCAAAATACCAGAGTCTGCTAAATCATTCTTTGTAACACCTTGAAGTATTACACCTGCTGTTGATAATGCTGAACCAACCAAAAGAGCTATTACTATTCTTGGTAATCTCAATTTAAATATTGCAATTTCATGATTACGCTGACCTTGCCCTAAAAAAGTCTTTATAACATCCATTGGTTCTATAGAAAATGAACCCATGTTTAAGCTCACTAGAAAAGTGATAAAAATAAGTACCACTAAAATTGATACAACAAGCAATGTTTTTGAATTGTTTTTCATAATATTTTTCATAGTACTTATTTTTCCCCCTTTCTAACAAGGTATATAAATATTGGCACTCCTATAAGTGCTGTTATAGAACCTACTGGTGTCTCATATGGAGGATTTATAATCCTACTTAATATATCTGTATATACAAGCAATATAGCTCCTAGAACTAAAGAACTTGGTATTATATACTTATAATCTGAACCTACTATTCCTTTAGCTATTTGAGGGACTATAAGACCTATAAAAATAATATTACCAGAAACTGAAACAGATGCTCCAGTCATTAATATTACGAGTATTATACATATGAATCTAACAGTGTTAGTTTTTTGACCTAATCCTATTGCTACTTCTTCCCCAAGGCTTAATATAGTTATTCTTGGAGCCATAACCATAGCTAATATAAATCCAATACCACCAGCTATAAATAATAACTTTACACCTTCCCAATTCACTCCTACAAGACCTCCTGATATCCAGAAGCTCAATTGTTGAGATAGATTAAAATACATAGATATCGCTGATGCTAAAGAAATTAGCAGTGTTCCAAGTGCTACTCCTGCAAGAGCTAATTTTACATTATTAACTCTTCCTCTTGACTTAGAACTTATAAAGTATATAAATAATCCACTTATACTTGCTCCAATAAATGCAAACATCATTACACTAAGATTTCCATGTATAAGCTGAGGAAGTGTTTTTTGAAGCACTAGTGATATCGCAATTGCAAATGTAGCCCCTTGTGTAATACCTATAACAGAAGGTTCCGCTATAGGATTTCTTGTTATCCCCTGCATTATTGCCCCAGAAACTGCTAAAAAGCCTCCAACAAGTGCTGCTGCTATTGCTCTTGGAAGTCTAACATCCTTTACTATTCTCATATTTATCCCATCTTCCATTTTTATTAAACTATCTATAACAGTTGACAGATTCATATCTTTTGCCCCAATAGCTATGGATAATACAATTCCAAGCGCAAGTACAACTAAACTTATTAATATCAGCAAATAAGTTAAATTTTTTTTATTAAGCTTAGTCAATTATCCTACCTCCTTCTCCCTTTTAATTGTTAGTATAATAATATCTATTAAATATTTTCTAAGTTTTATTAAAAATAGGTGTGAAAAATGAATATCATTATCTCACACCTACTAAGTTAAGAATTACTTTGTTAATTCATTTTTAACTGATTCTAATAATAACTCTTTTCCGATTGGATTATATGATTGACTAAAAAATGGCGCTGCGTCAAGTATTGTTACATTTCCATCTTTTACTGCTCTTATTTGAGCCCAGATAGCACTATTTTCTAAATCTTTTTTATCTGCTTCTGTGGCAATTACAACTATATGGTCTGCATCTATATCTGTCAGACCTTCCATACTTACCATTGGCAATGTTATTCCATCTTGTTTAGGCATGTTCTTAGGTCTAGCTAGCTTCATATCATCATTGATTAAAGTTCCTATTCCACCATCACTAAATACCATAAATTGACCTGAACTAGCTAATACTGGTAAGTAAGTTTTTTCTCCATTTTTCTCTGTAACTTCTTTACCCAATTTTGTAGCCTTTTCATCATACTTCTGTAACCAGTTTTTAGCATCCTCTTCTTTATCAAATAACTTTGAAACATCAGTTAACTTACTTCTCCAGTCATTTGCATAATCTTTCATCATTACTACAGGTGCTATTTCTTTTAATTGGTCATATATTTTCTCTTGTCTTTGACTCATTATTATTAAATCAGGATTTACTTCCAATATAGCTTCCATATCCATAGTATCCATCATTGAGTGTCCAACTATTTTTACATCTTTAAGTTCTTCTCTTATGTAACTTGGTAATTTATCAGTTTCATATGAGTCTACATTTGCTGTTGCAACAGGTTTATGGCCTACTAATAATAGTTCTTCACTACTTCCTGATATATCAACTATTTTTTTAGGATTTGATGGTATCTTAACCTCTCCTTTAACAGATTGTACAACCCTTGTATCTGATTTATCTTCATTCTCTGCATTCTTATCTGAACATGCTGTAACAAGTACTAGCGTAGTTATAATAGATATAAATATTGCAAGTGATTTTATTTTTTTCATGATTTTTTCTCCTACTTGTTTATTATGTTTATATGATATTGATTATCATAAGCACATATTTATTATAGCATTTTTCTATTTTTAGTCAATATTATTTTGTAAAAGGATAAAAATTCCTAATTAATCTTAATTATATATACTACAGATAAGGTTTTCTTATATTAAATAATAATTTAAAACTTGAATTTTCATATAGACAGAATGACTTTTCAGTTAAACAATGATAAAATACAATTTATAAAAAAATCTTTAGTAAGAAGGGTTTAAAATATGGATGATTGGCTTATTATTGAAAAAATTGAAGATGTAGTTGTTGGCACTAGTATACCTTATAATTATGAGAAGTCTAAATTTTAAAACATGGATAAAAGCATAATAGATTAGTAAATTCTATTTTAATAAAAAGAGTATCTGTAATAATTATAATAAATCATTACAGATACTCTTTTTATGATAAATGCTTTAAATTACTTATTTTCTAATCTTTCATATACATCTATAAATTCTTCTGCTAATTGCTGAAAATTCATAGACGTCATTAAATGGTCTTGTGCATGAATAAGTATAACACTTATATCAGTTTTATTACCACTAGCTTCATTTTGTATTAGTTCTGTTTGGAATTTATGAGCTTTATGAATTGATTCTTTTGACTTTTCAATACATTCTCTAGCTTTGTCTATATTCCCACTCTTCGCTTCTTTTATAGCTTCAAATGCCAATCCTTTTGCATCCCCTGCAAATCCAATTATTCCAAAAGATATTTCTATCATTTTTTCATCCATATATTCTACCTCCTAAATATCTCTATAGCTTGATATGACTAATCCATTCTTTTCTAAAAATTCTTTGACTCCTTTAGATGTAAGTATCTTATGCTCTTTTGTTCTATCAATTGCATAAGATGTAGAATTTAAAATATAATCATCTAAAAAAGCTGGGTGAGACATAATATCCACTACATCATACTTCATTATTTTGTCTATATTTTTTATAAAAAACTCTTCACTTACATTTTCCTTATAAAAACTATCAATTAATGGAACTACCTTTGAATACTCTAAATTATATTCAAATCCGCCTCTTATTGGAAGGTCATACTTATTTACAATCTTCTCTATCACTGGCTTTAAACTTACTAAAGTATGGATATGATGGTGACTATCCAGATGAGATATTTCTATTCCAAGTTCTTTTACTTTATCTATTTGAGCACAAAGTTCTCTATAAATCTCATCACAATCCATATTTTTAATAATTTCATCTGTAATTCTTCTAATAAAAAAACCTTCTTTGTCAACAATAGTTTTTAAGTCAGATAATAATGGTCTACCACAGCTTAAAGTCATGTGAACGCCACAATTTAAAGACTTATTTTCTTTAAGTAATTTTACTCCATGTTCTACTCCAGGCATATTCGCCATCATAGAAGTAGACTTCACTATTCCATTATTATGAGCTGATATTATACCATAATTCACAGCTTCACAATAGCCAAAGTCATCTGCATTTATTATAATTTTAGTCATACCACAACCTACTTTCTATAGATTATCTATTAAATCTAGGAAGATAATCCTTATGAGCTTCTAACATTTCATCTAATATAGTTTTCGCCAAATCATCTGAAGGAATCAATGGATTTATACAAAGCGCCAAAAGGGCAGATTCATAATCTCCATATACAGCTGCTTTAGCTGCCAATACTTCAAATGACTTAATTTGACTTACTAACCCATGTACAGAATCTGGTAAGTATCCCATACTTAGTGGTTTTGGACCATTTTTTGTTATTACACTGCTGACTTCCACAGCTTGCTCGTCTTTAAAGTCTCTTATAGCACCATTGTTTAATGTATTAACTACTTGAATATCTTTTTTATCATTGTATATAGAGCTTATCAAATTACAAGCTGCATCACTATAATAAGCTCCCCCTCTTTTTTCAAGCTGAGGTGGTTTTATATCTAATTTTTCATCTTTATACAAATCAAATAGTTGCTCCTCTAATTCTTTAACTACTTGACCTCTGGCTTTTCCTTCTTTAAACTCTCTCAACTCATCTTCAAGCATTTCTTTAGTTTTATAATAATATCTATGATATGGACAAGGTATTGCACCTAGAGATTTTATAAATTCTGAATTAAAGTCAATTGCCTTTATGTTTTGCATACTTATATCTGCTTTAACAAACTTATCTATTGCTTCTTTTGTAACATCTTCTCCATCTAAAAATACATTTAAACCATAAACCATATGATTAAGACCTGCAAAATCCATACTTATTCTATCGCTTTTTACATTAAATAGTTTGGCAACATCGTTTTTTAGATGAATTGGAACATTACATAAACCTATATATTTTTTAAAGTTAGTATATTTGAATACAGCTTCCGTTATTATTCCTGTTGGATTTGTAAAGTTCACCATCCATGCATTTGGACATAATTCTTCCACATCTTTTATTATATCAAATATAATTGGTATTGTGCGAAGGGCTTTGAATAGCCCTCCAGCACCATTAGTTTCTTGACCCATAACTCCATGAGATAAAGGAATAGTTTCATCTTTAATTCTTGCATCTAAAAGACCTACTCTAAGTTGTGTTGTCACGAAATCTGCATCTTTTAGAGCTTCTCTTCTATCTAATGTAAGATTTATTTTCATATCTATTCCAGCTTTTTTTACCATTCTTTTAGCTAAATTTCCTACTATCTCTAATTTTTCTTTTCCATCCTCTATATCTACAAGCCACAATTCCTTTACAGGTAGCTCTTCATATCTATTTATAAAACCCTCTACAAGCTCAGGAGTATAACTTGAACCTCCCCCGATTGTAACTATTTTTAGTCCATTTTTCATCTCATTATACCATCCTTACCTATAATTTAGTGTATCCTATACAACTTGATAAATTAATTATGCGTATAAAATTACCTAGTTGTTAATTTTTTAGTTTCTTAGCCTCCATTTTTTCAGATGCTATGACGAATGGAATATATATTAATATTGACAATATTAAATTAAATAGTGCTAAAGCTCCACCAGTCCAATCGCCTGTAGCCATTGCCCCACCTAGTATAGGAGGTGTTACCCAAGGTATTTTAGGTAAAATTACTGGTGCTACTAATCCAAAATCTATTGCTAAGTATGATACAGCACTACATATTACTGGTGCAAGTACAAATGGAATCATAAATATAGGATTTAAAACTATTGGAAGTCCAAATATTAATGGTTCTCCTATATTAAATATTGCTGGTGGCCCACCTAATACTATCATTTCTTTACGTCTTCTTCCTGCTATTATTAAAGCTATAATTAATCCTAATACCATTCCAGAACCACCTAAATATACAAATGCATCAAAGAATGAACCTGCAAGTACATGGTATCCTTCAGTTGCTCCTGCTTGGGCTAAAGCAGCATTTTCTCCACCTAACTTCATAAGTATAGTTTCTGTAAAAGGAAGTGCTATATTTGCACCATGAAGACCAACAGTCCAAAGTATATGAATTATAAATGCAATAAGCATTGTAGAACCTAGACTATCAGCTACATTTGATAGCGGTGCTCCTAAATAAGTATTTAAAATATCTGTTAAGAAACTTCCATTTGAAAACATCTTTATAAATAGTCCTATTACTGTAAATATCATTATAGTTAACATTCCTGGTATTAACTTTGCAAATGACCTTGAAACTGCTGGTGGAACTCCATCTGGCATTTTTATAGTTAATTTTTTTACTTTAGATAATCTTACAAATATCTCAGTTGATAATAATCCTATTAATATAGAAGAGAACAATGCTGCTGTACCTAAGTAAGTTTGTTGTATCATTCCCCATCCTTCAACTGCTGTAGTTCCTCCTTCAGGAACTATTTTACCAATTTGTGGAGCCATTATAAAAAAGATAGATAGTGCTATAAGTCCAGCCTGTAACCCATCACTTTCATAAGATTTGGCTAAGAAATAGGCAACACCTATTACTAAAAATACTGCCATAGTACCTATTGCTCCCCACCAAAGGTCGCCTCCAAATGTAGTCCAGTTTTCTCCAAATATACTTGCCATTAAGTTCTTATATGCTTTTAGTGGCAAGTTGTTTATTAATGTTCCTAAAGCACCTACCATAGTTATAGGTATCATAGCTATAAATGCATCCCTTACTGCTACTAAGTGCCTTTGAGCTCCTATTTTAGCAGCTACAGGCACTATATATTTATCCATAAATGACATGAATTTTTCCATATTTACATCCTCCAGTACAACTTTATTTCGAATTATTTAATTCTATAGCTCTATCTAATACAGCTTTTCCATTACATCTTCCATAATCCATCATATTTATAACTTCTACTGGAATATTATGTGGTTTTGCCATTTCAGTTGCTTTTCCTAATACATATCTAACTTGAGGTCCTAAAAGTAAGACATCACAATTTTCTATTTCATTTTTTAAGTTTACTTCTGATATAGCCCATATTTTCGCCTCTATATCGTTTTCCTTTGCAGCATCCTCCATTTTCGTAACTAACAAACTAGTTGACATTCCTGCTGAACAAGCTAACATTATTTTTATCATTTTTTTCCCTCCAAATTAGATTTATTAAATATTTTTTAAGTCATAATTTCTTTAAATTATACATTTAAAGTATGCTTTTTTATTAATTATTATTCCAATGTATATATCTTATTTTTAAATGTATATACATTTAATTCTTGATATTATTATATATCAAATGTATATACATTTCAAGAAAACTTTTTCATTTTATTTAAATTTTATTCGACAACAGCACTCAAAGTTAAAGTATATCCATGATGATATGTGTGTGAGTATTCAAAAACCTCACTATTTTGTAACTTGCAGATTTGATTTATATATAAAAGTGCCTCTGGTTCTTCTAACTTCAAGTTGACCATACATTCTTCATTTGATATTACAGCTTGTACTTCTCTCTCTGACATAGCTATCTTATATCCACACACTTCTTCAACAAAATTATAAAGAGAATTTTCACAATGCATCTTATTTAAATTTGGAAATAGCTTAACTGGCATATAAGTAATCATATATGAAACTCTTGCATCATTTGCTAATCTTACTCTTTTTATTTCCCATACATTTTCTTCCAGACTTATATTCAATCTACTTGATAATTCTTCATCTGCTTGAACTATCTCAAGAGATACCAATATATTAGATACTTTATATCCTTTACTTTCCATCTCTTTAGTAAATCCACTGACAGATGATATATTATCATATATATTATTTGCAAGGACTATACTTCCTACACCTCTTTGTCTGGCTATATATCCTTCTTTTACTAAGTTATTTAGTGCAGACCTTACAGTCATTCTAGTCACATTAAACTCCTCACTTAGCTGTTTTTCAGAGGGGATTAAATCCCCTTTCTTCAAACTATCTGAATTTATTAATTCTCTAACATGATTTTCTATAACTTTATAAATTGGCTCTTTCATTTAATTCACTCCTTATTAGTTAAATCTTTTACATAATAAGATAATTTTATATACAAACAAAGAAAATGTCTATACATTTAAGATAATTTTAATTTTATTCAGACATCTTATACAACTTTCCAACTTTAAGTAAATATATAAATAAACTTATCATTAGTGTCCCTTTTAAGATACTTGATAAAGTTATACTCCACCATACACCATCTAAACCTAATATTTCTGGTCTGGATATAAGGTAAGCTAATGGTACTCTTGCACCAGTCAATATAGTAACTATAGTAGAAGGTATATAGGTTCTCCCTAATCCTTTGAAAGCTCCCGTTGTAATTATCTCTAAGCACATAAAAAACTGAGAATATCCTAGGATTTTAAGATAAGTTGCCCCTTTTTCTATAGCTTCACTTTCATCTATAAAAACAGAAAATATACTCTCTCCTGCAAATACTAGTACTAAAGTAGTTATTATTCCAAGTATAGAAGACACAATTATACCTATTTTACAACCCTTGTTTATTCTAGAGTACTTTTTAGCACCATAGTTTTGTCCAACGAAACTTCCTAATGCAACTGCTAATCCTTCAGCAGTCATCCACGATATTGCTTCTATCTGTGAGCCCACTTTTTGAACAGCAACAGCAACAGGTCCCCATGATGCTACGATTACTCCTAGCAACATTGAAAATACTGTGAACATTCCATTCTGTATCGCTACGGGAAAACCTAATTTATACAACACTTTATAATATCTAAGTTCTATTTTTCTAAATATTTTTATTCTAAAATATTCTTCTTTACTCTTAAGAACTATATATAAAAAACACATTGTAACTACTATCTGTGCAAATACAGTTGCTATAGCAGCTCCTGCTACACCAAGTCTTGGAGCAGGACCCCATCCAAAAATTAATATAGGGTCAAGTATAATATTAGTTATCAATCCTACTGTATTAATGCAAAAAGGAGTTTTGCTATTTCCAAGACCATTGAAAATTGCAGTAAACACTGGGTTTATAAAATAAAATACCATACCTAAGGCTACTATTATCAAATATTGTCTAGACATAGTAATAACTTCTAAATCTCCCAATTTAAAAAAACCTATCAGCTGTTTATTAAGCACTATTAAAGATATTGTATATATTATTGCTAACATAATATTTATTTCTATTGCTGATTTTATATATGATTTGGTGGAACTTATATTGTTTTCTCCTATACTTTGTGCTACTTTTACTTCTCCACCCACCTTAGAAATCATAATAAATGCCATTGCAAGCCATGGAAAAAATCCAGCCGTTCCAACCGCTGCTACTGCCTTACTTCCAGCTTTACCAACCCATATCATATCTATCATGTTGTATCCCATTTGTATAAATGAAGTCCCCATTATTGGAAGTGATAGTTTAAGTAATTTTTCTGTAATTCTTCCTTCTGTTAAATCAAGTCTATCTTTCATTTCCCACCTCTTATATATTATAAAATTTTAAATTTATTTATACAGCTAGATTTATCAACTTATTTAGTTAAACTCTCTATCATAAATATAATTGCTATATACTCATAAGTATAAATATAATTATTTCCTCAATTACTATTATAATTCTTATCTTAACATCAATTAAGTGGATATAGTTCAATAAATAATAAACTTGTAATTAATTAGAATTATTTATTCTATATTTTCCAAAGATTGACAAGTTTTTTTGGGGTTGATATACTAATATTTAAAATATTTTAAATTCTTATGAGGTGAATCAATGAACATAAATGAATATATAAAAGACTCTATCTTAGTTTTTGATGGTGCTATGGGAACATACTATTCTAAACTAAAGAATAACGCTTTCAACTGTGAAATGGCTAATATCAATGATGCATCTACAATTTTATCTATTCATAGAGAATATATAAGAGCTGGGTGTAAAGCTATTAAAACAAATACCTTTGCTGCCAATGAAATACTCCTAGAATGTGATTTTAAAACTATCAAAAATATTATCAAAAGTGGATATGAAATTGCATTAGAGGCAACAAAAAATACAGATGTATTTGTATTTGCTGACATAGGTCCAATACCTGCTTTAAATGACAGAGATTTACTATCTGACTATAAAAAAATAGTAGATATATTTTTAGAGCTTGGTGCAACGAACTTTATATTTGAAACATTTAGTAATGATGAATATCTACCAGAAATCTCAAGTTATATAAAGAAAAAACAACCAAATTCATTTATATTAACAGAATTTGCAGTTAATCCTGAGGGATTTACTAGACTTGGAAAAAGTGGTGCAAAAATATTTGAATCTATTTCAAAGAATAAAAACATAGACGCATTAGGATTTAATTGTATCTCTGGACCACATCATCTATTGCATTTTATAAAGACAATTGATATTAATGACAGTATAGTTTCCATTATGCCTAACGCAGGCTATCCTACTATCATCAATAACCGTACTTTTTTTGAAGATAATTCAGACTATTTTTCAGAACAAATGTTGGAAATACTAAACCAAGGGGTTCATATATTAGGTGGATGTTGTGGTACAACACCAGAATTTATCAAAAAGACTGTTGATATAATAAATTCTTCATATAGAGGTGAATCTGCTATAGAAAAAGTTATTTCTTCAAAGGAAAAAATCAAACCAATATCAAAAAATAAACTTTTGGAAAAACTTAAAGTAGGTAAAAAAATTATAGCAGTTGAATTAGACCCTCCA
>NZ_JBJOCA010000023.1:0-65842 GCF_045898275.1 Clostridioides sp. GD02404
TTAAAATTATAATAGATATAATATTAGGTGGAGATTGTATAAAATGTATACAAAATTAGCCTTAACTCTATTATTTACAATTCTATTTATTCTTGCCATTACTAATAATTGGATAGAGATAGCATTTGCTACATGATAATGGTGTTGAACATATTAATTAACATTATTTTATCAAGCTGACAGCAAAGGCACTGATTTTCTAGTTATATTGTATACAAACTATGTAAAAATATCGACTAGATTTTCCATGAAATTTGAACATTTCACAAAAGTATGAATGTAGAAACAGACATGTTGACAATCCACCTTTTTAAATCCAAAGTGAGCCTTATTAATGGCAAGGAATAGGAAGTAACTATATTTTATAAAGGAGAATATTGAGTATGAAAAAAATTAGGAAGTTAGCTACCAAGCTATTGATTGCAACAATAGTTTTAACCTCAGGTATGAGTATGACAGTTTATGGTATGACAGCCAAGGAAGTAACAGCAAAGACACCAAAAAGCTATGTCACAGGAACTAATAGCATATATGGCCCAAAGCTATCACAAGCACAATTGAATTCAGTAGCACAAGCAACAGCAGATTTTATGAATAAGAAAATCACAAAGA
This sequence comes from Clostridioides sp. GD02404, assembly GCF_045898275.1. Lineage (NCBI taxonomy): Bacteria > Bacillati > Bacillota > Clostridia > Peptostreptococcales > Peptostreptococcaceae > Clostridioides > Clostridioides sp. GD02404. The sequence continues at coordinate 613 of NZ_JBJOCA010000023.1, forward strand.
ATATGACCACAGATGCTAAGATTTTAGTTGCCTATAATCACATTAAAAATAACACAACATATGTTGACTGGAACGCAGCAGAGGGAGCCAATACTGCCTATACATTGGTTACTAAAAAAGGAGCATGCTCTGGAATGGCTAGGAGCATGAAGGCTTTGTGTGATGCGATGGGAATTGAATCTTATTATGTCCACAGTAAATCAAATGACCATCAGTGGAATCTTATACGTTTTGGTGATGGGCGTTTGTATCACGTAGATATTGATGCTAATAAATCAGCAGGAAAGGACATCATATACAAGAGTCTTACACATCCATTGCCATTTGATAAGACAGCATATCCAAAGGTTGGAGAAATAGTACAGACAACAAAACCAGAACAGACACAGAAACCAGCACCACCTGGCAAGCATACTATGCAAGCACATCAAGAAGGGTCAATAGTTGTTGGAAATTTTGGAAAAAATGGAGAAGATATAAATGAGAAACATATAACATACCAGGGTGTTCGATGTAGTTTAGTTAATTCATCAGTAAATACAATTACATTTTCTGGAAAAGAATCAAACTTAGACCCATCAAAGCATACATATACTGTAATAGGATTTATGAACACACCATATGGGATGTTTGCATTAGCTCCACAAGGTAAACCTGTTGAATATCCTTTTGAATATGATAAGCCTTTTTCTTTAGATTTTAGTGGTAAGAACCGTTCTGGTGCAGAATTAGCGAAGTACTGTAAAGAAAATGATGTGATTATTAAAATAGAAATCGCTAATACAGAACTTAATATTGGAATTGGTAGAATAATGTATGTTCGATATGAATAATGATTCATTCATGACAGTAGAATAAATTATAAACATTGCGCCCTCTTACTGAGGGCGCATTTAACATTATATCTGATATTTTTTAGTTGGGTCAACTACTGTATTTCTCCTCTTTTTATTTATAAAAATTATTATCTCTAAGTTCCTGAGCATGTATACGATTAATTAAAAACTGTTTTAACTTAGTCAAGCATAAGAATAAAATGGCTCTATTCTCAAATTCTATTCTATTTACAGGTAAAGGTTGATTTTTCATACTTGACAATAATCTATCCGATTCCTCAAGAAGTAGATTTCCTGTTTCAGCTTCAAATTTGGTATAACCTATCTTATGTATGAAAGCAGATAGAATATGAGCTTGTGGTGGTGTAGAATTTAGTTGAGATACATAACCATACAAACTTTCTAAAATATCCCGTTGGCTTTTTATAATATCCATGTGCTCTAAGAAGAATTTAGTGTCATTTAATAAAGTATTATTAATATTATCATAAGTTTCAGAAATACTTCTATCAATAAGTGAATTTAATGTATATAAATCTCTACTATATTCATTCTCTTTTTTAGGGTTTACAATAATATCTGCAATGTCTATAAGTACAACGCTCACTTCTTCTTGTAACTTTTTTTGAACTTCATAGATTTTATGTATATTTGTTGGAATATACATGTTTATTATGACACCTATTCCAGTCCCTATTGCAAATATTCCAGCTTCGTTTAAAATCCACTTAATAGATGTTTCTTCTTGAATGAAGTAATGGGATGCGATGACTACACACATAGCAATGACATCTTGAATATTTAATAAAAAACAAATTGGTATAATTATAAATATAAATATTGAAAATGAAGTCAAATTATATCCTAAAATATTAAAACATAAGTAGGAAAAAAGAGTACATAAAAGAAAACCATAAAACTTTCCAATAAAGCCTTTAAGAGTTTCTTTTTTAGTGTTCTTTACTGTAAGTAGTACTATAACTCCAGCAACCATTGAGTATTCTAATTTTAATAGCCAAGCAATAAATATAGCAAGAGAGCATCCTAAAGATAACTTTATAACTTTAAGTAAATCGATATTGTTCAAATACAAGCCTCCTTTAAAATATAATAAAAATAATTTTATCATAAAACCAATTTTATTTGAAATGGAGTTAACAATATTTTATTTAAAAAATACTGTAAAAATCGATAAAAAGATAAGCAAATAGAAATACAAAGATATCTTTTTTAATGTAAAACATTGTAGAATACAAAATATTATAATGAATATAAAATAATTATATTCTATTGAGGAAATAATATTTTATATTACTATTATATTATCGAACAATATAACTATAAATATATCTATTATTATTAACATAAAATAAAATTATATAGTTAATGTGATTTTATAATTGATTTGGTATGGAGATTTTTTTCTTTTATGTTATACTATTTATGAACACAAAAGTAAAGATTAAAATACATCAATAAAGGTGTATTATAAGCTTTAAATAGCCATATTAATGAACATAATTATTGTTCATAATAGCAAACTGGAGGAGATAAACATGAAAATTACTGAAGGATATATGCCTTTTGAAGGTTTTAAAACCTATTATCGTATAGTAGGAGAAAACACTGAAGGGAAGAAACCATTAGTACTACTTCACGGAGGACCAGGTTCTACACACAACTATTTTGAAGTATTGGATAAGGTAGCTGAGAGTGGTAGACAAGTAATAATGTATGACCAAATTGGTTGTGGAAATTCATTTGTAGAAGGGCATCCTGAGTTATTTAATGCTGACACTTGGATAAAGGAGCTTATTGAACTGAGAAAGCATCTAGGACTTGAAGAAATTCATCTATTAGGTCAATCTTGGGGAGGTATGCAGGCTATTTGGTATGCTCTTGAGTATAAACCACAAGGTATCAAGTCATACATTCTTTCATCTACTCTTTCTTCTGCAAAGCTTTGGGAGAAAGAACAAAAAAGAAGAATCTCATATATGGATGAGGCTGACCAAAAAGCATTGCTTGATGCAGTAAATACTGGAGATTACTCTAGCAAGGAATATAATGATGCGCTAGAAAAATTTATGGAAATGTATTGTGCAGGTGAAGTAACAGAAGATTCTCCTGAATGCCTAAGAAGACCTAAAAAATCAGGTTCTGAAGCATATATTGTAGGATGGGGACAAAATGAATTTTCGCCTACAGGGACACTTTCTGGATATGAGTTTACAGATAGATTACATGAAATCAAGGAACCTTGCTTAGTAACTAGTGGAGCAATAGATTTATGTTCACCATACATTGCAAAAACTATGTATGATAGAATTCCTAATAGTAAGTGGGAGTTATTTGAATATTCAAGACATATGCCATTTGTTGAAGAAAATGATAAATATATAGAAGTTTTAACTAAATGGCTAGATGCTAACGATTAAAAATAATGTGAATTTATATAAAAAAGAGATGTATCAAAATAAAAATTTGAATCATCTCTTTTTTTTGTACAAAAAACAGAAAAGCTTTAGGTGTTATAAAACAATACTATAAATTTAAACAATTTTATTATGAGAGATTATACAAATGTAAGAACTTCCTTAGCTTTAGAAATATGTTCTGCAATTAAAACCTCAGCAATTGTAGTGTTTGAGTTATTTTATTACTTTTATTTTTATTATTTGTTAATTCATGTTCCATAGTTAAAGAGTAAGTATACAATTAGCTAATATATGATTTATAGTTTGTAGCATATTAATTTATGTATGATGCTAAAGGAATAATTTTCATAATAAAACAAAGTGATTATCTTGTATTAAATAAAATATACAAAAATTAAGTTTATGTAAACATAAGAAAAATTAAGTTTATGTAAACATAAGATTAACATTAAGATGTTACACTCGTACCAGAGTTAAGGATTAGTTCTAAAGCCTTACACTTATCAAAGTAAATATTAAGATATTATGATGAGAAATACAAATATAAGATAAATTACAGAAAATATTAAAGTACAATTACATATTTACAGTACTTTACAATGCTTAAGGAGGAACATTATGAAAAAACCAAAAAAACTTATAGTTATAGCAGCTATTACAATAACTCTAGCAGGGTCAGGGGCATACATAGGACTTAATAAAAATGCAGAGGCAAAACAACAACAAATAAATGCAACAATGAACACTTTAGCAGTAGAAAAAGGAAACATAAAATCTGTTGTATCAGCTGGAGGAAAAGTTTCATTAATTGATGCAGAAAAAAACAATCCAAATGCAATTAAAATAACTGTATCAGTAAATCAATATGATATATCCAAGTTAGAAGTAAATCAAATGGTTGAGATAAATGCAAAGGCATTTCCAGATAAAACTATAAAAGGAACGATAACTGAAATATCTAACAAAGCAGAAGAAGGAGAGAATCCAACATACAATGTAAATGTGGCAGTTTCTAACTCAATACTTGAAGTTGGAGAAAGTAAATATGAAGAAATAAGTGTAAGAAAAGGAGCATCTAAAGAATATGGCAAAGTATCTAAAATAGAAAAAGGAGATAAATTCCACATATTAGAAAGAAAAGGAAGTTGGATGAGAGTTAGATTAGAAGACAACACACAAGGGTGGATACAAAAATATGGAGTTAAGCTAGAAGGGATAGATAAAAAAAATGTAAAAGCAAAAATAGCTAGCAACGATACAATTCTTAGAAAGAATAATGTATCTAATAGTAGGATTCTTGGAAAATTATTACAAGGTGAAGAAGTAACAATACTAGATAAAAAAGAGAATTGGTATAAAGTCGAAACTAGTGATAAAACTACTGGGTGGATTTTAGAAAGTAATTTAACTATACAAATTCTTAAAGATGGTATGTCTGTAACAGGTACAATCATAGTAAACGAAAAAAATGATGTAATAAAAATTCCTGTAATGGCGGTTCAAAAAGATGAAAAAGGATACTTTGTTACTCTTGCAGATAAAAATGAAAAAAAATATATTGAAATAGGAATTACGGATTCAGAATATATAGAAATTACAAAAGGTCTTTCAGAAAATGAACGTATAAGTATACCATCATTTAAAAGCTCTGGTGAAAATTCAGAGGTAGAATCAAGTTCAACAGTGGAAAAATCAATAGAGTAGAGAGGTAACAATACATGGGTGAGTATGTAATACAAGCTAAGGATTTAGTGAAATCATATAGTATAGGAAATGAAAAAATAACTATATTAAAAAAGGTCTCATTAGATATTAAAAAAGGTGAATTTGTATCTATAATAGGTCCATCAGGTTCAGGTAAATCAACTTTTATGAATATAATTGGTTGTCTAGATTTAGCTGATAATGGTGAATATGTACTGGATGGAAAAAGTATAACATCACTAAGTGAAGATGAGTTAAGTGCTGTAAGAAATAAGACAATAGGATTTATATTCCAAAATTTTAACTTATTAAATAAATTATCTGCCTTAGAAAATATAGAACTTCCTCTTATATACCAAGGTAAAACTCCTAAAGAAAGAAGAGTAATAGCCCTAGAATGTCTGAAAAAGGTTGGACTACAAGATAAATTGAATAATAGACCAAATCAATTATCTGGAGGTCAACAACAAAGAGTAGCAATAGCAAGAGCTCTAGCTACAAATCCACAAATACTTCTAGCTGATGAACCAACAGGAGCACTAGATAGTAAAACAAGTAAAGAAATACTTGAAATATTAGAAGGTCTAAATCAAGAAGGTAAAACTATAATTATGATAACTCATGATATGGATATAGCAAGAAATGCTAAAAGATTGGTGAGAATTAAAGATGGTGAAATTTTTGAATAGGGGGTGGCGTATATGAATATTTTCCAAATAATTAAGATGGCATTAGGAGAAATCAAAGCTAATAAACTACGTTCATTTCTTACTATATTAGGTATATCAATTGGTACAGGCAGTATAATTTTATTCGTTACAATATCTATAGGTAGTAAACAAAGTATGTATAAAAGTTTTGAATCAAAGCCACTAGATTTAATAACTACAAGTGTATATGGAGATAAAAAAATAAATGAATTTGATATAAAAGTATTAAAAATGAGTTCAAATGTAAAAGAAATATCTCCAGAAATAAGTGATTCAGCAACTGTGAGTTACGATAAAAAAGATAGCAAAAAAAGTGTAGTTGGAACAGATGAAAACTATGCAAAATTAAATAACACTAAAGTTAAGAGTGGTAGATTTATTATGCCAATTGATAATGATAAATCAACTAAAGTTATAGTATTAGGCAGTAAAGTTGCCAGCGAATTATTCCCTAAAGGAGATGCGCTTGGAAAAATAATAAATATTAAATCTATACCATATAAAGTCATAGGTGTATTAAGTAAGATTGATGAAGCTTATAATAGCCCAGAAGATGATACTATATATATGCCTTATAAAACAGCTCAAATTGTTTTAGGAGTAAGTGATATATCCAAATTAAATGTACAATCTGCCTCAAATGATAGTGTTACAAATACAATGGATGAAATAAAAGCTCATTTTGCTAAAAAGGGTATGGCACCAAATGATCCTTATGTATCAAGTAATAAAGAAATGATAGATTCAATGAAATCAATGGATGCTATTATGAACCTAATGGTAGGAGCAATAGCAAGTGTATCTTTATTCGTAGCAGGTATAGGTATAATGAACATGATGCTAGTATCTGTAACTGAGAGGACTAAAGAAATCGGTATAAGAAAAGCGTTAGGGTCTCCTAGAAAATTTATATTAGTACAGTTCTTAGTAGAATCTCTTACAATAAGCTTAATAGGTGGAACAGTAGGCTCTTCAATAGGCATACTTGGATCATTTCCAATACTGAAAACAATGGGGGCTGAGCCTTATATAGCATGGAATGTAGTATTTGCTGCAGTTGGATTTGCCATATTTATGGGAGTAGTCTTTGGAATATCTCCTGCAAATAAAGCATCTAAGTTACAACCAATAGTAGCACTTAAATCAGAATAAAATCATACATCAAATAATTTGTTAGATAATTAATATATTGTTTAACAACTATAATAAATATTAGTTTTATGAAAAAGGTAATAAAATAAAAAATATATAAAATAAAAGGAGAGAAAAAATGAAATTTAATAAGAAATTTACAACAGTAGTAATAGTATCAATGGTAGCTCTTGGTGTAGTTGGATGTGAAGGTAAGAAGGAAATAAATAATTCACCAAAAGAAACAGAGCAACAGCATAATTTACCAAAACTAGGCGAGGAAGAAATACAAAAAGGCATTGAAGATGGAACTATAGAGCGTGAATAAAATTATGAGGTAGAGGAATTAAGAATGTCTTTATCTAAATTGAGAAAAATAATATATCATTTTTTAAGATGGTCAAATAAATCAAGATTTATTTGACCATCTTATATTGTTTATATAGTTATTGCAACACAAGAATTAGATGATTTTTAAATTAATCAACCTATATTAAAGGTATAAACATTGAGTAAACATTGTTTTGTTACAATCTAATTAGGTGTAATTAATTATAGAAAGTTATATAGTGAGAAGTATAATAAGGGGTGACATTTTATGAACAAAAGAACTAAAGCAAAAATAATGTGTACAGGTATGGTTATATCTACATTATTTACAGCAAATGCACAGGCACAAAATTTAGGTAAAAATCAAGAAAGTCAAAATACTGAAGAAAAATCAAATCTAAATAAACACAAAGAGAGAAAATCAGTTAAAAAGACTAATGTTACATACAATGAAATAGCAGAGTATCTTTTAAAGTCTTCAAAAGCATATAATCCTAATATTGATAAGAAACAAATTATTGAAGGATTTAAAAGTAAAGAAAATCAACAAATAAATAGATTAGATAGTTTAATAATGATAAGCCGTGCTTTTGGAACTCTTTCTGAGCCCACAGGTCATAACAAAAGGATAGAAGATAAAAATGTTAGTTTTACAGATATACCATCATATGCAAAGCCTCATATAGACAATCTAATAAAAGGTGGCGTTTTGGTTAATACAAAAGATAAAAAGATTAATGGGTCAGAAATTATGACTATAGAAGAAGTTGAAACTATTGTTAAACGTATCTGGGCATTCAAAGGAACTAATTTAAAAGATGACTTTTATAGTAGCATAAATAAAAAATGGCTAGAAGAGTCTAATATACCAGATGGTGAGTATGAGGCTGGTGGTCCTGCTTCTATGCAAAGAGAAAATGACAAAAAAGTTAATGCAATAATTAAAGGAATATCAAATGGAAATCCTAGAAAAGGTAGCAAAGAAGAAAAAATTAAAAACTTATATCTTAATTCACTAGATTTAAAAAGTAGAAATAAATTGGGTAATAAACCTATAAAAAAATATCTTGATGCTATAGAAAGTGCAAAAGATATAAAAGAACTTAATAAAATAAATAGAAATATAATTAAAGAAATAGGAACTAACGCAGTATTTTCAACAATGTCAATGAGCGATTATAGAAAAGGTACTAAATATTTAGATATATCATCATCTACTGATACATGGATGTTAGAGTATAATGAGCAAAAAGATAGATATGCTAAATTTTATAAGAAACTATTAATATTAAATGGGGAGAGTGAAAAAGAGGCTACTAACAATCTAAATAAATATATGGATTTATTAAAAAAAATAGAAACTAGTCAAGAGTATAATGATGAAAAAATAAATTTAAAAGAGTTAGAACAAAAAGTCCCTAACTTAGAAATTTCTCAGGCTTTAGCTACAGCTGGATACAATAATTTATCTGTTAGTATCAAAGTCTCAGATATGAAAGAGCTTGAAACATTTAATAAAATTTTTACTAATAAAAATTTAGATATTATGAAAACATTTATGAAAATAAATTTAGCGAAAGATAATGCTGATAAGCTTAGTGAAGACTATTTCTATGCTTTAAATGAGTTTCACTATTCTTCTACAGGAGCAACTCAAACTAAATTCGGAGAAAAAGAAGCTACAAAATTAGTATCTAGTAATCTTAATGAATACATTGATGAACTTTTTGTAAATAAACATTTCTCTGAGGAATCAAAAAAAGATGTAGAAAAAATAATTAAGCAATTTATTGATGTATATAAAGATAACATAAAAAATCTTGATTGGATGAATGAATCAACAAAAAAAGAAGCTATAAAAAAACTTGATGCTATGAAATTTTTAGTAGGTTATCCATCTTCTTTTGAATCTCCATTTGAAAATACAGAGATATTATCAAAAGAAGATGGCGGTAGTTACTTTGATAATATGTCTAAAATAAAACTAACTAGATTAAAAAGTGATGCTGAAAATATAGATAAATCTTTTTCAACAGAACAATTTGGTATAGGGCTAGCAGGTGTAAATGCAGCATACGGGTTATATACTAATATCATGCAATTTCCAGCAGGTATATTACAAGCTCCTTTATATGATTCTAAGGCATCATTAGAAGAAAATCTTGCAGGGATAGGTGTAATAATCGGACATGAAATTTCTCATGCATTTGATAATTCAGGAGCACAATATGATTCAAATGGTAAAGAGAATAACTGGTGGAGTAAAGAAGATTATAAAGCTTTTGAAGAGCGTTGCAAAAGAGTTATTGATTTCTTTGATGGAGTTGAAACAGCACCTGGAATAAAAGTTAATGGAGAATACACATTAGGAGAAAATATTTCTGATATTGCAGGTGTTGGCACTGCTCTAAATATTTTATCAAAAACTAATAATCCAGATTATGATTTATTCTTTAAAAGTTACTCAAAAGCATATACAAAAACATACTCAAGAGAAGTATTGCAAAATACTGCTAATGGAGATTTACATAGCCCAAATAATACAAGAGTGAACCGTGTCTTGGTTAATTTTGAACAATTCCATAAAACTTATAATATTCAAGACGGGGATGGAATGTATGTAGCCCCTTATGAAAGAGTAAATGTATGGGAAAGTGTCAACAGTAATGTTGAGTTAAAACCCATGATTGGTACTGATAGATATGATACTGCCATAAAAATATCAAAAGAAGGTTGGTCTGCATCAAATACAGTAATATTAGTAAATGGTAACAAAAAACATATGGTTGATGGGTTATCAGCAACACCATTATCAAATTCAAAAAATGCACCCATATTATTATCTAATGGTAAAAATATAGATGATAATACCTTAAAAGAAATAAAAAGATTAAAAGCTAGTAACATAATAGTTATTGGTGGTGAGGATTCAATATCCAAATCAGTTATAGAGCAATTAAATAAATTTGATAAATCAATTTCTGTAAAAAGAATAGGTGGTAAAACAAGATATGAGACATCTTTAAATGTAGCTAAAGAGATGTCTCATAATAAAAATATTGAAAAAATATATGTAAGTGCAGGAGAGGGAGAAGCTGATGCTTTATCAATTTCATCAGTAGCAGGTAATGAAAAATCTCCTATAATACTTACACATAAAGATGGATTAGACCAAGCATCATACGACTACTTAAAGTCTAAAAATATACAAGAGGCCTACTTTATAGGAGGTGAAGAAAAAATTTCCAATCAAGCAGTATCTCAAATTGATAAAATAGTTCAAAAGAATGTGTCTAATAACAGAATAGCTGGTAAAGACAGACAAGAGACTAATGCTAAGGTAATAGAAAATTTCTATAAAGATAGTAATTTAAAGGCAATAGCATTGTCAAAGGATAATGATTTAATAGATGCATTATCTGTTGGACCATTTGCATCAAAAGAAAATATACCAGTAGTAATAGCTACTAATGACTTAAATAAATCACAAGAAGGAGTATTATCTAAGAAAAAATCAACTACTATATATCAAGCAGGTGGAGGCATAAGTTCAACTGTAATAAATAAAATAAAAAAGTTATTAGATAAATAACAAAATAAAAAATCATTCTAAGTGATATGAATGTGGTTCTTTATATCAGATAGTTAAAAAGTGACAAAATGATTATGAGAAGATAGGATTAATAGAAAAATCTAAGATATTAATTAAAAGAAGTAATAAAAATAACATAGAAAAATCTAAAAGGGGAGTTAATCTCAAAATTTGATTATAAAAAATCTATTTTGAGATAACTCTTTTTTATTATTAATTGAAGTATTAAAATTTTATTTAATTTTATAAATAATGGCAATGTATTTATGTATATGTATTCAATTTTACTGTATTTTAGAAATTTTTTTATATATTGGTATAATTATTCTGTTTAAATTTGCTTAAAAAGTATATTAATTATAATAAGAAACAATTATATAAATAGGAATAAATTATTATAATTAGTATAGAGATAAAAATAATTATAGAGAGAAAGGCATATTATGGAAAAAGCAAGAGTTATTGAAATGATAAAAAATAATCCTAATATTATATCTACTTTAAATAATCCAACTGATGAAATGAAACTACTAGCTATCAAAGAAAATGGGCTTGTACTAGAATATATAAATAATCCAACTAGAGAGATGCAAGAGTTAGCAATAGATAATAATGTTAGGGCGATTAAATTTGTAGATAATCCAACTGAAGATATGATGATAAAAGCAGTAAATGAGGGGTGGAGTATACTAGACTATATCAAAAATCCAACTGATAGAGTTATTAAGATGGCTATAAATCAAGCTGGATGGGCTATTAAGTATGCTAAAAATCCAAGTGAAGAACTGCAATTATTAGCAGTAAGAAAAAATTATGATTCAATAAAATTTATAAAAGAGCCTTATGAAAGTGTACAAGAAGAGGCAGTTAGAATAAGTTATGATGCATTAAGATATATAGAATCACCTAGTTATAATGCAGAAATTATAGCTATAAAAAATAATGAAGCAGCTATTGGCTTTATAACTGATTTAGATAAGAATAAAATGTTAGAGTTTTTGAAAGTTAACATTTTAGTGATTAAATATATTATAAAGAAAATATCTAAAGATGAATTAGAGGGAGTATTAAAAGACGTATTATCAAAGGAAAATGTTGAAGAAAAATATGTTAGAGATTTTTTAAACTGTAGTGTTATAGATAGGAATAGTGAAAATCTGCCAATAGATAAAATTATGTTTATTTATAAGTATGGAAGTAAGGCAGCAAAAAAAATAGCTGTGGATGAGAAATTAAAGATTATGTAGGAGAGAGAAAAATGAATTTTATAGACACATTAAAAAGCGTTGACTTAATATTATCCACTGGAGAAGTTCCCTTAATAGTGGGAGAAAGTGGGATAGGAAAAACAGCTTTAGCAAAAAAACTTGCTGAAGAAAATAATTGGAGTTTAGTTGTTATTGATGGGAACCTGCTTAAAGAGGGTGAAATAGGTGGTCTTCCAACTATAGAATCTTATGTAGGAGTTAATTCAAATGGATATAAGATTGAAAAGAAAACAACAGTATATGCTGTTCATAACAAATTAAGAGAAATTGATGAAGAGATATCTAAAGGTAAGAGTGTTCTTTTATTTATAGACGAGATAAATCGTTGTGAACATACAGTGCAACAAGAACTTATGAATTTAATTTTGAATAGAGAGATTAATGGATATAAGTTGCATGATGATGTAAAGATTTTGGCAGCAATGAACCCATCAAGTAAATATGGTTCAGACTTTGATTATCAAGTTGTGGATATGGATGCAGCCCAAGAAAATAGATTTGTTTGGCTGAATATGGAGAGTGAGCATACACAATGGTTAAAGTGGGCAGTTGATGAAGGAATTGAAAGAGAAGTTATAGAATTTATTTCTACTTTTCCAGAATATCTTCATAAGATAAATGAAGATGATGTAAGAGCAACTCCTAGAAGTTATGAAAGAGTATCTAAAATTTATAAAGTTTATAAAGAAAAAAACAATTCAATTCCTAGAGCAGTATTTTTAAATGTTATAAAAGGGAATATAGGTAAGGTTATTGCAGAAGAGTTTATAAGTTTTATTGAATCAGATTCTAAACCATTAATATCTTATGAAGATGTTTTTTTAGGAGAATCTATGGATGATTCTATTATAGAAAGAGTAAAAGATGAAAGTCATACAAGGCTTTATCTATCAGCTATGAATATCTTAAAAAACTTAGAATTAAATATTAAGAATGATAAATATGAATCAAATCAATATATTAATAGATTTATTGAATTTTTAAAAGTATATCCTGTAGACTTAATGATAGGAATTATGAAGGATATTAGAAACAGTTATACTGAAGTGTATAAAAAAGCCATAGAAAATGAAGAGTTCGTAAAATCATATTTTGAATCTTATAGTCTAATAAGGGGATAATGTATGGAAAATTATTTTGATAAGCAAGCAAAAGAACTTTATAATAAAGCAAGTGAAATTATAAGTACTCATTCTATGCTAAAGGCAAATCGTGCGAATGAGAAATTTGATGTAGATATACCAAAAGATTTTAAGTATGAGTTTTTTAATCTTATAGATAAAGTTAATTTAAGCCTTATGGAAGAAAAGGATAATTTTTATGGATATTTTTTGTTTCAGATGTCAAGAGAGATAAGATTTGATATAAGTAGCCCTACAGGTGTAAATTTTAAAGGAGCTAAATATGTTATATACTTTAATCCAATGATTTTTTTAACACTTGATATAGAGCAAATGGAAACTACAATTAAACATGAAATTCATCACATACTATCTATGCATTTAGTGAGAGCTAAGGAATTAAAAGGAAAGTACAGTACATTAGCTATCAATATGGCAATGGACATAGTAGTAAATAAATTCTTAACTAATTTGCCACCATATGCAACTACTTTGGAATGGGTAAATTTAAAATATTCCTTAAAACTTGAGCCATATGAGCCTTTTGAATATTATGTAGAAAAAATCCAAACTGAATTAGATTTACTAGAAGAGAATGAAGATGGTGAAGAAGATGATAGTGATAAATATGGAAATATAGAAACTGAATATAGTCCAGAAAACACTCATAATATTTGGGAAGAATCTAATGATATAGATGAAGAAACTCTTAAAGAATTTACTGAAAAATTTATTAATAGTTCTCAAAAAGGTAAAATTCCTGCTTACTTAGAAAGTATGATATCATCAATTAAAAATAGTAAAGGTGAATTGCCATGGAACTTGTATCTTAATAGGATAATGGGTACAGTTGAAAGTAATAAAAAGAAGACTATAACAAGAAGAAATAGAAGACAACCAAATAGATTAGACCTGAGAGGAGAGCTTAGAAGTCATAAAGCAGAAATAGCAGTTGCTCTTGATATAAGTGGAAGTATCAGTGATGAAGAGTTTAAACAAGCGATTAAAGAAGTTCTCAATATTGTGAAAAACTATAGTCATGAAATTACGGTTATAGAATGTGATAACGAAATTAGACGTGTATACAAGGTGAGAAACGAAAAGGACCTAAAAGATAGAATTAGTATAGGTGGAGGTACTAGATTTTCTCCAGTATTTGAATATGCCAATAATAAAAAGATTAATTTGTTAGTTTATTTTACTGATGGGAAAGGTGAAAGTAAACTACAAGTAATACCTAAAGGGTACAAGATTTTATGGGTTATTTCTGGAAGGGGAGATGAACTTTCATTGAAAGAGTCTTATGGAGCAGTTAAGAAACTTACTAAAGTCGAAATAAAGAATGAAATATTAGAGATAAACGATGTAAGAAGTGATGGATATTCAATGAATAGTCAAGCTCCAATTTTATAAGTACTCATAAAATATAAACTATTTTAATTTATATTTGCGATGTAAATCTAAAAAAATACATTAACTAGTGGTTAATGTATTTTTTTATTTTAATAATATAAGTTTTATTCACATTAAAGTCCCAAAATATGTTAAAATATAATATATAGCAGATAGTTTTGGCAAGATGAATTCAGTTGCCAAAGCTATTTTTTATTAAGGATGGTGATGTTTTTTGTTTAAGGTTGATGATTATATAATGTATGGTATGACAGGAGTATGTAAAGTCCTGGATATAACAAACGAACAGATTACAAAAGGAATAAAAAAAGAGTATTATGTGTTAAGCCCTATTTACTCTAGTAACACAGTAATAAAAATTCCTGTAGATAATGAGAAAGTACCAATGAGAAAGTTACTTTCTAAAATTAATGTTATTTCATTAATAAATGATATTCCTAATATGGATACACTATGGATAGACAATGAAAAAACAAGAAGTGAGCAATTTAAAAAAATACTTAGAAATGGTAAATGTGAAGAGTTAATAAAACTAATAAGAAGTATATATGATAATAAAGAGTATGTAAAATCTATTGGTAAAAAAACACATCAAGCAGATGACAATATAATGAAAGAAGCCGAAAGATTATTGAATGAAGAATTTGCAACTATTTTAGATATCTCTCCTGATGAAGTTAGTTCATATATATCAAGTCATATACCTCAATAAAGTATTTTATAGTATCTTTTATTTAAAAATCATAATCTAATAAAATATAATTAAAAAATACGAGCAGAATATAATTTAGATTGTAAGTATTAAAACATAAAAAATATTGAATTTAAAATAATTATACATAATTTAAATATAGACTGTAATAAATTTGAAAAAATTAATATTCAACACAAAAGGTAAAATGAAGTATAAAATTAATTTTAAAATATACATTTATAAATATTTTTTTGTTGTTTTTAATCAATTTATAAAATTAGCTACTTGGATTTATAGTACGATGGTTTATCTAGGTTAAAAACTGTATAATATTATCAAATATTTTTTTATTTTAAACAAATAAGATGGATACTATATTGAATAGAATCCATCTTATTTAAATTTCATTTATAGTTATTTATTTAGGAACTATTTTTTATATATGAAAATCTATTGTAATAGAGTGTTTTTGGATTAGGATATTTTTAAAAAAATATAATCGACAAAATAAGACTAAATATATGATGAAACTTATAATTAAGAAAATTACTGTATATTTACAGTATAACTTGAAAAATTATAGTTGTACAAAATTTGTTAATAATTTTATTAGAGTAATATGGAATGATTAAATAGTTTGTTTTTAAATAAACTTTTTCTTTTTTAGTTAAAGTGTAATTAAGATAATAAATAAATATAATTATTTATAAATGCTTCAATATTGTTAAAAGAATATTTATTAGGCGTGTTTAGTTGGATTACTTATAATATACTTGAAATAATTGTATTTATCTACATTTAGAAATTTAAGATAAGAACTCATTTTTAGAAGATAAAGTATATATAAGTTTGAAAATTTAAGAAATCTATTAAGTTAATTAAATATATAACAGTTATTTAATTAACGTAATAAATTTCTTAAATTCAATTTGAATTTTTTTATATCTTATTTACTGATATTATTTTTAGAAAATATATCTATTTTGAAATGTATGATTTGCTTATTATATATTGAATACAAAAAGCTTATTTTAAGAAATAAATAAACTAATAAAAAGGTCAAAATTTCATTTCTAAAAAACATTCTAGAGGTTGATTTAACTTATATTTCCATACAAAATATTTTATATAATATACTTGACAAATATAATTTAAATTTTTCTAATTATTTACTGTCGATTAATCGATTTTTTCCTTGCATATAAGTATATATTTATGGTACGATTTACATGGTGAAATAAATAGGGGGAGGTGAAAAATAAATATTCGTGAAAAAGTTTTCAAATTGAGGCATTTTTGTGTGAAATACATTATAAATACATAACATAGCTTCGGTTAATATTATTAAAACGAATATGTTGATAATCACTTTAAAGTAACAGTTTTTATGTTTAGATTCACAGTGTTTAGTATAAGCTTAATTATAAGAAATAAATCTAATCTGTGAATAGATAGTAGTTTATTTGTTTAAGTTGAGAATTGGTTAGATGAAGTAATATATAGATTTAAAAAGTAAATAAAAACATTATTTTAATAAATATATGTTGCTTTATTTGAGACTCCTTTAAAAAAGCACTTAAATGTAATTATATAAGTCGCCACAAAAGGAGGAATTTAGTTTGTAAAATACTATCACGTAAAAAAATAAGAATTGCTATGGTGAAGATTTTTTCATGGTTTTAAGTAAGAATCTAATGATTTATAAATATATCTGAAAATAATGAATTTATATAATTAACTTTATAATTAAAAAGCATATTAAATTTGTTCCATGAAAAGATAAACTCTACAAATAAAAACGCAATTATCTTAATAATTATTACAAATTGTTTTACAAAACAATGTCACCATATCTTTCATTAAAAAGAAAGAATCTGGATAAAACGTAAAAATATAAAAATACAATTAAGAAAGGATTTAAACTTATGAGCACAACAGTAAATAAGAAGGGTAAATTCCCTATAGGATTTTATATCTGTTCTACAACTTTCTCATTTGAAAGAGCAGCATATTATTCTGCGAAATTTTTAATTTATATATTCCTTACAACAGCTGTAATTCATGGTGGTCTTGGAATAGATAAGGGACAAGCTGCTATAATGCAAGCTAACCTTGTTGCATTCACATATCTTGCACCAATCATTGGGGGATATATATCAGATAGATGGATAGGAGCCAGATATACTATACCTATAGGTATGCTTATCATGGGAGTTGGATATTATCTTGGTTCTATTGCAACTACAGTTTCTATGGTAAATGCAATGATAATATTAGTTTCAATTGGTACTGCATTCTTTAAAGGAAACGTATCAGCAGTAAATGGACAGCTTTTTGATAATCAAGAAGAGCTTGATACAGCATTCTCAGTACAGTATTCTTTTGTTAACATAGGTTCTTTTATTGGAACTACAGCAGTTGGGATACTTTATGCTAAGACATTTGCAAAAAATGGTGTGCTTGGATTCTCTCAATGTTTCTTCATAGCAGCTGTACTTTGTGTAATAGGTGCTATATGGTTCACATATGGATGGAGATTCCTTGGAAATGCAGGAAAGAGACCATTTAAAGAAGGTGTAGTTGCTGAAAAAGTTGAAGCAAAAGATAATTCGCCTCTTACAGGTATGGATAAGAAGAGAATTTGGGCTATTATACTTATTTCATTCTTCTCTGTAGTATTCTGGTTATTCTGGTACTTAACTTATCTTGCAGTTTATGATTATGGTGCAGCATTTGTAGACATGACTATAGGAGGGTTTGAAATTCCTCTTGCTTGGTTTGACTCATTAAATGCACTTGTATGTATAGTATTAGGGCCAGTTCTTGGAGCGTTATGGTTCAAACTTGCTAGTAGACCACAAGGAGATATAAGTTTATTTAAAAAGACAGGTCTTGGATTAACATTCTTAGGTCTTGCATTCTTAATGCTTGTTGGAGCAGAACTTTCAAGAGGTGTTGGAGCTCCTGAAACTGCTAAAGCTAGTATAATATGGATAATCATGTTTGGTATACTTCTAAGTTTTGGAGAAATGTTATTCTCACCACTTGGAAACTCTTTCGTAAGTAAGTATGCACCTAAGAAACTTCTAGGTGTTCTTATGGGAGTATGGACATTTGCCACTTTCTTAGCTGGTCAAGGATATGGATATATATATGCATTCACTCTTAAATTTGATATGATTAAGGTATACACTGTAATTCCAGTAATACTATTTGTTGCAGCTATACTATTATTCTTATCTGATAAGACATTAAGTAAACTTGTTGAGGATGATAAATAATCAATAAATAATTATTATTTTATATAGATTAATCTACAGTAATCATATTGTATTAGGTTGATTTGTAACTAATTAATAATAAAAAGATTTGCTCTTAAGTATGATATTATTATATATATTAGAGTAAATTTATTAGAAAATAGATAAAAAAATACTAGTCTTAATTGACTAGTATTTTTTTTATTAAATTAGATAAAGGATTAATACATAATTTCTCCACTTAAAACAGTATAAGCACTTCCTCCAATTTTTACAGAAGATATATTATTATTTTCCTTTTCTATATTTACATATACTTTTCCAGGTCTGTTTATAAAATTACCTTCCTCACCAATAAAACTAGTTTTTTCTAAAATATTATGTTGTACTATATAAGATGATACACAAGCATTTCCAGTTCCACATACAGGGTCTTCTGTAACTCCAACATATGGTGCAATAGATCTTAAATGATAGTCACATTTTTTATCTATAGTCTCTATGCAAAATGGAGTTATACCAATTATGTTATTTTCACCACTAAATTTTTTGATTTCGTTTAAGTCTGGAGAAATATTTTTTAAATCATCTAAAGATTTTAATCCAAATACAAGCCACCAAAGTCCAGTATTTACCTTCATAATTGGATATTCAAGAAGTCTATCTTCATTTACACCTATCATTTTCGCAAGTTCTTTTCTGTAGTTATCTAAATTTCCAAATTCAGGAGGATTTTGCTCCATCATAAATATATTTTCATTATCTATTTCTTTAAGTTCTACGGATAGCACACCAGCTTTTGTCTCTTGATAAAATATATTTTTATTAGTATCAAGTTTTCCCTCTTCTAAAAGTGCATGAAAAGCTCCTACTGTTGCATGACCACATAAATCAACTTCTAAGCCAGGTGTAAAGAATTGCACTTTGAAATCTGCTACATTTGATTTTGAAACGAATGCAGTTTCTGATAAGTTCATTTCTTTAGCCACATTTTGCTTGATTTCATCAGAAATATTGGATGCATCAGTAACTACACCAGCAGGATTTCCACCAAAAGGTACAGTTGTAAAAGCATCAACTTGTTTAATCTTAATTTTGTTCATTTTTGAAACCTCCCTTTGTTTTTTCTGAAATATAAATTTCATGTTTTATGTATTGAGTTCCAATATATAAAATATTAGAGTTTTTTGTCCAAATTGAAATAGCTTCACTTCCTTCAGATAAGTTTCCTGTCAATATTTCATTGTTATCTACAATTAAAATCATTCCTTTGTAAAGTTTTTTATTTTCAAGTGTAGTATCATTTCCTCCATGAATATGAACATTACTTAGACCTTCAAGCATTTTATTTTCTAAAAGTAGTATTTCAACATTAATATTTTTTTTACAAGCAACTAGAAGGTCATTTTTTAGTTCAAGAATTTCTTCATAAGGGCAAGAAATTATAATCTCTTGACTTGCATTATTTATCATTTCTGTTGCTTTTTTTAAGATATTTTTATCACCTTTTATATTTAAAACATATTCTATATTCTTACCTTTATTTAATACCTGTAAGTTATCATTTAGTTTGTCTATAGAATTATTAAATTCTTCTTTTTTATTTTTTAATAATTCACTAGGATTTATAGGTACATATTTAATGGGGTCAGTTCCAACATTGATAATTATATTATTGTTTATTAGTCTTGTTATATTTTCATAGACTTTTGATTGTGGGACGCCTGATAATTTGCTTATCTCGTATCCTGTTAAAGGATTTTCTTTTAATAATGCTATGTATATTTGAGATTCATATTTTGTAAATCCTATATTTTGTAACTCATTAACTATATCATCCATAGGTAAACTCCTTTTATAAAATATTAATAACTACATAGGTAGTTATTAATTAGATTTTATAACTTAAATAGTGAAATGTCAACTAGAATTAAGTGAAAAATAAAAGTTTATAGTATAAATATTTAACATTACAATTATACCTGGTGTAAGATTAAAGTTATTAAAAATGAGTAGTTACAAAAAAGTGACTAATTGAACTGTTACATGGGTCGTAGTATATTAATATCAAGAAAACAATAAAGGAGATATATGTTATGTCAAAAATAATAAATAATAATGATTTTATAAACGAAGTAGAAAATAAAGATGGATTAGTGGTTGTAGATTTCTTCGCAACTTGGTGTGGACCTTGTAAGATGTTATCACCAGTATATGAAGCATTAGGAAATGAGATGGCTGAAAAAGCAAATTTTTTAAAAGTGGATATAGACCAAAGTATAGAATTAGCTCAAGAATTTGAAGTATCTACAGTACCAACTGTAATAATATTTAAAGATGGAAAACCTGTAGATAGATTAATAGGATTCATACCTAAAGATAATTTGAAAAAGAAAGTTGAATCATATATGTAATTAAAATAAATCTCATATGCAAACAAAAAACTCATCACAGTGAGTTTTTTTGTTTATATTTATATAATATAAATCGTTGAAGTGGTTACAAATAAGTGCCTAATTGTTAATGATATTATCTAATGATATATTATTTATATAAAAGAAAAAGGAAAGGTTATTAAAAATAAAAGTTCAATGTAAAAAGGT
This sequence comes from Clostridioides sp. GD02404, assembly GCF_045898275.1. Lineage (NCBI taxonomy): Bacteria > Bacillati > Bacillota > Clostridia > Peptostreptococcales > Peptostreptococcaceae > Clostridioides > Clostridioides sp. GD02404. Next base: position 21,713 of record NZ_JBJOCA010000023.1, read on the forward strand.
GAATTCCATTAGATGAATTCACCTTTTTACATTGAATATTATATAGGTTTTGTATAAAAAATGTATCTCTTTTGATGATTAAAAGTATTTTGATATAGTTCATTTTTTATGTGGCAATAAGATTAATCTTTATCTATTGCTGAAGAAGAATAGAAAAATCTTATTTAAAAGCCAAAGTTTTAATAGCATATATAAATCTATCTATCTCATCAAAAGTATTGTACATCCCTAAACTTATCCTAACAAGACCTACAGGATTTTCCCTCATAAATCTGATGTATGCTTCTTTTGGGCTTATACCTAATAGTCTTTGTACATAAATATCTGCTCCTACTAATCCGGCTCCAGTTTCTATTCCAAAGTTATTAACTAGATATTTTGCGACATCTTTATAATACATATTACTTATATTGAAAGATATATTTGGGATAATTACATTGTTTGATTTATCTCCATATATTATCACGTTGGGTATTTTCTTCAATTCTTCTTTAGTATATAAAAATAATTCTCTTTCATATCTTGAAATTCTGCTTAGACCAATTTTATTTAAAGTATTTAGTGCTTTTCCCATTGCAAGAGTTCCAAAATATTCTGGATATCCTGCTTCAAAACGCTGTGGGATATTTGCATATATTATTTTGTCGTCGGATACAAACTTGGTAGAACCTGAGCCATATAGTGCAGGAGTAAATTTTTCAAAGAATGATTTAGGGCCTACTAGAGCACCTCCATTTAGTGGGGAATAGCATTTATGCCCACTAAAAACAATAAAATCTATATGCTCATCACATTCATATGGCATCATTGAAAAAGGTTTGTGCTGAATTACTTGAACAATATCTACTAATATCTTGGCACCATACTTATGAGCCATTCTTGCTATTTCATATATAGGAGTGGTTATACCTGTAACATTACTAGCACCTGTGACTGTAACAAGAGATACATTACCAGCATTATTTTTAAGCATATTTTCTAATTGACACAAATCAAGTTCTCCTTTTTCTGTAATTCCAACAACCTTTGTAGGAAAATTAACTTTAAAAGGCAGATAATTGGCCATATGCTCCATTGCTGTAGTAATAACAAGTTTATTTGAATTTTCTTTCTTAAAAAATTCTGCTAATAAGTTGATTCCCTCTGTAGCACTTTTCACATAAATAACAGAGTCTTTTTCTTTATCTCCATCAATAAGCTTGAGAATAGTATGTCGTACATTCTCATATTCTAAAGTATTTTTTTCTGAGATTATTCCTGGAGCATTGATATAAGTAAGCCAAGGAATCTCACAATTTAAATTATCTACCACGTTTTTTAAAACTAATGGAGTAGCAGAGTTGTTAAAATATATTCTTTTAACAGTTTCACCATTTTTAGTTTTAACTTTAAGATTTGCACCTTCAATGTATTCTGATAAATCCATGAATGGCATAAAAAAACCCCTTATCTAATAAACTATTTTATTTTTTATTAAACAAGCTTAAGTTTTAATCAAGAGCTTGTTTAATATATGTTATGTTTTTAGAAGAGGTTTTGTTAATTAATGCCTATTAAATTGTTTGTTGATTTTATTAATATTTGTGAATTGATTATTAAATATCTTACTAGAGATATTTAAAGGCTGGATTGAGTCAACTCGAATTTGACAAGTACAAATATTTAAATAATAATAAAGTTGAGTTTTGTTTAAAATATAAATAGTTATAGAGTTAGATTAACATTCAGTAAACATTCATTATATATAATAAAGAGATTGATATTTTATTTAGGAGATGATTATATGAGAGTATTAATAATAGAGGATAATAAGGAACTTTCTTATAATATAAAGTCAGGTCTGGAAAATGAAGGGCTTGTAGTAGATATAGCAAATTGTGGATTAGATGGAGAAGAAAAAGCATTTATAAATGACTATGATGCTATATTATTAGATTTAAATTTACCTGATAAAGATGGAATAGAGATATTAGAATTTTTTAGAAGCAATAATCTAAATACTCCAATAATAATTGTAACTGCGAGAGATGGAGTAAATGAGTTAGCTAAAGGTCTTGATTTAGGTGCTGATGATTATATAGTAAAGCCATTTCAAATTATAGAATTAAGAGCGAGGATACAAGCTGTTATAAGAAGATTTTATGGTAGGACAAATCCAGATATAAAAGCAGGACCTATTACAATAAATCCAGCATCAAGAAAAGTGTATGTATATGATAAAGAAGTAAAGTTGGGGACTAAAGAATTTGATATAGCAGAATATATTGCAAGTAGGTATCCAAATATTGTGTCAAGTATAGATATATCAGAACACGTTTATGATGAATATTTTGACCCATTATCATCTGTATTAAGGGTACATATAGCTAGATTAAAAAAGAAATTAAAAGAAGAGGCAGGTAAAGAGATAATAATAACAACTAGAGGGATAGGATATTCTATATGCAAGGATTAAAAGATAAAAAAACTATAGTGTTAATCTTATATTCTGTTATAGTTTTTATAATTTTTACAATAGGTATAAATTATATTATAAACACACCTGATACAGATAAGAACTCAGTTTATAAAGAACTAACTCCATTTAATGGTGAGATAGCCCTAGATAATGTGTATGATACAGATAAAATAGCAATGAATAATTATAATTTAATACTTAAGAATAATTTTAATGTAGTGATGATACTATTTTTTGCTTTTATAGTAACATCTAACTTTATACTTTTAGCGATACTAAATCGATTGGAATTTAAAGAAAGAATAGAAATATTGAATAATATAAATAACATTAAAGATGAGAATGAAATATTGAGTATAGACCCTATTATGTCTAGAGTATATAAAGATTTAAAAAATAAATTTGATTCTCATATTGAGGACTATAAAAGATTGAATTCATATCTATCACATGAACAAAAAAATGCTATATCTATATTGAGAACAAGTTTAGAGCTTGATGGAAATAAGGAGTTATTAAATACTCTTGATAAAGTTTCAAATAGCGTAGAAGATGTACTTGCAATAAGTGATATAAAAAATAATGAGGATATGTATGAGGTTGATATAGCCTTAATATGTGCACAAGTATGTGATAATTATTCTAAAGTGTATAGTAATTTAAAATTTGATTTTGATGAAGATGAAAATATGAGTATCTATGGAAAAGAAAAGTGGATTTATAGAGGAGTATCCAATCTTTTAGATAATGCAATAAAGTATGGAGAAGGTAAAGATATATATGTAAATGTAAAAAATCAAAAGGGCAGTGTTATTGTGTTGGTAAAAGATAATGGTATTGGAATGAATAAGCATCATATAGATAAAATATTTTATGATAGATATAGAATAAATGAACTAAATAAAGATGGATATGGTATAGGTCTTAGCTTAGTAAAGCATGTATGTAATTTATGTAATGGCTTTATATGGGTTGAAAGTGAAGAAAATAAAGGCTCAACATTTTATTTAGTATTTAAAGAATATAGGTAAGAATTAATGAAAATTATAATAATATTGCTAACATAGTATTCAATTAATAAGAGGAGATATAAAGTGTATATTTTAAATAATGCAATCAAAAATTTGATTAGAAATAAAGTTCATAGTTCATTTAGTATAGTTATTATGTTATTAATGGTTTTATCAATAGCTATTTCCTCAATAATAAATTTAAGTACATCTATTATAAAGCAAAAATATGAGAAAAAACTTGAGTCAGAGGTTAGCATTAAAATTAATGAAAAAAAGATTGTCCAAAATGATTCAGCAGAATCTTTGAGAGGATATGATATTTTAAATTTGGACGACTATCTAAATTTTTCAAAATCAAAATATGTAAAAAAAATATCACTTATAGGGAATCTTATGGTATATCTCGACAATAATAAAAAACATGTAGTTAGGAATGATAAAAATCTTGTCTATGATAACATAGCAACAAACTATGTAGTTATGGGATTTACGGATAAAAATACAAGTCTCAAATACTATAATTTAGATATAAGTAAAGGAAGAGTATTTCAAAACGAAAATGAGTGTATAGTAAGTGAAGGTTTTTTAGAAACTAATAAGTTTAAGGTTGGAGATACAATATCTTTGCTAAATGATTATGGTACTAATGTGAAGTTAAATCTAAAAATAGTAGGTCTATATAAGAAAAAACATAGCAATAAAGTAGAAAATACTCAAGACACAAGTACACACAACAATATATTAACCTCATATGACACTTTAGTTGAGTTTGAAAAAAAGATTAAACCAGAAAATCAGATACTTTATACAAGTGCTAGTTTTTTACTTAAAGATTCTAATAGTAGAAAGGTTTTTGAGGAAGAATTAAGAAATAAGGGGCTAAGTGAAATCTATAAAGTTACTATAGATGAGTCAGCATATTATAAATTAATGACACCAATAAAACATTTGTCTAGTGTAGCTTTTACATCTACTCTTGGAATATTAGTGTTAGGGTCGATATTATTGATGGTAAGCTATGTAATATCAATAAAAAAAATAAAATATGATATAGGAGTATTGAGACTAATTGGAATGTCTAAGTTTAGGATAATTAGAAGTTTTATTTATGAAAGTATTATAATGGTTTTTATATGTATTATACTTGGATTAGGAATTGCAAGTATATCAGAAAAAGCAATATCAAATTATGTTTTTGAATATCAATATAAATACAATATAACATATAATGACTATTTATCTGATTATGTGGGAGATATAAATATAAATGATAATAGTATCAAGCAAGAAATGAAAAGTTTAAAAGATAAATCTATTTTAAATTTTATTCTTAATATAATTATTATGGCAATGATATTTATATTGTTGAATGGCGTAATACCAATATATAGTACAATTATGTACAAGCCAATACAAATAATTTATGATAGAAATTAGGTGATGCAGATTGCCAATACTTAAATTAATTGATGTTAATTATAAATATGAGGGCAGTAGTAAGTTTGTATTAAAAGATGTGAATGTAGAATTTGAAACTGGAAAAATGTATGTTATTATAGGAAAAACTAGAGCAGGAAAGAGTACTTTGTTATCTACAATAGCAGGTCTTAATGATTGTAGTAGTGGAAGTATTATATATAATGGTGAAAATTTAAAAAGTATAAATAAAAATATTTATAGAAGTAAGCATATAGGTGCAATATTTAAAGACTATAATCTGTTAAATAATGCTACTGTTTTAGATAATATTATTCTGACTATGCTAATTGGTGGAAATAGAGAAAAGAATAAGAATGAAATTATATATAAGATTCTAGAAAAAGTAGGAATTGATAAAGAAAAAGTAAACTGCAAAGTGAAAGATTTATGTCACTATGATAAGAAGAAAGTCTGTATTGCTAGGGCACTGTCTAATAATCCAAATTTAATAGTTTGTGATGATATTATAGAAAAAGCTGATGATAAAAGTGAAAAAAGTTTTGTAGATGTATTTTATGAACTAGCCTCTAAAGATAATAAATGTGTGATAATAGCTACAACTTTTGATAGAATTGCTTTATATGCTGATGAGTTATGGGGAATGAATAATGGAAAATTAATGTTTATAAAAAGTAGAGATAATGAGATAGATTAAACTATTAAATTACACGAAAATGAGCTACAGTTGGGGGAAACTGTAACTCATTCTATTTTGGGGGAGATAGGTTGAACTTATTGGTTATCCGTATCATGTTTTTAGTATAGTCACTTATTTAAATTTATATACATTTTTTTATAAATTTTACATAAAATGTTAAATATTCATTGAAGATAGTAATAGACATGAATAGTACGCTTATAAAAATAGTAAAGATGTAGCTAAATAAAAGGAATGAAAATGCATTGTAAATAATTAAAAAAAGTATTTTTAAAGTTATAGGAGATAAACAAGTACTATAATTCAACAGAAAAACAAAAAATATAATACAAATAAAGTTATAAAAAATATTATAAAAAATATAGTCTAATTTATGAAAATTAAAAGTTATATTATTTAATACATATATATTTGAGAAAAGATTAGCAATACACTATAATCTGAATTTCAATAAATACATATATTTTTTAAATTAAAATACTTGAAAATACTGGAAAACAATTAAAAATTAGTTTTAGAAGATAAAATATAGAGTAATTTTAATTAATTGAATACACAAAAGAAATACTTGAATATATTTAAATAAAAAAACGATAAAATATGACAATTTAATTAAGAGGATTTAAAATATTTTGTTATTGTAGTATTATAGGGGAAAATGCAAAATATATTCGAAAATGAAATTTTAAATATTGACATTAAATTAAATATAATATACTATGTAATTGTGATGAGAGATTTTTTTTAGAGGGGATTTATAGTGAATATAAAAAAAATATTTAATAACAATGTAGTAGTAAGCTCCCTAGAAGATGGCACAGAAATAATTATTACTGGTGCTGGAGTTGGATTCAAGAAAAAAGTAGGAGATTTGATAGATGAAAATTTGATTTCTAAGAAATATTTTGTTCAAGATAATCAAAAAGACAAATACAATCAAATACTTAACAAGACCTCTATTGAATACTTTAAAATTTCAGAAGAAATTATAGAAAAGGCTAATGAAGTTTTAAATACTCAAGTGAATGATTCAATAATATTAGCCTTAACTAGTCACATAGAATTCGCTGTCCAAAGAGAAAAACAAGGTATAAAATTACCAAACTTAATATTGAATGAGACAAAACAACTTTATAGAGAAGAATTTGAATTTGGATTATGGGCAATTGATGAAATTGAAAAAAAGATAGGAATAAAATTGCCTGAAGATGAAGCTGGATACATAGCTATTCATATAATCAATGGGTTGGAGAATTCTCAGAAGGATGAAGGTATTAATATACTAGAGTTTTCAAAACAAGTTATTCAGATAATTGAAGAAGTACATGGGTTTAAATTAGATGTAAATTCACTAAATTACACTAGACTTATAACTCACTTAAAGTTTTTTGTTCAAAGGATTCTAAGAAAAGAAACTTATAAAGATAGTGATATTGAAGATATGTATAAGTTGGTGAATAAAAATTATAATAAACCTAAAATATGTACTGAGGAAATTGCAGCATTGGTATTAGACAGATTTGAATATAAGATTAGTAAAGAAGAAGAATTATATCTAATGATTCACATAAATAAAATAACAAACAGTGGTTGTTAGGATTGTAACTGATAAGCAGGCAAAACCTAAGTCATTGAACTTAACTATTAGATTAAGTTTTTTGATTTAGGCTTTTTTATTAAATACAGACAGTGAGTTTTAGGATTGTAACTGGTTAAGCAGGCAAAACCTAAATCATTGAACTTAACTATTAGATTAAGTTTTTTGATTTAGGTTTTTTTATTAAATACAAGCAGTGAGTTTTAGGATTGTAACTGGTTAAGCAGGCAAAACCTAAATCATTGAATTTAACTATTAGGTTAAGTTTTTTGATTTAGGTTTTTTTATTAAATATAGACAGTGAGTTTTAGGATTGTAACTGGTTGAGCAGGCAAAACCTAAATCATTGAACTTAATTGTTGGATTGAGTTTTTTGATTTAGGTTTTTCTATAAATTTGATTATGTTTTTAGATAAAAATAGGAGGGTAAAATTATGAAAAAAAATAAGTTAGGTTTATGGAACTTCTTCCAAATGTTAGGAAAAACGTTTATGTTCCCAATAGCACTACTTAGTGTTTCAGGGATGATGTTAGGACTTGGTGCAGGTTTTACAGACCCTAAGATGATTGCCATGGTTCCGTTTTTAGGAAATGAATATGTCAACATGATTTTAAATTTCATGCTGACAATAGGATTATTTGCATTTAATAATTTGGGAGCATTATTTGCAATGGCAATTCCATTGGGATTATTAAAAAAAGAAAAAGAGTTTGGAGCTTTTTCAGGTCTAGTAGGATTTATAGCAATGCATATAGGTACGAATTTTTATTTAACAAGAGCTGATTTATTAGTACCAGTAGACCAAATGTCAACTAATGGTCAAGCTATGATTATGGGAATACAAACATATAATACAAGTGTTTTAGGTGGTATTGTAGCAGGTCTAATTGTTTATGCAATATATGATAAAGTTAGTAATTTAAAAATGCCAGAATCATTAGGATTCTACAGTGGGCCAAGACTAGTTCCAATTGTGAGTTTAATAGTTATGAGTATTGTCGGATTATTAATACCTATTGTTTGGCCACCATTTTTCAATGCATTCCAAAATTTAGGAAAATGGATTTCTTCAGCTGGGCCATTGGGATATTTCTCATACGCAGTGGCAGAAAGAGTTACAATTCCATTTGGATTAAATCATCTTGTAACATCTGTATTCCGTTTTACACCAATAGGTGGAACTGCTGTTATTGATGGAGAAACATACTTTGGTACATTGAATATGTTTATGGCATATGTAGAGAATAATCAGATTATACCTCTTGATTTAGCTGGTAAAATGGAACAAGGTAAATTAATGATTCAATATGGATTAGCTGGTGCTGCATTAGCTATATATCGTACAGCAAAACCAGAAAATAGAAAAGCACTTAAGGGGCTTTTAATATCAGGAGTGTTGACAGTTATTATAGGTGGTATAAGTGAGCCAATAGAATTCTTATTCTTATTTATCTCACCAGCATTATTTGCTTTCCATACATTTATGAATGGTTTAGCAAACATGGTACTTCCATACTTAGGTGTATTAATGGGATTCACAGGAGATTTAATTGCATTCATAAGTTTTGGTGTGTTAAGAGGAACAGCTACAGGATGGCCAATAGCAGTATTAGTAGCAGCTTTATACTTTGCAATATACTATTTTGTATTTAAGTGGGCAATTATTAAGTTTAATATAAAGACTCCAGGACGTGAGGATAAAGAGCTAAAAGTATCTGAAGGAAATGGTTCAGATTTTAAAAATTTATCTACATATAAAGGACAACAGATGATAGCTGCGTTAGGTGGGCAATCTAATATATTATCATTAGACAATTGTGTAACTAGATTACGTTTAAAATTAGAAGATGTATCATTGATAAATGAGGATGCAATTAAAGAAGCTGGTGGTATAGCAGTTGTTAAATTGGACGAGCACACAATACAAGTAATTATAGGAACTCAAGTGTACTCTTTAAGAAAGCAAATGGATAAGGCTATGGAAGGTCATTTGGAGGCATGTAATGATTAACTTTGATAAAAAAATAGACCGATTGGGTACATATTGTACCCAATGGGACTATGTAGAAGATAGATTTGGAAAAAAGGGATTACTTCCTTTTACAATATCAGATATGGATTTAGAGTTTCCATATGAAATAACAGAAGTTTTGCAGGAAAGATTGAATCATAGAGTTTTGGGATACAGTAGATGGAAACATGAGGATTTTAGAGATTCAGTTACAAACTGGTATACTAAAAGGTTTAATTGTAATATTGATGGTAATTGGATATACTACAGTCCTAGTGTAATGTACTCAATTAGTAAACTTATTGAGCTATTCAGTGATGAGGGAGATGGAATTTTGATAAATACTCCTGCATATAATGCTTTTTATGATGTTATAGCAAATAATAATCGTAATATTATAAAATCACCTCTTGTAAATGAAGATGGATTCTATTTGATTGATTTTGATGATTTCGAGAAAAAGTGCAAAGAATCTAAGATATTTATTTTATGTAATCCACATAATCCAACTGGAAGAGTGTGGAGTGAGTTAGAACTTGCTAAGATGATAGGTATTTGTAAAGACAATAATGTAAAGATAATATCAGATGATATACATATGGATATTGTGTATGATAATAGAATGACTCCTATTTTAAAGGTTGCAGAAAGCTATTTAGATTCTATATTTATTTGTACATCAGCATCGAAGTCTTTTAATATACCAGCATTGACTGGGTCATATGTGATTATACCAAATGAGAGTACGAGAAATAAATTTGAAAATATCACTAGATATCGTGATTTTGTAAACTCACCTGCAATACTGGCAATACTAGCAACAATGGTTTGTTATAATGATTGTGAATATTGGTTGGATGAGTTATTAAAATATCTTAAAGATAATCTTGAGTATACAATTAAGTATATAAAGGATAATTTAGAGCCATTAAAGTTGGTTATGCCAGAAGGTTGTTATTTTGCTTGGATAGATTTTTCTGACCTTAAGGTAAGTAGTGATATATTTCAAAAGTTATTGATGGATATTGGAGAAGTAGCTATTATGTCAGGAAATGTATATGGTGAAGAAAGTGAATTTTATTTACGATTAAATGTAGCCTGTTCAAGGGAGAAACTTGAAGATGGTTTAAATAGAATTAAAAAAACTATAGATTATATTGCAAAAAATATTTAATATAGAAAGGGAGATAGTTATGAGCTATTTAAAAACAATGGTTGATGTTATGACTACTGAAATGAATGCCATAAAATGTTTAATAGATGAAGCAGGTATTGAATATGAAAGTATAGTTAATGAAATTGCCAACTGTGAAGGTAAAGTGATTTTTATGGGTGTAGGTAAATCTGCACATATAGGTAAGAAATTGGCAGCTACATTTGCCAGTACTGGGACACCAAGCTTTTTTGTACATGCAACAGAGGCAGTACATGGAGATTTGGGAATGATTGAAAGCAAAGATATTACAATTCTAATCTCAAATAGTGGAAATTCTATGGAAGTAGTGAATTGTATAAAGTATGTTAAAGCAATTGGTTCTAAAACAATTGCATTTACTTCAAATAGAAATTCAGTATTGGCAACAGAGTGTGATTATGCTTTAATATATCCAGCAAAGGATGAAGCAGACCACTTAAATTTAGCACCAACAACATCATCTACGATTACTTTAGTTTTAGGAGATTCTATTGCATGTGCATTATCTAAAAATAGTAATTTTGATTCAGCTGATTTTTATAAATACCATCCAGGAGGAAGTCTAGGTGAGAAACTAAAAGCAGCTAATAATGGTTAAAAGTAAAGAAGGAGAGTATGTTTTATGTTCAAAATGTTTAAAAAGAAATCAATAAAGTCGCCCATATCAGGGAAAGTAATAGAATTATATAAAATTCCAGATGCTGTATTTTCTCAAAAACTTATGGGAGAAGGTGTAGCTATAGATTCTACAGGAGACATTGTTTATGCGCCACTTAATGGAAAGATAGCAGTAATAGCAGAAACTAAACATGCATTTGTAATAGAATTAGAAAATGGAATGGAGCTTCTTATTCATGTTGGTCTAGATACGGTAAATCTAAAAGGCGAAGGGTTTGAAGCGTTAGTAAGTGTGGGTGAACAGGTCAAAGAAGGAACACCAATGTTGAAGATTAACCGTTCTTTGATTGAATCAAAGGGTATATCACTTATTACTCCAGTTACAATAACTAATTATTCAGAGTACAATATGAATACATATAATGTAGGTAATAGTGTTGAAGGTGGAAAAGACACTATAATTGAGTTTAAATAAAAAACTAAAATATAGGATTAGTATCTATAAATTTATATTTTATAAGATTAATCACATAGGTTTGTTGAATAAAAAGAAATTCTTTAATTATTAATTGAGGAATTTCTTTTTTTATATTCTAATTTCAAATTAATAAATAAACGAATTTCATAAACAAAAAATGAAAATGTTGACTATATAAATAAACTTTAATATAATGTATCTATGTAAAACATAAACTATAGAATGGAGATATACATATGAAAATTGAAAATCTTTCTATCAATGATATTAAACAAGGTTATGTATTTAATGATGAGTTAAATTGTTATATTTGCATTACATGTGCAAAAACATATGAAGTGGGAGAAATATACAGAATAGGTGATAGATTCTTTGAAGCTTCAAAGGCTATTGAATTGCATATGGAATTAGAGCACAGTGATTATTTAGAAAAAATGATTAATGGTGATTCAAAATATAACACACTGACTGAAAATCAAAAACAATTATTTCAATTATTTATTAGTGATTTATCGGATAAGGAAATTGCAAAAAAGGTTGAAGTATCTACATCTACTATTCGTCATCAAAAATTTATGTTTAGAGAAAAAGCAAAACAGGCTAAACTGTATTTAGCATTATATGAGTCTGTATTTGAAGAAAAATCTAATAGAGGTAGTACTATAATACCAATCCATGAACATGCTAAAATGGTTGACGAAAGATATGTAGTAACTGAAGAGGAGAGAAAACACATTTTAGAGACTTCCTTTGAAAGTATGAATCCTCTAAAATTAAAAGTATTTTCCTCAAAGGAAAAGAAAAAAGTTGTAATTTTATCTAAGATTTTGGAAAAATTTGAGTATGGTAAGCAGTATTCAGAAAAGGAAGTCAATCAGATTTTAAAATCTATATATAATGATTTTGCAACAATTAGAAGATATTTAATTGAATATGGTTTTATGAGTAGAAATAAAGAATGTACAAAGTACTGGTTAACATAATGCTAATGGAAAAGTCTACCAATATATAATGCTATTTTTACTTTGTTAATTCTGGAAGGAGTTAAATATGAATGATGAATTGAAATGTATTTTACACAGTAAAGGTGTAGATATTGTTCGTTTTATTGATATATCTGAATTTCCAGCAAGTCAAACACATGGTTTTTCTAAAGCAATTTTATTTTGTATAGGATTATCAAAAAAATTCGTTACAGATATATATAATAACTTACCTACAGATAGTGATGATTTCTTAGAAAAAGAGGAGAAAGTAGAAGAGTTAGCTGATTGGATTTCAAAATATATTCAAGATAAAGGTTATAAAGCTTATTCTCAATCAGAAAAAAATAATCTAGAACATGGATATTCTGAAAAGGGTTATATTAATCCAACAATGCAATCAGGTATTAGTACTTTACCACATAAGACAATAGCAAATATTAGTGGTATTGGATTTATGGGAAAAAATAATTTGTTTGTAACTGAGGAATATGGTTGTGCTTTTAGCATGTGTACTGTGCTTACAGATGCTCCAATTTCTGTTGAAAGATATCCTTTAATGGATTCGAAGTGTTCAGATTGTAATATTTGTGTAGAAAACTGTCCTGCAAAAGCTATACATGGAAATGAGTGGGCTTTGCCAGGGAAAAGAGAGTCTCTTATTGATATTTCAAAGTGTTTTTGTGTATTGAAATGTATGATGAGTTGTCCATGGTCATTAAAATATGCAAACCAGAAATAATTCTACTAGATATTAAATAAATAAACCAATCGCCTTAATATATTAAGTATATAGATACTTATAATAATGAAATTAAACTTAATAGATATTTTCTATATAAGAAAAATGGTCACAATATGTCAACTTGACCATTTTTTTGATATAATTAAAAATACAAATAACTTAGTAACAAAGGAGGTAGAATTTGAATTTTTTAAAAAAATATCCTATACCTATTGCAAGTCTGATTTTATCAATATTTACTTTAGGTAACTTATTACAATCTTATAGTGAATCATTACGTAATGTAATTGGATTTATAGGATTTGTTTTATATGCAATTTACATGGTCAAAATAGTATTACTAAAAAAGGGTGTTAAAGAGCAATTAGAAAACCCCTTAATATCAAGTACATTTCCAACTATAACAATGGCAACGATGATATTTGCTACATATGTAAAACCATTATCTTTAGAATTAGGTATTGTAATTTGGAGCATCGGAGTCGTAGGTCATATTGTGTTGATAATCTTATTTAGTAAGAAATTCTTAGTTGAATTTTCAATAAAAGCAGTATTTCCATCTTGGTATATAGTCTATGTTGGGATAGTTGCAGCAAGTGTTACAGCACCAGCATTTAATCAGTTTTTAATAGGTAAAGTTGCTTTTTGGATAGGATTTATATCTTATATAGTTCTTATACCAGTAGTTTTAAAAAGAGTGTGGATAATCAAGGAAATGCCTGAACCATCTTTACCAAGTATAGCTATATTAGCTGCACCAGGGTCATTACTATTGTCTGGATATATTAATTCTTTTTCAGATAAGAATAGTGTAATATTATACTTGTTATTTATACTTTCGATTGTATTTTATATTATAGTTTTGGGGTATTTACCAAAATTATTAAGATTGCCTTTTTATCCAAGTTTTGCTGCATTTACATTCCCTATGGCAATAAGTGCAATGGGTATGAAACTAATGAATGGTTGTCTAATTAAATCAGGCCATCCTGTAAGTTGGATTTTATATGTTTCTAAACTAGAAGAGATAATAGCTACAGTGATTATTTTGTATGTTTTAGTTTTATTTATTATATATCTTAGTAAATCAGAAACTACATCTAAAGCTAAATAAAAATTATTAAATATACGTATTTAGTAAAGATATTAATATCAATGGATGAAAGTGATATGAATTTTAGAAATTTAATTTAGCTTAATTTTATTGGAGGATAAACGAATGAAAACAAAAGAGGAATATGTAAAAGAGGTTAGAGCAATAGCAGAAGAATACTTTAGAAAAGGAGAGTTTTTTTGTTCTGAAGCAGTTCTTCAAACAATAAATGATGCTTTAGGACAACCTTTGAGCCCCGAGATAACTAAGTTAGCATCAGGATTTCCAATAGGACTTGGAAAAGCACAATGTCTTTGTGGAGCAATATCTGGAGGTGAAATGGCTTTAGGTATTGTATATGGAAGAGTTCATGGTGAAACTATGAATCCAAAGATGTTTGAATATGCTAAGGATTTACATGATTATATTAAGAAAGAGTATGGTGCAACATGTTGTAGAGTTATTACAAAGAAGTGGGATGGTGATAACTTTATGTCTCCTGAAAGAAAAGAACACTGTATTAAAATAACAGGTCAAGTCACAGAGTGGGTTGCAAATAAACTTGTTGAAGATGAAAAACTTAAGATTAAATAGAATTATAGTAGCCTGTAAATTTTAAAAACTAAATTTACAGGCTTTAATTGTATAATTAATTTTTAATAATACAATTAACTCTAAATATATAAATAAAATTGTTCAAACAAATAAATAGTTATTTTATAATACTCAGCATAAGGACACCAGACATGATTAATATTATGCCAAGAAAAATAGAAAACCATTCTTTTTTATTTTTCTTCTCTTTAAAGAATATAATACCTCCTAAAGTGGCTACTATCACACAACTTTGGGAAATAGAAAAACTTATTGTAACCCCAAATGTATTAGTTGTTATAAACATACCTAAATTTGCTATTGACCATAGTACTCCAGTAATTAAATTAAATAAAACATTTTCCTTATATACAATTTCTTTAGAAAAATACTTCACAATAATAAATGAAGTTATCAACATACCCACAGATTGAGGTAATATAATTCTATATCCTTCGATTGAAAATATTTGATTAGTTACAACATATAATGCTAAAAATAAAGAAGATAATAATACAACTCCTACACATTTTAACATATTGTTGTCAGTAGATTTTTTTGTTTGATAGTTTGTAAGAAGTATGCCAAGTACTATACATAATATCGATGAAGAACCAATCAAGAACATTTTAGAACTAGTCCACTCATTAAATAAGAGTACAGCTAATAGTGTTGTAAAAGTCAATTGTGAACCATTTGAAATTGGCATTACTTTAGATACACTAGTAATTTGAATTGCTTTAAACTGCATTAGTTGTCCTAAACTCCAGAATATCCCAGAAATCATACTTACAAAGAATGAAAAAAATGTAATCTCAGGATGCATAACCAAAGTTATTATAGTGGAAAATATAAACGCACTTATAGATGTACCTAAAAGTTGTTCATAAGGAGAACTTTTTTTAAGATTCGCAACTATAGGCATAAATCCCCATCCCATTACAGGAAGCAAAGCAATAATTATTGTCAGCATTAGGTTATTTCCTTTCATATTAAATTTAGACAGTTTTTAATTTATCATCTAAAATTAAAGTATTCAATACATCAAAATTACCGTATTTAATAAGGAAATATTAGTAGTTTTTTAGAAAAACATTTTCCATTAGAATAAAAACAAAGGGAAGGAGTAAATTTGAAAATGTTAACTGATATGATTCAAAATCGTGAAATTAGAATAATAAAGTTTTTATTAAAAGAAGGTCATACAACTGTCAAAGAAATAGCAGATGATTTAGATGTCTCAGAAAAAACAGTTTCAAAATCTCTTAAAGAAGTAGAAGCAGTGCTCAAAAAGATAGGTCTTTCTTTAGTGAGAAAACCTAAAATAGGTGTTTATATTGATGGAGATTTGAAAAAAATACTTCCTTACCTAGATAATAAAGGAAGTCAAATTCCTACAACTAGAGAGGAGAGAGTAATATATATATATTCAATATTGTTGAAAAGTAATGATTATATCACTATACAACAAATCTCTGACGAATTATATATAAGTCGTGGAACTATTGAAAGAGATTTAGCTGAGGTTGAAAAATTGCTAAAAAATGAAGGAGTATCTATATATAAAAAACCTAGTAAAGGAATAAAATTGGATATAAGTGAAAGAGATAAAAGGCAACTTACTGCTAAGTTTATACATAAATTTTGGAGCAGAAACTGGTATATTAAGCAAGAACAAGAAAGCTTTTATCAGGCCTTTGAAAAAATACAAGCAGATGTAAATGGTATTTTTTCTGAAGATGATTTATCTATAATCATTGACATTCTTAGGAATTTCAGCAGAGAAAGAAATTTTGAGTTTTCTGATTATGAATTTCAGTCATTAGTTATCCATTTAGTCATAGCTGTAGAGAGGATTAGAAAAGGTGAGTATATAGAAGAAAGCTTGTATGTTGGTAATATTGAAAATAATCAAATGTCAAATACAACTTATTTAGCAAAACAACTAGAGCAAAAGTTTTCTATACTATTGCCAAAATCTGAAATTGGATATATAAATTTACATCTAGTAGCATCTGACCAACATAGAGATACTACTGAACTAAAAGATACGTCAGATAATCACTATGAGACAAATACAAATAATATCTCAAATCTTCGAGAAATTATTAAAAATACATTGTATGAGACAGCTTACGACAAAGATTTGATTGATGGACTAACTTCACATGTACATTCATCAATAAATAGATTGAAATACGGTCTTAGTATTAAAAATCCATATGTAAATACAATAAAGCAAAACTTTTCGTTATCATTTGAACAGGCTTTGGATTTAAAGAAGGTAATTGAATTTATATATGATATTAGGATAAATGATGATGAATGTGCTTATATAGCGCTACATTTTGAAGCTTTTAGGGAAAGAATGAAAGAACTTCCACAAAATGTTAGAGTTGTTCTAGTATGTAGTACAGGTCTAGGTTCATCCAGATTATTATCTGCAAGGATAAAAAAATACTTTCCTATGATAAAAATTGAAAAGATACTTTCTGTACAAGAATTAGTATCTAGTAAAATTGATGCAGATTTGGTGATAAGTACTATTTATTTAGAGTTAGAGACTATTCCTACAATAATAGTTAGCCCTATTTTAAATGAAAGTGATATAAGAACATTGGAAAAAAATATACAAAATGTTTCAGGGAATACTTCTAAAAAATATAAATCTTTTAAAAACCTAATCTTTAAAGAAAATATTCTATTAAATATTGAAGCTTTAAATTATGAAGATGTAATTAAATGTATAACAGATAATTTGATAAAAAAAGGTTTTGCAAGAAATGGAATCGCTGAGAGTGCAATTGAGAGAGAAAGTTTATCTTACACCTCTTTTCAATCTATAGCTACACCTCATGCTAATCCTAGTTATATTAAAAAATCTAATATATCTGTTGCAACTTTAAAAAATCCTATTACATGGGGAAATGAAAAGGTAGAAGTTATTTTCTTTATTTCATTAGAAAATGACAAAAACTTAGAGCTTGATGAAATATATGAAGTTTTTTATGATTTCATTGACAATAAAAAAAATATAGATGACATATTAAGTGCAACTTCACCAAAAGAAGTGTACGATTTGCTAATGGAGGAGAATATAGAGTGAAAATATCAGATGTATTAAAAAAAGAGCAAATTGTTTTTAATCTTGCTACAACTACAAAAGAGGAAACAATAAAAGAATTGAGTAGTATATTTGTTAAAAATGGAATTGTAGATAACAAAGAAGAATATGTTAAGTCTGTTTTAGAAAGAGAAGAACATGCAACCACAGGTATTGGTAATGGGATTGCTATTCCTCATGGGAAAAGCAATGCTGTCAAGCAATCTTCTATAGTATTTGCAAGAACTAAAAATAAGATTGAGTGGGACGCTTTAGATGAAAAACCAGTAGATAGTATTTTCTTACTGGCTATAAGTGATATTGATAAGGATAGTAATCATCTTGTATTATTATCTAAATTGGCCACTAAGCTTATGGATGATGACAATGTGGATGCACTAAAATTAGCTAATTCAGAACAAGAAATAATTAATATATTTAATGAAGGAGATATGTAGAGATGAAAAGAAAAATCATAGCAGTAACAGCATGTGCGACAGGAGTTGCACATACATATATGGCAGCACAAGCATTAAAGAAAGCTTCAAAAAAAATGGGACACCTTATAAAAGTTGAAACACAAGGAGCTACAGGGATAGATAATGAATTAACTGAAAAGGATGCACAAATTGCAGAAGTAGTAATATTTGCAGTAGACACTAAAGTTAGAAATGCTGAACGTTTTGAAGGGAAAGATATATTAGAAGTACCAGTTAATGCACCTATAAAGGACGCAGAAAAAGTAATAAATGATGCACTAAAGTTAATTGACAATAAATAAGTGGAGGGAAATATAATGTTAAAAAAGATAGTCTCTGAGTTAAAAAAGCATGTCTTAACAGGAATTTCATATATGATTCCATTGGTAATTGCAGGTGCTATGATAATGGCAATATCTCGTGTGGGAGGTTCTTTCTATAACATACCAGATATATGGGATGCTAAATATGCAGAAAGTGCTAGTAGTATTGTTAGACTATTGCATGATTTAGATGGTTTTGGAGGCACTGCCTTAGGATTAATGTTTCCTGTAATTGCTGCATTTATAGGATTTTCTATAGCTGACAAATTAGCCATTGTACCAGGTCTTGTTGGAGGTATGATTGCTAAGGATATAGGAGCAGGATTTTTAGGAGCTTTAGCAGTTGGTTTAATAGCAGGATATACATGTTTATTTATTAAAAATCATGTTAAACTACCAAAATCAGCAGCTTCAATAGTACCAATATTCATAGTACCAGTATTTGGTACGTTAATCACTGTTATATTAATCAATTATGTGATAGGTATTCCTTTTGCTACATTAAATACTGGATTAGAAAATTGGTTAAATGGATTATCAGGTACAAATCAGATATTAATGGCAGCTATTATTGGAGCTATGATGGCAGTTGACTTAGGTGGACCAGTTAATAAAGCAGCTTTAACAACATCACTTGCATTATTAACAAGTGGAATTTATGCACCTAATACTGCTGCAATGGTGGGAATTGTTATACCACCATTAGGATTGGGCCTTGCTACTATATTAGCAAAACAGAAGTATAATAAGCAGTTACGTGAAGCAGGTAAATCATCTCTTATAATGGGGCTAATTGGAGTAAGTGAAGGGGCTATTCCTTTTGCAGTAGAATCTCCATTAAAAGTAATCCCTTCATGTGTAATTGGAACAGCAATTGCTTCAGCTATGGCGGTTGGTCTAGGTTCAGTAAATGCAACTCCAATTAGTGGATTTTACGGGTGGTTTACAGTAGAGAACTGGCCAATGTATATATTATCAATAGCAGTTGGAACAGCAATTGTGGCTGGTCTAGTTATAGTATTACGTGGAAATCCAGTAATTGAAGATGATGAATTTGAAGAAGATGATTTTGATGAAGCAGAGTGGGAATCTTAAAATTCAATATAAATCTTATGCTAGATAAGGTATTAAATATTAGTTTTGGACTTAAATATAAAAGACAAGGAACAGAGGAGATTAAATGATAAAAGCACATATTGTTAATCATACACACTGGGATAGAGAATGGTATTTTACTTCTGGGGATGCATTAGTACTTAGTGAACAACTATTTACAGATATAATTGGTGAACTAGAACGTAATACAGATGTAAGTTTTGTACTTGATGGCCAACTTTCTATTTTGGATGACTATGTACAACTACATAGAGAAAAAATAGAAATCATCAAAAAACTAATAAAGGAAGATAGACTGCATATTGGACCATGGTTTACTCAAACAGATGCATTCTTTGCTAGAGGAGAGTCTATTTTAAGAAATTTAATGATTGGTATTTTTGAAAGTAAAAAATATGGTAAGTATATGAGAATTGGATATTTGCCAGATACATTTGGATTTAATGCACAAATGCCTGTCTTATTAAAACATGTAGGTCTTGACAATATATTCTTTTGGAGAGGGATACATCTTGGTAAACAGGTTCAATCACCATACTTTAAGTGGAAAAGTCTAAATGGTGAAAGTTATATATATGCTGTAAATATGCCACATGGATATGGAACAGGTATGCTTTTAGAACCTTCATCAAAGTATGTAAATGGACGTTTAGACCCTGCAATTGATTTTATCAAATCTTATAGTGATGTAGATGAAGTACTAATACCTTCAGGAAATGACCAATTGAATATAATCGGTGATTTTAAAAACAAAGTTAAAGAGATTAATGATATAGGAAAATATTCATATATAACAAGCTCATATCAAGAGTTTTTGAAGTATGTAAAATCTATAGAGTCACTAGAAAGTTATAGGGGTGAATTTAGAGAGCCAGTACTTGCGAGAATACATAAATCAATTGGTTCTAGTAGAATGGATATAAAATTAGCCTGTGATAAACTAGAAAATAAGTTGATTAAAAGGATAGAACCACTATTAGTAATTGCCAAAAAGAGTAAGATTGAAATAAGCAATCAGTTATTGATAAATACATGGAAAAAACTTTTAGAAGGACAAGCACATGATAGTTTGGCTGGATGTGTAACTGATACTGTGACAGAGGATATTCTTCATCGTATAAGAGAAGCAAACGAAATATGTGATAGTATTGAAAATACTATTGTTAAAAAAATTTCGGAAGCGCTTAAATTATCTAAAAATGATATTTTAATATTTAATACAGAAGCTAAAAGTTTTAATGGATATAAAGAGATACAGGTTGTAAGTGATAGTAAAAATATTTGTTTTAAAGATAATTTAGATGCCACTATAATTGAAGAAACTTATGTTAAATCGAGAGAAAATATATTAGAAGAGACACCTGCTGGTAATATATTTATTGAAGAGCCAGGTTATTATATATTAAAAATAAGAATAAATATACAGCTTCCTGCACTTGGATATAAGGTTGTTAGTTTTGAATCAAGTGATAAGGAAATGCTGGTACTTAATGAATCTAATGATACCTTTATATCTAATGATAATTATAAGATAATGTATGAAGATGGAAGCTTAAATTTACAGCTTAAAGATGGCACTTATATATCAAATTTTTTAACATTAAGAGACAGTGGAAATGCAGGAGATACTTATGATTTTTCTCCATTAAAAGATGATGAAGATATCAAACTTTCATTTAATAAAGTATCTACAGAAAAAGTTCTAGGATATGAAAAAATAATGGTTGAAGGTATCACTTTACTACCACTTACACTAGAAGATAGGAAAAATAAAAACCTTAATGGAAAATTAAGTGTAAAAGCTAGTATTACTTTAGTAAAGGAAAATCCATTAATAGAAGTAAAACTTTATGTTGATAATACAATACACAATCATAGATTACGTGTTCATGTAAAAACTGATATAAAAGATAACAGAAATATAGCATCATTACCATTTGGATATATAACAAGAGAAAATGGAGTTGTTGACAACTGGGAAAAAATCTATAATGAGATGCCTATAGATTTAGAGCCTTTAGAAAGTAATATTACACTGACAAATCAAAATAGAAGTTGTACTGTATTTACTAGAGGAATAAAAGAATATCAACATATTGAAGATGAAATTGCACTGACTTTACTTGCTACTACAGATGAATTAGGGAAGCCTGACTT
Source organism: Clostridioides sp. GD02404 (assembly GCF_045898275.1). Classification (NCBI taxonomy): domain Bacteria; kingdom Bacillati; phylum Bacillota; class Clostridia; order Peptostreptococcales; family Peptostreptococcaceae; genus Clostridioides; species Clostridioides sp. GD02404. Next base: position 43,814 of record NZ_JBJOCA010000023.1, read on the forward strand.
ATTATATAGACCAGGACGTGCTTCTGGTGATACGACTAAAAAAGGTCATATAAGAATTAAAACTGATAAAGCCCAAATTCTTAAAGAGGTAGAGTTTTCATTTGCAGTATACATGAATTATAAACCATTTGATGAATTAGAAGTTGCAAGTTTAACTCACAAGTATCTACAGGAATGTGTAAATTATCAATTACAGGACTACAATTTCTTTTTGTATCGTATAGATAATAAGATTCAAAAATCTATCGTTGAAAAATCTGTAAGTAGAGAATTGGAAATAATATCTTTACCAGAGAACTATCTTGTGTCAGCATGTTACCTTTCTTACTATAGTAAAGAAAAATTTGTAATCAGATTGGAAAATCCAACTAGTAAGAAAATGATATTAGATGAACGAATATTTAAAAGTAGAAACGGGAAAATAGTAAATGCGATAGAAGAATTACAAGAACAACAAGTGTATGAAATAGCACCTTTTGATGTTATTTCAATATTATTAGATTTATAAGTGAAAAATAAGTTTATTATTTTAAAGTCTGACTGACAGCAATCGGTCAGACTTTTTAATTTGCATAAATTTGGGTAAATATTAATATATAAGTCTAGTATTTTGTATAAAGTTTGTTAAAGTAGAAAAATAGTTTAACAGGATAAGTTGTTTATACAAAGAACTATTATATTAGAGTAATTTTATATGCAGTTTAGAATCGACAAAATTTTAATGAAATGAATTAGGGTATATACTTCAATAACAATTATTCAATTTGATTTTATGCTAAGTTCTATGTAGTTACAAAAAAGTGACCAATTGTGATATGTATATAAAACTGATATATTAATTACATGAAACTTAAAATAATTTGTTTTAGGGAGATATACAATAAAAATTTTAATTAAGTAAGGTTAGAAGTATACATAATACCTATAAACACATACTGTTATAACAATTTATTTAATATTAAAGAAAAGAGGAGAGTAAAATGTACAATATAGATGACATGATATATGATTGTCCAGTAGAGGCTTTATCAAGTATATTAGGTAAAAAATGGGTAGCTATAATAATATGGGAAATACAAAAAGATAAAAAAAGATTTGGAGAGTTACAAAGAGCTATACCAGAGTGTAGTAAGAAAATGCTAACTCAACAATTAGATTTTTTAATTGAACAAGAGATTATAGTTAAGAAAAAAAGGTTGGTTAATAATATTGTAGAGTCAACCTATTTTTTAAGTGAGTCAGGATTACTATTACTTCCTGTTATGGAAAAAATGATAATGTGGAGTAATAAAAACTTAAACTGTGATAAATAAATCTTAAAATTTTAATCTTGGAAATAAAATAAGGAGGAATTTTAGCTTGCAAAATGTAAATTTATTTTTAGTATTTATAGAAGGTATAGTGTCGTTTTTTTCACCATGTATATTGCCAATTTTGCCTATTTATTTGAGTATATTATCAAATAGTAGTGTAGAGAGTTTAAAAGAAGGAAAGACAAATTTTATAAGAAGTTCTCTATTTAAAAATACTATATTCTTTGCTCTTGGAATCTCGACAACATTTTTTATATTAGGTTCATCAGTAAGAGTATTGAGTATGTTCTTTAGTGAGAATAAAGATTTAATAATGTTCATTGGTGGGATTATAATTATTATCATGGGCTTATTTTACATGGGAATAATTAAATCTTCAATATTGAATAGAGAAAAAAGATTTAATGTAAAGTTTAAAGAAATGAAAGCAATAACAGCTTTTATATTAGGTTTTACGTTTAGTTTTGGGTGGACACCTTGTATTGGACCGATACTAGCATCTGTATTAGTAATGGTTTCAAGTTCAACCAATCACCTTAGTGCAAATCTTTTAATAGCAGTATATACTATTGGATTTATTTTGCCATTCATAATTACATCTATGTTTTATAGTAAACTTTTTAAAACTATAGACAAGATAAAATCCAACATGGAAATTATTAAAAAAATAGGTGGGCTTATACTTATAGTATCAGGAATATTAATGATGGTAAATGGATTTGGGAGTATAAGCAAACATTTTAATATCCCACAAAATAGTAAAATTGAAAGTAATCAGGAAGATAATAAACAAGCAAATTCTAATAATAAAGAAGATAGCTCTAGTGATACTGGTGGTCAAAAAGACTCTAATGATGGAAATAATGAATCAGGAGCTAAAGATGAAGAGAGAATAAAGTCTATTGATTTTACTCTAACAGACCAATATGGTAAGACACATAAATTAAGTGATTATGAAGGTAAAGTTGTATTTTTGAATTTCTGGGCTACATGGTGTCCTCCATGTAAAGAAGAAATGCCTCACATAGAACAACTATACAAAGACTATAAGAAAAATAATGAAGATGTAGTAATTTTAGGTGTAGCTTCACCTAATTTGGGTAGAGAAGGTTCAAGAGAACATGTGATTAACTTCTTAAAAGAAGAAGGGTATACTTTCCCTGTTGCACTTGATGAAGATGGAGCATTAGCGTATCAATATGGAATTAATGCTTTTCCAACTACGTTTATAATTGATAAAGAAGGATATGTAACTCAGTATATTCCAGGAGCTATGGATAAAGAGACTATGGCATCTTTTATTGAGAATCAAAGAAATAAATAGATTAAAATGTTTAAATATAAGGATTCAAATCAATTTAAGGTTACAAAAAAGTGCCTAATTGTACTACCTAGATAATCTTGTTATAGTAAAAGTATAAATAATACAAGAAGGGGTTGAAAATTATATGAAAAAAACATTTGATGCAATAATAATGGGATTTGGAAAAGGTGGAAAAACATTAGCAGGAGATTTAGCGAATAAAGGCTTAAAAGTAGCTTTAATAGAAAAATCAAATAAGATGTATGGTGGAACATGTATAAATGTGGCATGTATACCAACTAAAAGTTTAGAGAACTCGGCAAACAGTGTAAAAGCGAAACATATAAGTTCTTGGGAAGAAGCTCAAGCTGAATATGAGAAAGCTATAGATAAAAAAGAAACTTTAATTACAAAACTTAGAGAAGTTAACTATAATAAATTAAATTCAAATGATAATATAACTATATTCACAGGAATGGGAACTTTTATTGATGAAAATACAGTTCAAGTTAAAACTGAAAATGAAGTTTATGAGTTAGTAGCAGACAAGATATTTGTTAATACTGGTTCAAAACCATTTATACCTAATATTAAAGGTGTGGAAAATAAGAATGTAGTATATGATAGTGAGTCTCTTATGAATTTAAGAACTCTACCTAAAAAAATGACAATCATAGGAGCTGGCTTTATAGGTCTAGAGTTTGCAGGTATTTACAGTTCATTTGGAGCAGAAGTTACAATATTAAATTCTAATAATGGTATTTTACCAAATGAAGATATTGAGGATTCAGAAGAAATAATAAAACTACTTGAAAAGAGAAATGTAAAAATTATAAATAATACAAAGATAAAAGAAATTAAAGAAGTTTCTAACTTAGCTATAGTAGAGTATGAAATAGAAGGTAAATTACAGGAATTAACAAGCGATATGATACTTGTAGCCACAGGAAGAAAGGCAAATACTGAGGGGTTAGGACTAGAAAATGCAGGTATAGAATTAAATGAAAGGGGATTTATTAAAGTATCAAATACTCTTAAGACTAACAAAGAGCATATATGGGCTATAGGAGATATAAATGGAGGTCCACAATTTACTTATATTTCACTAGATGACTATCGTATAATTATTAATCAATTATTTGGAGATAAGACTAGAAGCAATAGTGATAGAAAAAATATACCAAATTCTATATTTATAAGTCCAGCATTTTCAAGAGTTGGTCTTAATGTTAAACAAGCTAAGGAAAAAGGATATGAAGTATTAGTAGCAAAGATGCCAGTCGAAGCGATTCCAAGAGCTAAGCAAATCGGTAAGACAGATGGTTTTATAAAGATTGTGATTGATAAAAAATCAAATAAGATACTTGGAGCTACTATGATATGTGAAGATTCAAGTGAGATTATCCACTTAATTCAATTAGCTATAGATTTAGAAGTAGAGTACACATATTTAAGAGACCGTGTTTATGCACATCCAACTATGACAGAAGCTCTTAATGATATTCTATCTCCTAATATGATAAAAGAAGTATAATCATAAATTTAAATATATAAAGCCTAAAATTATCATTATAAATAGATTTTATAAAAAGGATACTATAATAAATTACTAATAGTATCCTTTTTGCATTGTAAAGTTATAAATGTACTATAGAATTTATTATTTTGTATTATAAGCTGGAATTAAACGGTATAATTTAAGTATTGGATAACTTAAATGGATAATATAATAGTATCAAAAATATTTTAAAATAGTAAGTTTATCATACTTAAAGTATTAGAGCAATGTTTAAAATACGGAGGTGAAGTCATATGAATAAAGTATCTAAAAGAGGGTTTGATGAGAATGACAAGAGATGGTTTTCAAGTAGTGAATTAGTAAGGCTTATGAAGGCCAAGGAAGAAATAGAATGGTTAATAAATAGGGATTATAAAATAGACCCAGTTGTTACTTTTGTTGGAGATAGGTATCAGTTTTCCATAAGGCAAAGAGATGCACTAAAAAGGGCAGTATGCACTGAAGAAAAAAATATAATAAGACAGTCAAAAAAACTTTCTCTAGATAAAATCAAAGAAGGACTTATAAATATAGATGGTTTTAATTTAATAATAGCTATAGAAGTGGCATTATCTGGTGGAACTTTAGTAATAGGTAGTGATGGTAATATGAGAGACTTAGCAGGGCTTAGGGGGACATATAAGATTATAGATAAAACAGAAGAAGCCTTAAAGTTGATAGGGGAATTTTTTAATAAATACAATGCACAAAAAATTAGATTTTATCTAGATTCTCCAGTTTCCAATTCAGGAAATTTAAAGTATAAGATACTGGAGTATGCTAAAATATGGGGAATTGAAACTGAGGTAGAGCTAGTAAAAAATGCAGATGTCGTATTAGAAAAATTAGATAGAGTAGTTAGTAGTGATGCAGTTATAGTTGATAGATGCATAAGCTATTTTAATATTGCTAGAGGTATAATTGAAGAATATATTAAGGATTGTAATATTGTGAATTTAAATAAATAGATAAATATAAATGAGAAAAAACCAGTCTGTATATAGCAATATTATCAGTAATACAAGTAAAGTTTGAAAATAGGAGAACGAATACATATCGAATTTCATAAAATGTTGTAAAAAGACATATGAGAGGATGGTATGTGTGAAACTAACTAAAATAAACATTAAAAAATATAGAACACCTATATATAAATATGCTTTAGTAAATGTAAATTTGAGGTCCGGCAAATCTACAAATTCAAGTATTATAACTGTAATACCTCAAGAAGCAAAAATGGAGGTATTAGATGAAGAAGATGAATGGATTAAAGTAATGTATAATTCTCAAGAAGGGTATGTATATAAGGACTTAGTATCAGTAAGCGAATATACTTGGAGTAACTTAAATTTAAGAGAAGACAAATCTACGACTTCAAATATAATTACAGTAATTCCCGAAAAATCTAGGGTCGAAGTTTTAGAAATAGATGGGGATTGGAGTAAAGTTGTATATGATGACAAAATAGGATATGTTTTTAATTATTTCTTATCAACTGATGGAAATAAACCTAATGAGTTAGATTATAAGTATTTTTATACTGATATGACTAAATTTGTTAACGAAAATAATATTAAAAGCACGAGTGACTATCTAATTGTGACAGACCTTAGAAATAAATATACTTATATTTTTAAGAAAGATAATGGAAGTTGGGGTCAACTTTATAAGTGGCAATGTACTATAGGGAAACCTGAAACTCCAACTATAACAGGGACATTTTATATAAGTGGAAGAAAACCTTCTTTTGGGACAGATGAATATTCGGTTAAGTACGCTACTAGAATTAAAGGTGGATATTATTATCATTCGGTATTATACGATTCGACAGGTAGCTATATAATAGATGGTAGACTTGGTGAAGCTCTTAGTCATGGTTGTATAAGATTGAATACAGAAAATGCAAAATGGATATACGATAATATACCAGATACAACAACAGTCATAATTCATTAATAAAATATTTGATTTGTTAATTAAGAGCTAAGATTCTTAATTAATAATAGTATATGTTAGTATTTGATAAGAATTACGATTTGAAAGATGTAGTAAGAGAGTGCCAATAATAAAATAATTGTATTTTGAGGCACTCCCTTATAAGTATATATAATTAATTTACGGGGGAGGTTGTTATAATTAAGATATTTTCATAAATAATTCTATAAGTTTATCCTTGTCAAAGAAAACAGGATTAGCTCCAGCACATGCATCTTTCATAGAGTTTTCTGCAAGTAACTCAAAATTAGGATTATCAACACCTACATCTTTTAGAGATTTTGGGATTCCTACTTCTTCAGAAAGAGCTTTTATTTTATTTATTACAAAGTCAACACACTCTTTATCTGACTTATTATGTACATCCATTCCAATAATCTCGGCGATTGGACGGAATTTAGAAGGAGCAGATTTAGCATTTTCTTCTTCAACTATTGGAAGTAGCATGGCATTACATACTCCATGAGGTAAATCATATAAACCTCCTAATTGATGGGCCATGGCATGTACATTACCAAGTCCTGCATTACTAAATGCAATTCCATTTAAGAAACAAGCGTAACACATTTGTTCTCTAGCTTCTATGTCATTACCATTTTTAACAGCTCTTGGAAGGTATTTAAATATCTGTTTTATAGAATATAAAGCTGTTGAATCTGTAACATCATAAGCTCCATTAGCCACTACAGCTTCTATAGCATGAGTTAACGCATCCATACCAGTTGCTGCAGTTAAATTAGATGGTTTACTAATCATTAATTCTGGGTCATTTACTGTCATTGTAGCTAATGAATTGGTATCAACCATTATCATTTTTACATGTCTGTCTTCATCAGTTATAACATAGTTTATTGTAACTTCAGCAGAAGTACCAGCAGTAGTAGTTATGGCTACAATAGGAAGACATTTTTTAGAAGTTTTGTTGACACCTTCATAATCCCTAATATCTCCTCCATTAGTAGCTAATATAGAAATAGCCTTACCACAGTCTTGTGGAGAACCTCCTCCTATAGTAATAACAAAATCACAATTTTCTGACTTTAATATTTCAAGCCCTTTATTTACATTAGTTACAGTTGGATTTTGTTTAACTTCATCATAAACAACAAAATCTACACCTATCTGAGATAGAATATCTGTTACTTTTTTTACAGTACCGTTTGAAACTAGAAATTTATCACTAACAACAAATGCTTTTTTAGTTCCCAGTGATTTAATTGAATCTTTAGCTTCATTAAGACATCCTTTTCCAAGTAAATTTATTGGTGGTACATAATAAATGCTCATAACTAAAATCTCCTTTTATTTTAAATTGATTTTTATATAAGAAATATATATCTAATAATCTTTCTTTAGCTTGTTTATCATATAATTATGCTTTAGATTAATGCAGATATGTGAGTTCCTATACAAGAACTTAATTCGTAAATACGATTATGATTAGAATTTAACATAGTATTTTTGTCATGTCAACAAAAAAATAAAAACTATCATAAAAAAACAAAGCTACTGTAGTTAAATTAGTAGCTTTGTTTTTTATTGTATAAATCAAATAAATATGCCAGTTTAAAATAGAATCTTTAATTATTACAATTTTCAATATATCGTATCTGTGAAATATTAACTTAATTTATTATAATATCTTCATTGCGTTCTTCCATCATAGATTGAATATTTTTCTGAGCATTTAAAAGTAATTCTTTTATCAGTTCTATTTTTTCTTCATTAGCTCTAAACAATGGTAGTGTTACACTAACAGCAGCTCTTATACATCCATTTTTTCTTATTGGTACAGCAAGACATTTTAGATGTTGCATTGATTCTTCACATTCTGAAGCTATTTGTGTTTTTTTAACTTCAAGAAGTTGCTCATATAAAACATCAAAGTCTGTAATTGATTTTTCTGTAAAGCCTTTTAAACCATCTGGATATAAACTTATTAGTGTTTCCTTATCAAAATCACATAAAAGAGCTTTTCCAAGACCTGTACAATTAGCAGGTATTTTTTTACCAACATAAGAAATAAGTCTAATTGGTTCTGGCGAATCTACTTTACCAACATAAAGGACTTCATTGTTGTCAAGTATACCAAGCTGGCAAGTTTCAGAACAAGAATTAACTATATTAGTCATTTCTTCAATTACATAATTGAAAATAGTTCTTTTTTCAAAGAATGAAGAACCTAATGTGTAAGAACGTATCCCTATAGAGTATTTGGATGTATTCTTGTCAATAGTAATATATTTTCTAGCACTAAGTGTATGAACTATAGGAAAGATGCTACTTTTTGGAGCATTAATAGCATCTGCTATTTCTGTAAGAGTATATCCGTTTTCGGATTCAGCTAATGCTTCTAAAATATCTAATATCCTAGCTGTCGGGCGATGATTATCTGAAGTCATAAATTTACCACCTCTTTTTATTAATTTAAAGTATTAGAATATGTTGATTTTAGCACACTATGTGATATTTTACAATGTGGAAAATAAATATGTAAATTTGTACATGAAGAAGCTGTTGATTTAAGGACTGATATATATTTTTTAGAAGATTATAGATTAATAAGTACATTGATTTCCAAAATATACCTAAAGAAAGTTGGTGATATTTAGTTATATAATTTAAGAGAATCTATTTAATAGCTATATTTTGTATAGATATATCAAAATATTATGAATTGTATCTTATAATTCGTGTTTTATTTCGATTATGTGAAAAATTTTGTATATTTTAGTAATCTATATTTTTTAGTGCTTTGTATTTTTGCATATAATGAAGCTATTTGATAATACATAATACATTGTCAGATAATTTGAAAAAATTTTGACAAAAACTTATTTTTCTTATTGACTCATAAATAGGAAAATGCTATCATTAACTCAAAGATTCGTAAATAAAAACCTAGTTCTTAAATACGAACTGAAACGGCCGTTAGAATTAAAGCTAAAAATTTAATAAGAGTAATTAAATATCATGTTTTAGGAGGAGTAACTTTATGATAATGGATTTTATTAAAAAAATTCCTGCAGGTATGATGATAGTTCCAATGTTTATAGCAGCTTTCATTAATACATTTTGCCCAGATATTGTGCAAATAGGTTCATTTACAACAGCAGTATTTTCAAGTGTTGGGTCTGCAACTATAATTGGAGTTCAGCTAGTGTGTTTGGGAACTCAACTTCAATTTAGAGAAATGCCAAAAGTTTTAAAAAGAGGTGGAATCCTTCTTGGTTCAAAATTTGCTATAGGTGCTTTAGTAGGTATACTTATAGGTAAACTATTTGGAATGGATGGAGTACTTGGTCTTACAACATTAGCTGTTATAAGTGCAGTTACAAATAGTAATGGTAGTATATATCTTTCATTGATGACTTCATATGGAGATGAAACAGATTGTGCAACTATGAGTTTACTTACTTTAAATGATGGACCATTTTTTACATTAATAGCTCTTGGGACTTCAGGTCTTGCAAATGTACCTTTGTTGTCTTTATTGGCTGCAATAGTACCAATACTTGTTGGTATGATAATAGGTAATTTTGATAAAAAAATGAAAGAATTTCTAGAGCCAGGATGTAACTTGCTTGTACCTTTTGTAGGATTTGCGCTAGGTAGTAGCATAAATCTTGCAAGTATACTAAAAGGAGGCTTATCAGGAGTACTACTTGGATTAATATCTGTGTTTGTAGGAGGTATATTTATAGTATTCTGTGATAAATTTATAGGAAAACGTCCAGGATATGCAGGGTGGGCTGTAGCTACAACTGCTGGAAATGCGATTGCCGTACCTGCTGCTGTTGCATTAGTTGACCCATCATGGCAACCATATGTTGCAACAGCAACAACTCAAGTAGCAGCAGCAGTAGTTGTCACTGCGATATTAGTACCTCTTATAACTAGTTGGTGGGCTAAGAAGTATGGGTGTCCTAAGTTCCCAAAACAAAAAGAGGATGGAACAATAGTAGCTTAATATTACATAGTTTACTATTTAAATAGTAAACTCTCTAATTAGATTTTAGGATATTAATAAAACTATATTATTTACAAAGGAGAATAAGAATAATGATAAATGCAGTGATAATTGATGAAAAAGATAATGTTGCAGTAGCTATTGAAGCAATAGGTAAGAATAGCGAAATTAGTTTTAAATTAAAAGATAAAACAGTAAAAACAATTACAGCACTAGATGATATAACTATTTATCATAAATTGGCTATAAAAGACATGGCTGAAGGCGATAAGGTTACTAAGTATGGGGAACATATAGGAGAAGCAAATCAGGAAATAAAAATTGGTCAACATGTACATATCCATAATGTTAGAAGTGTTAGAGAAGATTTGGATGAACAAGCTATGGCTAATGTATAAAATAATTCTTTTAAGTTTATAGAAGTTAAATTCATTGTTTTTTACTATTTAATAATTGTCAAATATGATTTTAAATATTTGATTAGTAAGTGTAATAAAAAGTTATAATACATAAAAATTACAGAAGGTATATAGATTATTTTAGGAGGAAATCAGTATGAAATTTTATGGATATAAAAGACCCGATGGAAGAGTTGGTATAAGAAACCACATATTAGTATTACCTACTAGTGTTTGTGCATCAGATACAACTAGAATAATAGCATCTCAAGTTCAAGGAGCAGTTACTTTTAATAATCAAAATGGATGTTCACAAGTAAATTCAGACCAACAATTGACTATGGATGTCATGGCTGGATATGCAGCAAATCCAAATGTATATGGGGTAATAGTTGTATCTTTAGGATGTGAGAATTGTCAAAATGATTTGGTAGTTGATGCAATAAAAGAGAGAACAAACAAACCAATAAAAACTCTTGTAATACAAGAAGAACATGGGACTTTGAAAACTATAGAAAAGGCTGTTCGTTATGCTAGAGAAATGGCTCAAGAGGCATCTTTACTCAGAAAAGAAGAATTTCCAATATCTGAAATTATACTAGGAACTGAGTGTGGAGGGTCTGACCCAACAAGTGGATTAGCAGCAAATCCACTAATAGGTGAATTAAGTGATAGACTTGTTGATTTAGGAGCAACATCAATTTTAAGTGAAACTACTGAATTTATAGGAGCAGAGCATATATTAGCTAGAAGAGCAGTAAATGAAGAAGTAAAAGAAAAAATATTACATATAGTACATAGGTATGAAAATTCGTTAAAATTAGTTGGAGAAGAGGTTAGAGAAGGAAATCCATCTCCTGGAAATATAGCTGGTGGATTGACAAGCCTTGAAGAAAAATCACTAGGTTGTATACATAAAGGTGGTCATAGACCAATAAGTGAAGTATATGATTATGCTAAACAAATTGATAAAAAAGGTCTTGTTATAATGGATACACCTGGAAATGATGCTTCATCTGTTGCTGGTATGGTTGCAGGAGGGGCTCAAATAGTAGTATTTAGTACAGGTAGAGGAACTCCATCAGGAAATCCAATAGCTCCAGTGATAAAGATAACTGGAAACAAAATAACTTTTGCAAATATGGAAGATAATATGGACTTTGATGCCAGTCCAGTTATATATGGTCCACAAACAATGGAAGAATTGACAGATGATTTATTAAACATGATTGTAGATGTAGCAAATGGAAAGCAATCAAAAGCAGAGTCTCTTGGATATACTGAAATGGCAATAGCTAGAGTATGTAACTATGTATAAGATTTAAGTAAAAGACTGAATATATATAGAATTTTAATAAAGGGTGAGATTATGAAGTTTGTCAGTTTTACTAAAGGAAAAAATGAATGTAAAAGGATAGGTTTTTTTTCTAAAGATGAATTATTTATTATAGACATTAATTCCTTAAATATTAGCAAATCTTTTAAAGATTTAAATGATTTAATTCAAAATATATCTCAAGACGATATTATAAGGATAAAAAGTATTATAAAGGAAGATAGATTCCACAATTATGATGTTTTTAAAAGAGAAGAATGTATTATACATGTTCCGATAGAAAAACCTATACATGATATTTTATGTGTGGGAGTGAACTATAAAGACCATCTTGAAGAAACTCAAACTCACTTTGATAATAGTTTTGAAGAACCTCAAAAAACAGTTTATTTTACAAAACGTGTAACAAAAGCGATAGGTCCAGAAGATGAGATAGATGGTCATTTTAATATAAATAGTCAATTAGACTATGAAGTTGAACTTGGAGTAGTAATAGGTAAAACAGGTGTTAATATTAAAAAAGAAGAGGTCGAAGATTATATCTTTGGGTACACTGTTATAAATGATATTTCTGCTAGAAAGTTACAAAAAGAGCATGTTCAGTGGTTTAGAGGAAAGGGATTAGATACATTTACATCTTTAGGCCCATGTATCTTACATAAAAGTGAAATTTCTTTTCCTGTAAAACTTAAGGTATGTAGTAGAGTAAATGGTGAAGAAAGACAAAATTCTAATACAAGATTATTCATATCAGACATTTCAGACATAGTTTCAGAACTTTCAAAGGGGATGACTTTAGAGGCTGGAGATATTATAGCTACAGGTACACCTTCTGGAGTTGGTATGGGTTTTTCGCCCCCTAGATATATGAGTAGTGGAGATGTAATTGAATGTGAGGTTGAAAGTATTGGAATTTTAAGAAATTACATTAAATAAATGTTTTAATATAGGTAATGTTAAGGCAAAACCTGAATGTATTAAATGAACATATTAAAATAAATTTTAGGAGTTTAAATTATGAAAGCAGAATTTTTGACACCAGTGGTTACAATATTTGATGAAGAAGGAAATTTAGATAAAGAAGGAAATAAGAAAGTCTATGACCATCTTATAGATGGAGGTGTAGATGGTCTAGTTATAATGGGAAGTACTGGAGAGTTCTTTAATATGTCTATGGATATGCAAAAAGAACTTATAGATTTAGTAATTAGTTATGTTAATAAGAGAGTAAAAGTGTTTATAGGTACAAGTCGTATGAGTATAAAAGAGTCTATAGAGCTTTCAAATTATGCACATAATAGTGGAGCTGATGGAGTTATGATAATAAGCCCTTATTATTTCTCTCTTGATGATGACAGTATTGAGTTGTTTTATAGTGAAATAGCTAAAAATACAGAAGCTGAAATATATCTATATAATTATCCAGATAGAACTGGTTATGATTTGAGTCCAGAACTTACATTAAGACTTGTAAGAAAACATAAAAATATAGTTGGTTATAAGGATACAGTAACTTTAATGGGGCATACTAGAGATTTAATAAATACTATGAAAGCAGAGTTCCCAAATTTTAAGATATATAGTGGTTATGACGAAAACTTTATACATAATCTAATGTCTGGGGGAGCAGGTTGTATAGGAGGTTTATCAAATTTAATTCCAGAAGTTTGTTCAAAATGGGCAGAAGCTTATAATAATAGAGATATGGATAAGGTTATAGAAATTCAAAAATATATCAACAAAGCAATGGATTTTTATTTAATAACAAACCCATTTATACCAGCAATGAAAAAAGCTCTGAATATAAGGGGATTACAAGTAAGTGATTATATGACTGCCCCTTTTACAAAACCAAATGAAAATCAAGTATGTGAGATTAAAAAATTAATGAATGAATTAAATATATGTTAACTGCTTAATTAAGTATATAGTAAAAAACAAAGAGTGTTTTAAAATGATTTTTATAGTCATTTTGGGCACTCTTTATTTTATATGTTAAATCAACCTTGCAAAGTTGCCAACAATAAACTACAATTATCTTAATAAAAATTAAATTAAATAATACTAGGGTACTAGATTAGTTTAATAGGGAAAGTGATGCAAGTTCACTACAGCCCCCGCTACTGTATACGGATACGAAATCAAAATCCACTGAGATTTATATGAAAAATTTTGTGAAGGGTGATAGAGGAAAAGCCGTGAGTCAGGAGACCTGCCCAGTATTACATAGGTTCAATTTAGGGTGGAAATTGTAATTTATAATAAAATGAAATATCAATTCATTTTTTGTAAAATTGATATATAAACTTCTCCTTTCTAAATTAGGAGAAGTTTTTTATTTTATTAAAAGGTTATAATTATTAAAGATGACTTTAATATAATTCTAATGAGATATATTTTAGAAATATATGTTATTAAAATTTTTAACCACTTATAAAAATAAAATATTGGAGTGAAAGAGATGAAATTTAAAGTAAATGTTTTAAAGCAATTTTTTCTAAGTATTATGATAGTTCTTTTAGTAGGAGGTCTTATAGGATGTAGTAAAAATGATAAAGAGAATGCACAAGTTAGTAGCGGTAAGAAGTTAGAATTAAAATATGCAAGTGGATTTAGTGTTGAAGACTTAGAGGATGGAATTAAAAAAGTAACTGATGGAGATAAAAGAGAACTGATTTTAATCCCTAAAAAAATTGAAGTTCCTGAAAAGTATAAAAATGCTAATATAGTTAGAACACCTGTAGATAATGTATTAATAGCATCTACAACACAAGCCTGTTCTCTAAGAACAATAGGTGAGCTAGATAGCATAAAAGCAGTAACAACAGAGGAACAGTATTGGACTATCAAAGAAATTAAAGATTTGATGAAGGACGGAAAGATACATTATGTTGGTTCAAACTTAGCACCAGATTATGAAAAAATAGTAGACTTAAATCCTGATTTAACTATAGTTAGTAGTGGTCTATCAGAAGCTGATACAAAATTTATTGATAAACTAAAAGAATTAGGACTTAACTATGTTGTAGATAATGAATACAAAGAGCAAAACCCATTTGGAAGAATGGAATGGACAAGTTTAATAGCTGCGTTTTATGATAAAGAAGATATAGCCACTAGTGAATTGAATAAAACAGTACAAAAGATAGAAGAAGTAAGTAAAAAGATAAAAAACAAGAACAAGCCTAAGGTAGTATGGGCATCTGTATATGAAGGAAATGCTTATGTAGCACCTAAAGATTCATATGTAGATAATATGATAAGAATGGCAGGTGGAATAAATGCATGTGCTTCAATGGATTCAAATGAAGGAAGAGTGAGTATTGAACAACTACATGAAGTTGCAAAGGATGCAGATATATTTGTATACTCATCAAGCTCAGATTATGCACCAAACTTAGAGTCTATAAAATCTAGTGCACCTGTATTGGCTGATTTGGATGTTGTAAAAAATGGTAACTTGTGGGTATTTGCTCCAGATTATTATCAATCAGTAGATAAGACTGATGAATTAATAGTAGATTTAGTTGAGATGTTTCATCCAGGTACTACAGGTGAAAAAATTAAACATTATATAAATTATGATAAATAATATATAATACGACACTAAAAGATGAGTTTTATGGATTTTAGTTAATATAGATTTGTTAAGAGGGGTATATAAATGGATTTTATCAATAAAATGAGAATAAAGAATACTACAATATTTATAGGACTAATTATAGGCATGATACTTACTTTTTTAGTGTGTGTAGCATTTGGCTCTGTAAAAATTGAGTTTAAAGAAATAATAGATATTGTATTAAGAGGTATGGATAATACAGAACATTATAAAATAATATACAACATAAGGATTCCAAGAGTACTTGCAACTATGGTGGGTGGAGCTTGTTTAGCAGTATCAGGAATTTTACTACAGATATTTTTTAAGAATCCAATAGTTGAACCATATATATTAGGTGTATCTTCAGGCTCTACTTTATCAGTAGCGCTTATGATTTTAGGTGGATATACATTAGGATTTGAAAATATAACTTCAATGAGTATATTTGTAGCAGCATTTATAGGAGCTTTGATTGTAATGTCTGTAGTCATTTTATTTGCAAGTAAGGTAAAGAATATAACAACTCTTTTAATAATAGGAATTATGACTGGATATGTATGTAGTGGTATAACTAATGTACTACAATCATTTGCAAATAGTGAAAAATTAAAAGAATTTACTGTTTGGTCGATGGGAAGTTTTTCTGGATTTACTTGGGAAAAAGTAGAGATACTTATACTGATTGGTATGTTAGGTCTTTTAATGAGTATCTTTATAATAAAACCTCTAAATGCTTTTTTATTAGGAGAAGAGTATGCTAAAAGTATTGGTATAAATATAAAATTTTTTAGATTTTTGGTAGTATTTATATCTAGTATACTAGCAGCAATAGTATCAGCATTTGCAGGTCCTATAGGATTTATTGGACTTGCAGTACCACAAATTTCAAAACTGATATTTAAGACATCAGATAATAGAGTGCTAATACCAGTGGTAATTTTTTTAGGAAGTATAGTTACAGCTCTCTGCGATTTGATATCAAGAGTAATTTTGTCACCAGTAGAGTTACCAATAAGTACAATAACATCTTTATTAGGAGCACCAATTGTAGTAATGCTATTGATGAAAAGGAAGGACAGGGCTTAGATATGTTGAAAACTAATAATTTAAGTGTGGGATATAATAAAAAAGTAGTTGTGAGTGATATAAATATAGAGGTAAAAAATGGAGAAATATTATGCCTTTTAGGAAGTAATGGTGCTGGAAAAACTACTATATTAAGGTCTTTATCTAAACTTATAACACCAATAAAAGGGGATATATATCTAAATGACGTAGATATAAATCATATATCAAGAAAAGCATTATCGAAAAAAATGGCTTTAGTGCTTACAAATAGATTATTAGGTGATTTAATGACTGTACAAGATATAGTTAATGTAGGAAGATATCCATATACAGGTTTTTTTGGTAGTCTATCTAAAAAAGATTTAATAATGATAGATGAAGCATTAGAATCTGTAGATGCATTGCACTTAAAAAAAAGATATTTTGATGAACTAAGTGATGGAGAAAAACAAAAAGTATTAGTTGCAAGAGCTTTAGTTCAAGAGCCAGAAATCATTATATTGGATGAACCTACAACTCACTTAGACATAAAGCATAGGTTAGAACTTATAAATATACTAAAAAAATTAAGTAAGGAAAAATCAATTTCAGTAATACTTTCATTGCATGAAATAGATATAGCATTAAAAAGTTGTGATAAAGTTGCTCTTATAAAGAATAATAAAGTCATAGCTTATGGTCAGCCTGAAGATGTAGTGGATGAAGATATTATAAATTCACTTTATGAATTGGATGATAAAAACTTTAATAGTCTATTAGGTTCAGTAGAGATTAGTAATAGATCTAAAAATGAAGTTTTTATAATTGGTGGAGGTGGTAAGGCTACACCAATTTATAGAGCTTTTACTAAAAAGGGTATAGGTTTATATTCTGGAATAATACATGAAAATGATGTTGATTATGAAATTGGTAGAACTATGGGCATAAAGATGTTTACAGAAAAGCCATTTGAACCAATAAGTGAGGAGAGTTTCGATTTGGCTATTAGAAATTTAAATGATTCTAAGATTATAATAGATACAGGATTTAGTGTAGGAGAAACAAATAAAAAAAACATAGACATTGTAAAAGAGGCTTTAAAATTGGATAAAAAAGTTTATTCATTTAGAACAATAGATGAGAGTAAGAAGTATTATAATGAGCTGAGTAATAATATAGAATATATAGATAAAGTTTCAAAAATTATGGATAGTATCAGCACGAACAATTTTCTATAGATTGTAAGGTAAATTTTAATTTTAAACTAGAAAATTTATAAAAGAGTATCTTAATAGTTTTAAATACTATGGATACTCTTTTTTTAAGTCTGGAAATATTTATGTGTATCATTTTCATAGTTTCTAATTATCTCCGGTTCAAAATCTCCATTTCGGTCTCTTGGAATATTTAAAATCATTTCTCCAAAATCTGATTTAACACTTTTATTTCTATATCCATTTCTAGAATTTTTAGTATCTTTGTTCTTATTATCATATCTATCATAACCTAAATGGTCATCAAGCTACGCTTCTAACATTTGATGAGTTTTACTTGCCAATAAATCTTTTAGGATATCTTGAATATCTGTAGTTGTTTTTACATCATATTTTTCAATAAGTTTTTTAATATTTTATTTTTGTTAAACATAAAAAGTGTGCACCTTCCTTTGTATAGTGATATTTAATAGTTTTAATTATCACCGCTTTTTAGAAGAATACACACTTTATTTTAAAGACCCCTTCACTCTAATTAGAATGAAGTCTTATTTCATTATTTGTTGGAATTTTCTTTTTTATTAATATAGGATAAATAATAACTATCATCAAAAATAATTAATATACATTCTAAAATTATTATAAAATTTCCAACTCCATAAACAGTCCAATATTCTTTAAATAGATAATCTCCATTGAATATTCTATTTACAAGAGGTGCTGAAAAATAGATAGTCCCAAATATAGATATTAATATCATAATTGACATAAATAATATATTGTTCAGGAACTTGTGTCTTTTTTCTCCTCTCTTTAGAGAAAGAACTAAAACTAATACGGATATCGCAGAAGGAGAATATTTAATATAAATATCATAATAATCCTCAATATGGATTTGAATAAAAAGCTCTACAAGTACATGAATTGCTACTGTTGAAAGAATTATGATTGATAATATGTTGCCTTGTTTAATTTTTTTCTTTAATTTAAATTCATTAACTTTATTTTCAAAACTTTTCTGACATATATTTTCATTAGACTTTAAGACTGATTTACATTTAGGACATACAGTTGTATTATCATCAAATTCTAAATCACAATTTTCACAATACATAAGTATTTATACCTTTTTTTCCATATACATTCCATTCTCTTCCATCCATAAGTTAAATCTTTCTGCTTTTCTTGCACTTCTAGAATATTGTAGTGCAGCATAATTAGCCTTATCAAATATGTCCTTAATAACCATGCTATATAAGTTCACTTCTGCCAACATTGTCATAACTGGAGGAGTAAATGTTAGTGCTGAGAATACTAATCCAAGTACCATGTATCCTATTTGTTCATTATAATCCTTATATTTAATTTTCATACTACCTTGTACATCTTCAATTATAGCTTCAGGAGTATCATGTTTAGAATATGCATCTTTAAAAAATATAAACATATCATTTTCTACCATAGCCTTTACAGATTGTAAATCTATTTCAAATGATTTTATATCAGTCATTGTTTTAACTACTGAAGCTTTTTCTTTAGTAAGTGTTGTATATAGTGAAGGTAAATCACCTTTTAATGCTATTAAATTTGTTATAACTGAACGCATAGAATTAGCACTTCTAAAAGCAGAGCCTCTACTTAAATATCTGTCATAAGCTTCTCTGTCATATTTAGTTATATATGTACATAAACCTTCTTCATAATTATTTCCTTCAAAATCTACAAAGTGAGATAAATACATGTATACTACCTCATCATTATACTTTGTTGCTCCTACTTCTTGATTTTTTCTAGCTGCTGACATTGCATATGATAATTGACTTGCATTAGTCGTATGTTTAATGGGTTCTTCACTATAAGTCTTAGGGACATCCATATTTTTTTCTAAATATGAATTACATTTTTGTATGAAATTACTTCCTTTAGGTGTCAAATCTTTTAATTCACCAACTGAGATACCAATATCTTTTAATGCATTACTGTATTCCTCTGATGCAGTAAGTACATCTGCAACAGTGTTCATATCCATATCTGAAGATTTTGCAGATACAGCATATGAATTTACTGTTGTTGATACAAGAAAAATAGTTGCTAGTGTTAAACTTAATACCTTTGATTTAGTTTTTTTCATTTGTTTTCCCCCTCAATATATATTTAATTAAAGTTAGAATATTCTTGAAATTCTAACTAAAATTCAAAAGGATTTTATGAATGATATTGTAGTGATAATATAATTTATATAAAAGGACTAGCCATAGATTTAAGAGTGATAATTTAAGAAATGTATTCTATATAAGTAGTATAACATAAAAAATTAAAGTAAGAAATGTATAAAAAAAATAATATATAAATGTAAATTAATGTAATGATTTATATTTATCAGATTAAAACAATTAATATAATATTTTAAATCTGATAAATATTGAGCTTCTATATTCGCTTTTAAGACTTTGTAAAAATTAGTTGACTATATTTTCAAACCTAATGTCATGTTTTGAAGCATTTACAAATATTTCAATATATTTTTTCATTTTCATTGAATCCATTTCCTGTATTGTAATAGCATACTGGTAAAGTACCTAAACCTCCAGAATACCATTTCCAATTCAAATCATTCTGCTTTTGTTGAACATTGAAATCTATAATATTCCTAGAACGATAATAATATTCAGAAATTCTTAAAAAATGTTTCTCTTTTTCCTTTGCTATATTATAGAGGTTAATTAATTTTTCGCTTGATATTTCACAGATATGACAAATGGAAAAGAACATTAAATACTCTGCTGGCAGCTGCTTATTAGCTAACCATTCTTGAACAATCAATATATAATGCCCATCACCATCAATCATAATGTTTGATACATTTGCATCCATTAATGAAAGTTTCAAAATTGGAATATTTTCAGAATATAACATTTCTAATTCGGGAGATAATGGATTTTTAAAATTACCAACTTCTGAAATTGATAAGTAATATTGCCATATTGACATATATCTCGAATAGACATACCTTTTGAGTACATCCCAATCACTTGGTTCTTTATTTCTGATATATCATTTTCATAGTTTCTAATTACCTTCGGTTAAAAATATCCATTTCAGTCTCTTGGAATATTTAAAATCATTTCTCCAAAATCTGATTTAACACTTTTATTTCTATATCCATTTCTAGAGTTTTAGTATCTTTGTTCTTATTATCATATCTATCATAACCTAAATGGTTATCAAGCTACGCTTCTAACATTTGATGAGCTTTACTTGCAAATAAATCTTTTATCATATCTTGAATATCTGTAATTGTTTTTACATCATATTATTCAATAAGTTTTTTTAATATTTCGTTTTTGTTAAAAATAAAAAGGGTTCACCTTCCTTTATATAGTGATATTTAATAGTTTTAATTATCATCACTTTTTAGAAGAATACACACTTTATTTTAAAGACCCTTTTTTTACATTTATAGGTAGCCAATAGCTTCCTCTCTAGTTAGAAAAAAGTGAATTCCTGTAGTTGATTCTTTCCATCTATTTTCATTAAATTCTTCAGCTATAATCGTTTCTCCTACTCTATATATAAAATTTTCATCAGCATATGCACGAGCACTTTTAAAAGATTCTTTGCCATCTATGCTTGTAATTGACAGTACTTTTGCTTTATCACATCGACAAGCATTTGATGTAGCAGAAACTCTTTTTGCATCACTTGGAATTAATAATTGTACCATTCTAAAATTAAAACACTTTTTATAGCCTATAAATGCTCCTGTCTCAGGACAGTATAACTTGAAAAAGCGAGTATTTTCATCTGATACTACTCCATCTAAAGTGGCATATTCTAAGTTGGAGTTTTCTAAATTAGTTCCTCTTATATCTGAATTAGATAAATCACAAAATCTAAAATTAGCTCCACTTAGGTCTGCATTTTTTAAGATGGAATTTTTTAACGAGCAATTTGAAAAATAAGAGTTACTAAAGCTAGAGTTTTCTAAATCTGCTTCTTCTAAGTTTAAATCAATAAGGTCAGACCATGAAAAATCAATATTACTTAAACAGTATCCCCTTAAATTCATATTTTCTAATTTTATTTCTCTTAAATCAGCTCTTTCTCCATCATTCTTGTCTTTAAGCCATAAATAATGTTTTTTAAGTATCTTTTCAAGTTCATATTTAGAAATATCTCTCATAAAAATCACCTTCATGAATTTATTTTTATACCTTCAGTAGTAAAATAGTTATATATATAATTATATAGCAACAAATGGAAAACTCCTAACTATTATATAAAATATTAA
>NZ_JBJOCA010000024.1:0-64792 GCF_045898275.1 Clostridioides sp. GD02404
ATATGCTTGAACTTTATCACATTTTTTTAATGTTCCATCTGCATTTTTGACAAATTCACCTTTTATAAAATCAAATAAAAAAGAACCTTTTAGGTCCAGTTCATTTTCATTATTATTTTTTAATTCTATAGTTTCAAAATTTTCATTAACTGGAAATAGGTTTGGCATTTACAACCCTCCCAATTACTACAAATTCAGCTCCCATAACAGCTACTAATACATTATCTCCTATAGCCAATGGTTTTAATTCTTTTGGAGTTTCTATTTTATGTTTATGTCTATATTCTGCGCCTAACATTTCATCTGAAAGAGTAAAATAATCTTCTTTCAATGTTAAATTCTCTAACACTAAATAGTCCTGTATTTCATCTTTATAGCCACTTACTTTAAGACCATTTGTTGTTATTTCTCCAAGTTCGCAACCCATTCCAAAAGTGCCATTTGCTACACTTTTACTCATATTTTCTTTTAATATTCTAGCAACCACATTAAATCTAGCATCAGTCATTAGTATAAAATTTCCTCCTTATATAATCTAGTGTCCCAACATTTAATTTCATTTTTGGCGTAGAGTCTAATGTATGAGTAACATCTATAACATAGTATTCTTTTCCTTTTAAACTTACCTTATCACCCGCTCTTATTCTATTTATATCTACTGCACAATCTACACTTATTGTTTCCTCTCCACTATTGAACATTGCTTCTGCTGCTTTCTTAGCTTCTTTTGCATTAGTTATCTTTTCATCTTGTTTAATCTTTTGTAGTGTTCCATATTTGTCTGAATCTTTTTTATATGTTCCAATTACAGATGCTTTTGTATTTTCATCCTTACTTTTGCCTAACACTTTTACACTTGTTACTGCATCATTAAAACTACTTGTAAAGTTTGCATCTTCTAATATACTATCTAATTTATATACATTTGCATTGGTACCAAGCTTAAATAATTTCAATTTATTATCCATTCTTACTCTAAATAAATCTCCACCCTTACTAGCTGTTTCTTTTAAGTCTTTTTTAATCATATCTAGTATGTTAGTCTTATGTATTACTTTAGCAAGTTTCTTCCCTGTGTTGGCTAAATTGTAGTAAGGTATATTCCATTGCTTACAGTAGTATCCAATTCTCTGTGTTGCTGTATTTTCTTTAAACGAGTATTGTTCTTCTGATTCTTCCATATATACTGTTCTTTCTCTACAAGACAATGTCAGCTTCTTACTTTTTTCACTTCTTCTAGTTTCCCATATGACTCCATCAAAGATTGTTTCTTCTTTTTTACTCTCATATGCTATATCAATTAGAACTATTTTATCACCTTTTTTAATTCCTATATCTTGCAAAGCTTTAGTTTCTATTAAGGATACATCCATTTTGTATGCAACTCCATCTATAGCTTCACTTAATGTTATTCCTTCATTAAAATTTGCAATGTCATATTTTCCATTTAGTATTATTTTCATTTAGAAGGTATCACCAACTTTTGTCCTTTTTTTATTACATTTGGATTTTTACCAATAACTTTTTTATTTTCGGGTATATTATAAATCTCTTTCCACCTTGAACCTTTACCTAGAAATTTCTTTGCAATACTCCATAAAGTGTCTTTAGATGTAACTGTATATATTTTAGATTTAGTTTGAGTATTAGGTCTATTATCTTTTAAATCTGTTTTAGTATTACTTTTAGTTTCTTTTTTTAATGTCTCTATCTTCAATTCTCTGTAAGTTCTAAATGTTATCTCAATGTCTCTATCTTCTTCTCTTCCTGCTGTTTGAGTATTGCTAAAACTAGATATTGTAACTAATCCATTGTAGCCAAAACCAGTTATAATAAGTCTTAGAGGTTCGGCTTGGTCTACCCATTTTTCAAGCATTGCAACTATTTCAATTGGATTTTTTAACTCACTATATCTACAATAAGAAGCATCATATAAATTTGGTAAGAATGTCTTGAATGATATTTCTCTTATCTTCTCCCCTTCTTTTTTAATGTCAAATTCACCTAAATCCACTATATCAACAGTTTCAAATCTTTTTTCTTTTTTTATAGATAAAGAATCTTGTGGATTAACTGGAAAATGGAAATCTATTTTTTCTTTTTCATTTTTTAGGTATATGTCTATTACCAAGTTATCACTTCCTTTCTAAAATGTTTTTAAATACTACACCGCAGTTTTCTTACCATAAATTCACCTTCTTTGATTTTTTGTATAAAAAAACACCTACATGTTTGTAAGTGCTTACTGTATTTACCGTTTTACAATTAAATTTATTCATTAATTTAGATTCATTATTATTTTGTATAAAAAATTTCATCTTTTTATTGACTATAAAAAATATTATAGGTAATATTTTTTCTAATTTGTGGTATAATAAAAGCAAGAAGAACTACAATCTATTTTGCATTAGAGTGAAGTTCGTAAATTAGTGTTTCTTTTTGAACTTAAACGAAAAGTTAAGCTCAACGTCTAAGTCACTCTCTTGCACAGAGTGGCTTTTTACTTTTTTGATTAATTTACCAATTACGTAAGCTATTAGAGTAGCTGTTAAGCTAGCTAATACGCCAATCAAAAAATTATCCATACATACACACCTCCCTTCTATACGTTGGGAGGATAATCTTTTGTATGAACTCCACTCTATAAATTGTAGATTACATCTTCTTGCTTACAATTATTATAGCACATAATTCTTACATATTTTTCCTATTTATTACTTTTTTCATTATCATCATATCCTTTCAATAAAAAACACCTACCGTAAGTAAGTGTTTTCAGTATTTTTAATTTTAAGTCCATATAGTTAATCTAAAACAAGTAAAGGCTGGATTAAATGAAATGTATATAGCAACATTTACATTCCATATAGTTAATCTAAAACTTTAGAGAAGAAGATTTAACAAAATATATAAAAGTCGAATTTACATTCCATATAGTTAATCTAAAACAAGATGTGAAGAAATAGTTTTTAATGGTAATGAAAATATTTACATTCCATATAGTTAATCTAAAACTCAGAGGTATGACTTCGTTTGGCGCATACATAAACGAATTTACATTCCATATAGTTAATCTAAAACTTAAAATTGATTTATTTCTTTACTACATCCACAAACATTTACATTCCATATAGTTAATCTAAAACAATAACAAGGAATATTAGAAAAAATAGCATTAGAGCCATTTACATTCCATATAGTTAATCTAAAACCGTCCCATTCGGCAACCGCAGTCGCTAAGTCTTCGGCATTTACATTCCATATAGTTAATCTAAAACGAAGAAGCTTTAAAGGTGTTCCTGTTAAGCTTTTCAAATTTACATTCCATATAGTTAATCTAAAACCCCTTTGAGAAATCCATATTAATGTTTAATAATGCATATTTACATTCCATATAGTTAATCTAAAACATGTTTGGAATCCTTCTTCTGACCAAGTTTGGATTCCATTTACATTCCATATAGTTAATCTAAAACTTTTTTCTTTATATCGTGTTAGGCAAATACAAGGATAATTTACATTCCATATAGTTAATCTAAAACTACTGGGCAAAAAGGAAGTTATCCTACACTTGTTTGTATTTACATTCCATATAGTTAATCTAAAACCCCAAAATAAACTAAGTATTTCCAATGCCTACACACATATAACTCTCTTAAATTTGCAGTGAGCAGCTAGTAGTGCAATTGATAACACTTATCAAACCTTCTCAATGCCTTGTATTCCAATTGTTAAGCTATACTTGAGTAGAAAAATCGCTCACTGCAAAACTCTTACCTATATTATACCATTTTTTAATATATAAAGCACTTGAAACAACAGAATATCCAAGTGCTTTATCCATATTATTCTACTTATTTTCTCTCTCTTCTTGTTCTCTAAGAATACCTCTTAATATCTCTGCATATTCTTGAAATTTTTCTTCGCTATTTTGTTTTAGTTCATATAACGCATTAGCAAATTTCACAAAATACTCTATATCTTCATCAGTTTTTAAATTATACTCATTAAGTAAATTCTCATACATTGTATTAATCCCCCTCAAAACTAAAATAAACTAAACTAAATTATTTAATACAATCTTATAAATTTACTCAATTTTATAAACCACATGGAAATTCTTTTTCTCACCTGAAATTTTAACAGGTCTATTATTCTCCTCTATCCAATTTCTTATTTTATCTATTACACTTTGTGAATACTTTGTTGTAGTTCCATTCCAATTATCCTTATTTGCTAATACTATGAGTTTTTCTTCTTCTTTAATATCTAATTTCTTAATAATCTCACAAACTGCCACAAAAGCAGGTTTATTAGTTTTAGAATAAATATTTAACTTAGTTGCAATTTGTTTTGTATCAAAGAAATGTTCCTTTTCTTCTATTTCAAGAGGTAACTCTATTCCTGCCTTTTTGTAAATAGTCTTTGCTGTAAGTAACTTTGCTTTTTCATCTATTCCAGCACCGTTTAGAAAAGGAGTCAAAATTTCTATAGTCTTATTAACTGTATCTAGGCTTTCTATTTCATTTGCCCTGTCTCTTAATGCTTGACGGTCAGCACTATTAGTTATGTATGCACCTGTTTGTCTTATACTTGGTAAAACTTCTCGTCTAAGCCATTTTCTAAACTGTACACCAATTGGTTTATCTGTGTATTGTAAAAATCCATACAAACCATCTTCATAAAAAATAGTTAAGTTTGGAGTATGTTTATTTATTATATTTGAACTGACTAAAGTATTCTTAGTCACTTCATTAACTATATTCTTAAATCTCTTTAAATCTTCCTTAATTAAAACTTCAAATTCTAAACCATTCTCAAAAGCTTCTGCTTCAACACATTGATTTATTGTTACAGTAGCATCTGCATATCCAAATAATTCTACTATTTGTTTTGCTATCCAACATGGTTTGTCATTCCACATAAAAGTATAAATTTTACTTCCATTAAACTCTTTTACTATTAAATTTTCCATAACTATTACACTCCTTAAAATTGATTTTTTTCAAGGAATGACGTATACTATAGTTAGTTGATGTATAGTATACGTCAATAAGGGATGTTCAATCTTTGGTCGGGGAGAACGTCCCTTATTTTTATTCCTCTTTTTCTAATTCTTCATTAATCTTTTCTTCAAGCCAAATAGTTTTAGTCTTATTCTGCTTTTTTAAATGTTCTTCAATTTTTTCTACTTTCTCTCTATCTAATAGAACACTAAAAGTTTTTTTATTCTGTCGTCTTTGCTTGAAGTAATCTGCTCTACTGCTATCAGTAATAACTTTCACCTCTTTTCTGTATCGCGATAATATAATTATACACTGTATCGCGACACTTTTCAAGAGTTTTTACTAATTTTTTCTAATTATTTTACTCAACCGACCAATTTTGAGCAAAACAAAAGCACCTACATGTTTGTAAGTGCTTACTATACTTATTTCAAATTTTCTATATAGCTAATATTTAAATGTACCATTTTTAATTCTATTCAATAAATCTTTAGCAACATTTATAGCTTCTGGATTTTGCTTTGCTACTCTATCTGAATTTACTACTTGTTCTAATGCTTCGATTTCTCTTCCAGCTTTGATAATTTTATGTAAACAATTTACTCTTATTCTTGTTCCCCCTAAACCTTTATCAAATGTATTATTTTTACTATCATAAATTTCTTTAGTAAATTTAACTTTTAATTCCTTATTCTCTAATTCATCTAATCTCAATAAAAATTTCTCCATATACATACCTACAAACCATAAACCCACTGAACGATATGCTCTTTCAAATTGTTCATCATTAATTAATTCTTTCAATGTCTATCCCCCTAAATTATATTTTATAAGATTATTATACTATACCAGTAAAATTTTCACATTATTATCACATCCTTTCAATTAAAAAAACACCTACTATTTAAGTAAGTGTTCTTTGATATTTTTAATTTTAAATCCACATAGTTAATATAAAACAAGTAAAACCAGACGGAACTATTGTAATACCACCAAAATTTACATTCCCTATAGTTAATATAAAACAATCAAAAAATGGTTATGTTCTTGTTGTAGATAACACATTTACATTCCATATAGTTAATCTAAAACCTCCACCTCCTTCCGTTATGGAATTTGGCGTTTAACAATTTACATTCCATATAGTTAATCTAAAACGTGTTAATTTAAAAAGTCTTAAAGATTGCGATAATATATTTACATTCCATATAGTTAATCTAAAACAAACTGTGATTTTATTTGCATTTATTTCTTCAATTGAATTTACATTCCATATAGTTAATCTAAAACCAATCTATATTAACATCTGTATAATCTCCTTCTAATAGATTTACATTCCATATAGTTAATCTAAAACAGGTGGAAAAAAACTTATAATTGGGATAGTGAACGTTATTTACATTCCATATAGTTAATCTAAAACGCCAGTTAATGGTTGGACAAAAACTAATTGGAGCATCATTTACATTCCATATAGTTAATCTAAAACTGTCCAGTAGTTCTGATGCTTTTTCTTGTGTTAAATATTTACATTCCATATAGTTAATCTAAAACTCATATTCATCCATAAAGTAATTAAAATAATACTCAATTTACATTCCATATAGTTAATCTAAAACAAGATAGAGATCTTGCAGAAGTAGATATAAAATCTAATTTACATTCCATATAGTTAATCTAAAACCCCAAAATAAGTTGAGTATTTTCAATACCTACATATATACAACTCTCTTAAATTTGCAGTGAGCCATGAGTAGTGCAATTGATAACGCTTATCACACAACCTCAACACCTTACATTGCAACTGCTAAGACCTACTTTATCACAAAAATCGAACACTGCAAAACTCTTTCCTATATTATACCACTTTTTAACATACAAAGCACTTGAAACAACAGAATATCCAAGTGCTTTATCCATATTATTTTACTTATTTTCTCTCTCTTCTTGTTCTCTAAGAATACCTCTCAATATCTCTGCATATTCTTGAAATTTTTCTTCGCTATTTTGTTTTAGTTCATATAACGCATTGGCAAATTTCACAAAGTATTCTACATCTTCATCAGTTTTTAAATTATACTCATTAAGTAAATTCTCACGCATTGTATTAATCCCCCTCAAAACTAAACTAAAATAAATTATTTAATACAATCTTATAAATTTACTCAATCTTATAAACCACATGATAATTCTTCTTTTCACCCTGTATCTTAGCAGGTCTATTATTATCATCTATCCAACACTTAACCTTATCTATTACACTTTGTGTATACTTATTTACAGTACCAGTCCAACTTCCATTAGTTTCCCAAACTCCTTTGACTTCACTATCTTCTAAATCAATCTTTTTAATAATCTCACAAACAGCCATCTGTGCTGGTTTATTACTCTTAGAATATATTTTCAGTTTAGATGCTATTTGCTTTGTATCAAAATAATGTTCTTCTTCGTCTATCTCAATTGGTAAATCAATTCCTGCTTTCTTGTACAATGTCTTTGCTGTTAGTAACTTAGATTTATTGTCAAAGCCTGCATCATCTAGTAATTCTTTTAACATAGATGTACTGTTATAAGCCAGTTGTAACTTTTCAATCTCACTTGCTTTTTCTCTCAACTTATCTGGATTAGCATTGTTAGTTATGTATGCACCATGTTGTCGAATTTGAGGTAGTACTTCATCACTTATCCAGTCTTGAAACTTTTCTGCTTCTTCTTTCTGAGATTTAAATATTAACTTATATACTCCACTCTCAGTTAAGAACTTTTCGCCTGTATTATGCAACTTTCTAAAGTCCTTATCTAGGACATTAGAATTTTTTAACAAGATAGCTTGAGTATCATTCATTTTAGATAAGTGATTTCTTATTGCACTATCACTTAACTCTAGGCATCTTCCACAGTCATATGGATTAAATAAAATTTGCCCTTCAAATTCGAATACCTCTATTTCTTTTCCTTCAAAATTCATTAATTCATTCATAGTAAAATCCTCCTTAAATTTGATTGTAAGAAGTCCCTTACTATGATAGAATATATTTCATAGAAGGTAACTTCTTTGGGAAACAGTCGCAAGTGCTTTGGTCGGTGCAGCGGCTGTTTTTTATTTGTTTTTGTCAAGCTTCTCTTTCACCAATTCAATTCCTCTAATTACAACATCTGTTTTAGATATTTTAAGATTTTCAGCACACTCATTTAATATATCAGCTTGTTCTTGGTTAAGTCTAACTTCAAATCTTAATTTTTTGGAATTTTCTTTTGGTGGTCTGCCTAATTTATTGGACATCTTATCACCTCTCTTTTTATTGTCCGTACTTAAATTATAATATAGTACGTACAATAAATCAAGAATTTTTTAACATTTTTTTCTAATTATTTTACTCAACCAACCAATTTGAGCAAAACAAAAGCACCTACATGTTTGTAAGTGCTTCCTTTTCTTTATTTAATTTTGAATCCACATAGTTAATATAAAACGTAAGGTATTTCGAACCTTTATAGATAAATTTATAAACTTTACATACCACATTGTTAATATAAAACGAGGTATATGGTGTTTTACCACCCACTTAGAATGCTGACTTACATGCCATTTAGTTAATATAAAACAACAAGAAAGTAATTTCAACCCAAATGATGCTTACTTTACATACCACTTAGTTAATATAAAATTATATATATAGTATAATATTGGTAAAGAATATAATTTCTTTACATACCACATTGTTAATATAAAATTTGGTGGAAACAAATCTTATCATGCTTTTGTTGCGACCTTTACATACCACTTAGTTAATATAAAACTAGTACTTCTCATGTAAGTTCATCATTAAATCCATCCTTTACATACCACTTAGTTAATATAAAACAGTATACCAACTTTTTCTAACTGCTTTTCTATTCATCTTTACATACCACTTAGTTAATATAAAACTAGAATACAACACTTAAATTATGTTATAATAATATATCTTTACATACCACTTAGTTAATATAAAACACCATCTTTAGAGTTTTTTATATCATTTTCAATCCGCTTTACATACCACTTAGTTAATATAAAACTAAGAGGATAATTCATTAAATTAAACTCAAATTTAGGCTTTACATACCACATAGTTAATATAAAACACAAAAAATAAAGATATTAATGTATATTATAGCACACTTTACATACCACATAGTTAATATAAAACCCGCCAAGGCTTCCATAGCATCACCAACAGTTTTACCCTTTACATACCACATAGTTAATATAAAACCCTTATATTCAACCTATTGTTTTTACTTCGTCTTATCTTTACATACCACATAGTTAATATAAAACTGGCTTCCAATTTCTTGTTTTGTTGCCGTCACTTATCTTTACATACCACATAGTTAATATAAAACCCCACATATTATATCTTTTATATTTCTTACATTTATCTTTACATACCACATAGTTAATATAAAACTAAAAAATTTATTATATCTATCGACCATTCACTTGTCTTTACATACCACATAGTTAATATAAAACTAGTCAATCTTCTTACCACATTTACAAATTCGTTTCATCTTTACATACCACATAGTTAATATAAAACCAGTCGATTTGCCTGTTTCGATATTTGACATGTGTGACTTTACATACCACATAGTTAATATAAAACATCTGTATATTCATGTGGTTTCCATTTGAATTTATGACTTTACATACCACATAGTTAATATAAAACTTACCAATAAATTTATCTTTTAAATAGAATTTAAATAGCTTTACATACCACATAGTTAATATAAAATAATGAATTACTCTTTAGAAGCTGAGCAAAACATTTTCTTTACATACCACATAGTTAATATAAAATGTTAATCATTGTATACATCTGTTTTATGTTTTACATCTTTACATACCACATAGTTAATATAAAATCTAAAAATGTAACAGAGAAGAAATCTAGTGATATAGCTCTTTACATACCACATAGTTAATATAAAATTAGTATAAAAATTAGTTTCAGAAACATCTTCTTTATTCTTTACATACCACATAGTTAATATAAAATATGTTGATTCGACTTTTTTTCCACCTAATACGGGAATCTTTACATACCACATAGTTAATATAAAATTGAAATGATATTACCGAGTATTGATAAGTATAGTAAACTTTACATACCACATAGTTAATATAAAATTTGATACTCCTAACATGTTAGCTATTGCAATTAGAGTCTTTACATACCACATAGTTAATATAAAATATGCACTGTTATAAAACCTTTTGTTTCAGTTCTTAACTTTACATACCACATAGTTAATATAAAATAAGAACAGTTTTTTCTATTAAATGTAAGCAGAATGTTCTTTACATACCACATAGTTAATATAAAATCCCAAAATAAACTAAGTATTTTCAATACCTACACATATACAAATCTCTTAAATTTGCAGTGAGCGGCTAGTAGTGCAATTGATAACACTTATCAAACCTTCTCGATGCCTTATATTTCAACTGTTAAAGCATACTTGAGTAGAAAAATCGAACACTGCAAAACTCTTACCTATATTATACCATTTTTTAATATATAAAGCACTTGAAACAACAGAATATCCAAGTGCTTTATCTATATTATTTTACTTATTTTCTCTTTCTTGTTGTTTCTCATAAAGTTCATTTATTGTATCAGCAATTTTGTTATAAAGTTCAACATCAAATGCTTTTATTTCTTCTAATTTTGTCCACATCAAATAGATTTCGATTTCCTTTGGACTAAGTGTTATATTTAAAATTTCCATTGTATTAATCCCCCTCAAAACTAAAATAAACTAAAATAAATTATTTAATACAATAGAATTTACTCAATCTTATAAACCACATGATAATTCTTCTTTTCACCTGCAATCTTAGTAGGTCTATTATTCTCCTCTATCCATTTGCTAATCTTATCTATTACACTTTTTGTATATTTATTTACAGTACCAGTCCAAGAACCATTTGTTTCCCAAACTCCCTTAACTTCATTTTCTTCTAATTTTATCTTTTTAATGATTTCACAAACAGCCATCTGAGCTGGCTTATTACTCTTAGAATATATTTTTAGTTTAGATGCTATTTGCTTTGTGTCAAAATAATATTCTTCTTCATCTATCTCAATTGGTAAATCAATGCCTGCTTTCTTGTACAATGTCTTTGCTGTTAGTAACTTAGATTTATTGTCAAAGCCTGCAT
Source organism: Clostridioides sp. GD02404 (assembly GCF_045898275.1). Classification (NCBI taxonomy): domain Bacteria; kingdom Bacillati; phylum Bacillota; class Clostridia; order Peptostreptococcales; family Peptostreptococcaceae; genus Clostridioides; species Clostridioides sp. GD02404. Next base: position 11,221 of record NZ_JBJOCA010000024.1, read on the forward strand.
CATCTAGTAATTCTTTTAACATAGATGTACTGTTATAAGCTAGTTGTAATTTTTCAATCTCACTTGCTTTTTCTCTTAGTTTTTCGGGGTTAGCATTGTTAGTTATGTATGCACCAGTCTTGAATATAGATTCTACTACATCCCAAACCCAATCCATAAAAGTATCTGCCTTTGGCTGTCTACTAAAACGACATATTTCCATTACTCCTTTTGTATTATAAACTATAGTATCTCTTAATACTTCTCTATTCCCTTCAACTGTAACCAACTTGACTACAGTTGAAAATTTATCAAGTCTATCTTTGTTACGTTCATGTATTTTACTTATAGCTATCCTTGGTTCTGTATACTCTAAAGCCATTCCTATTTGGTCTCTAGTCATTAATATATCTTTAGTATCATTTTCATAAAAATTACATTCGACTTCTCCAAAATTTTCTGATTTGATTAATTCTAAATTAGTTTTCATATAAATTCCTCCTCAAATTAGTTTGAAAGAAGTTTCTCTATATGATAGAATATTTCATATAGAAGTACTAACTTCTTTGTGGGAAATAGAGTGTTCAAACTTGGTCGGGCGAACACTCTATTTTTGTTATTTTTTTAGGTCATCATATATTTTGTCTATACCTTTTCTTATTATTTCAGAACGATTACTATCTAATAAATTTACACATTCATCTAACTTATCAATAGTATCTTTATCAGCTCTTACTCTAATCATAGTATCTTTTACACTTTCTGTTGGACGACCCATCTTTTTTTGTGGCATTTATTTCACCTCACTTTTGTTGCTACAATTATATTATAATTTATGTAGCAACAAAAGTCAATTAAATATCCAATTTTTTCTAATTATTTTACTCAACCGACCAATTTGAGCAAAACAAAAGCACCTACATATTTGTAAGTGCTTCCTTTTCTTTATTTAATTTTGATGCTACATATTTAATATAATACTAGTAATATAGTTTGAGTTTTGACCATGTTCCCAAAATGGGAATGTGCTATCATTTCAAATATTTTATATAAACAATGAAATTTAACTAAAAAAATACCTACTCATTTATAGATATTTTATGAATTAATAGTTCTATAATAAAGTTTTAATCATTGTTTATATAAAATTTCATATTTTTATTGAATATAAAAAATATTTTATATAAGCAACGAAATTCAAGCAAAAAAATACCTACTTATTTCTAGATACCTTGCAAATTAATGGTTTCATAATAAAGCTTTAATCATTTGTTATAAAAACTTCATATTTTTATTGAATATAAACAATATTTTTTTATTAATTGTAGTCAATATTTTATATAAACAACGTTTTATTTATAAAATATTGTGGTATAATAAAAGCAAGAAGAACTACAATCTATTGTTACTAGATTGAAGTTCGCAATTTAAAAAATTAATGATTATTTAAATCTATGGAATTTGATTTTAAAATCAAGTTCCCAACCACTCTTAGCCCCAACTTTGAGTGGTTTTTTACTTTTTTTAAGTAAATTGCTAATTAGACAAACTATCAAACTAGCAGATAGCCTTTCTAGTATCCCTTTAAGAAAATTATCCATACATACTCACCTCCCTTATCAATGTCAGGAGGATAATCTTTTGTATGAACTCCACTCTATAAATTGTAGATTACATCTTCTTGCTTACAATTATTATAGCACATAATTCTTACATATTTTACCTATTTATTACTTTTTGCATTATAATCACCTTCTTTCAACAAAAAACACCTACTATTTAAGTAAGTGTTTTTAGTATTTTTAATTTTAAGTCCATATAGTTAATATAAAATTATTTACTATTACTTTACTGTTTATCTCAAAAGAAGACTTTACATACCACTTAGTTAATATAAAACTCTTAAATTTAGTATATAGACATCCTTTTAAATCAATCTTTACATACCACATAGTTAATATAAAACGGATTCTCTTAAAAAGAAACTTTCTACCAAAATAACCTTTACATACCACATAGTTAATATAAAACAAAAATATTACTTCACAGCACAAGTCAAATGTTGAAACATTTATATACCGCTTAGTTAATATAAAAAAGTTGGAGACATTCAAATATGTAGGCTCTATGGGATTTACATACCACATTGTTAATATAAAACTCTTTCTTTTTTTGCAATTGCTGCTAAAGTACAGTTATTTAAATACCACTTGGTTAATATAAAATCATTTTGCTCTTTTTTTATTCCTTCTGAATTGTTATTCTTTACATACCACTTAGTTAATATAAAATCTAGATACAGATGGTAGCTATGTACTTAGTTTACCTTTACATACCACATTGTTAATCTAACTCTTACCTATATTATAGCATTTTTTAATAAACAAAGCACCTGAAACAACAGAATATTCAAGTGCTCTGTATGTTTATGCTTTTTTATTTTCTCTTGTTATAAATTCAATAATTCTTTTTTCTTCTTATTAAATTCTTCTTCTGTTATTGCTCCCATGTCTAATAACTCTTTTAATCCTTTTACTTGTTGTATTGCATCATCATTATTTTCGACAGTTTTATCTAGCTTTGGATGTTCTTTTGGTATTCTTTTTATTATATTCTCAGTAAATTCTATTCTTTTTTTCTTACCAATCCACGCTTCTTCCAATAAAATATTTTTTATTTCATTATTTTCTACATACTCTATCTTAGTTAAAAATATAAGTTCTGATTTTGCATTCTTATCTACCCATGTTGTTAGAGCTGAAGCTAAATTTGTTTCTGTATATCTACTTATGCTATATAAATCAGAAAATTTAATTCTAAAATCTAAAATATTCTTTTTGGCAGCATCTTGAAATTTTAAACACTCTTCTTTATCATCAATTAATATATATATTGAATTTCCTATGAAATTTCTAATACCTTTAGAATTATGATACATTTCTTTCAAAACTTCATCTTTACTCTTTTTAAATAGTCCCATATAAAAACCCCCTTATATAATTATAACATCTATAAGGAGGCTTTTTTTAACAACAATTCGACATTATCCAATATCTTGTAATGCTTCTCTTATTTCACTCTCTACTTGAGATAATATTTCTTGTATCATTTCTTCTTTGTTATTACTCTCTTGAACGTTTATAGATATTCCACCTAAATTTATAGTGTTGCTAGAAGAATTAACACTATTTAGTGTAGCTTCTTTATACTCTTTATTATCTGTATCTAAAACATTTGTGAAAGGAAATTGTCTAACATTATTTACAACATTGGAATAACTTCCTCCAACTTTTTGAGAAGGAGTTGAGCCTAACCCTAACATTTTACCTGTTTGTTCATACAAGCCTATTGCTCGATTTCTTCTATTGTTAGAAAGAGGAATAACCATTTCAGCTCCATCTTCTCCACATATAGATGGTTTACTTGCAACTCCACCATCTGCAAAATGACCAAATATATTACTTAGTATTCCGCCTCCTTCATTTACTGTCCTTTTGACAGTTGTTTGAGTAGTCTTAACATTAAAAGATGCAGAGATTGGTGTTGAAACTGTTGCTCTTACACTATTCCAGTAACTAATAATTTGACTCGACATAGCACTAACTTGACTTACTACAGAACTGCACATAGCAGAAATGGCACTTATAGCTGAACTACTTAAACTCGTAAAAGATATCCTAGCTCCATTATACATACTACTACACGCTACTCTAACATTTGATGCTAACATATTAAAAGAAGTTGTAGCACCATTATAAAGACTTGAACCTGCTTCTCTGCCTATCTGTGCTAGTTGTGTAAAGCTTTGTTTAGCTCCGTTGTACATATTAGTCGCTCCTTGCTGAACTGTTGCAGTAGCTTGGTTGAATGCTGTGTCTATACCATTTGTAAGATTGCTATTATCAATTTGAGGAGTTGCACTATTTACAGCATCTGTAACACCTTGCTGAGCTACTGCTCCTAATTCATTGCCTTTTTGTTGTACGACTGGCACACCTGCTTGAACTCCGCTAACAACGCCGTTTGTTATATCTACACCAAGCTGTTGTCCTGCTTGTTGTACGGCTGGATTATTTTGAGTTAGAGCATCAACCACTTGTTGGTTTGCTTGTTGTGTAGCTTGAGAAGCTGAACCTTGTATTTGACTTGAAGCTTGAGCAAATATACTTCTTACAGTTTCTAGAGTCTTTGGTCCTTCTATCCCTAAATTATTCAAATTTTCAAGAACTTTACTGGCTTGTGTTTCTATTGGAGTGCTAAAGTCTACATCAGCAAATACTTGACCCATATTTCCATCCATTTTCCCTAGAGCTGCTTGCATCTGTGGTCCTATTTGATTAATGGTACCAAGCATACTGCTTATTGCTCCATTCATACCGTCTTGATTAAAACCAATTTTAAACGAATTAAATGTATCACTCAAACCTTGCTTTAGGTTTGTAGTATCTAGTGCAGTAGAAGCTTGTGAAAAAATAGTTCTTAATGTGTCTATAGCTTGTGTACCTTCTAAACCTAGATTTTTTAAATTTTGCAATACTTTAGTTTTTTGTGTATCTATAGAAGAATTAAAATCTACTCCCTTAAAAATCTCGCTTGCTTTTCCTCCTAAGCTTTTTAATGTTTCTAGAGCCTGTGGTCCTGTTGATTTCAGCGAATTTAGCATTCCTGTTACTCCGTCTTTTAGACCACCTATGTTTGTTCCATCTTTAAATGCATTAAAAGCGTTACTTAGCCCATTTTTAATATTATTAGAGGAACCAGCAGAATACTTATTTATAAAATTCATAGTTTCTTGTATGCTATTTCTATATTCTTCTGCATTTAATTTTCCTGCCTTAAAGGCGTCATCTAAGCTTTTAGTAATCTTTTCAATCTTTTCATTAGGTTTCATATTAGCACTTACACCTGACAAAATTATAGCCATGTTGTCATTCAAACCTCTCATCATAGTAAGAGAACCTTCACCCATACCATCTAAAGAATTTCCTAGAGCCTTTGCAATTTCACCCGACTTTCTCTCAGTTATATTTTTAGATTGTTCAAAAGCTGTTGAAAAGGCTTTGGTAACACCTTGTAATTGTTTTTGGCTAGCAGTTTTCAACATAGCTGTAGCATTTGAAGTTTCTCCTGCTATATCACTCAAAGCTTCTTTTGTATTTGTTTTTATCTCTGACATAGTTTTGCCAAAGAGATTTTTTAATGAAGAAGCTTTCTCTCCCCAACTTTTATTTGATAGTAATATTCCTATGGCTTGACCTATTGAGCTTATAATTATAAGAAGATTTCCTCCTATAAGTTTTATTGTTCCTCCAACTCTTTCCATGAGCCCTGTTACAAAATCACCAAACACACCAAATCTCTCTTGCAAAGACATTATAGCCACTTTATTGTTAGAAATAGCAACAGACATTCCTGCAAAAGCTATAACAATAGCTCCTATTGCTACAGGTAGTAACATAGCTGATATACTTGCAGCATTAAAAAGTAATCTTACCTTTTCTAAGCTATTTATTAACCTTGTAAAACTAGAAACTGTTTTAAGTATCAATATTGCACCAATTACTGCTCCAATTCCAGGTAACAAAATTTGGAATCCTGCCTTTATTTTATCGAAATTATTAACAAACTTAGCAGTTGTACTTACTATAGCTTCTCCAATTTGTGGTATTTTTGCTGTCAAGTCCTCTACGAATTTACGAGTCATAGGACCTAATTCTCTTCCTACACTTTCTTTCACTCCATCTATAGAACTTTTTAGCAAAGTAAATTGTCCCGACAGAGTATCTAACTTCATATCAGCTATTTTCTTTGCCATACCTTCGCTTTCAGCTATGGCTTTTTTTAGTTTATTGTAGTCACTTTCACTTGCATTTATTATTGCAGCCCAACCACTGCTTGCATTAGCCCCTACTATATCACCTAAAGCTCCTACTGCTTTAGTGTTTTCAAGACCACCAAGCTTATTTCTAAGTTCATCTATTGTTGCTGCTAAATCTAAGCTTCCATCTTTTGTAGTTTTCATTTCTATTCCATATTTTTTCATAGCCGCAGAAGCTCGCTTAGGCTCATTTATAAGTCTTAAAAGCCCCATTCTTAAAGAAGTACCTGCTTGGCTTCCTTTTATAGCACTACTCGCCATTAAGCCAGTTGCCAGAGCTACATCCTTCATAGGTACACCTAATGAACCTCCTAGAGAGCCAATGAATTTAAGTGTTTCCCCAAATAACTCAACATTGGTGTTAGAGTTTGTTATAGTTGCAGCCATAATGTCAACGAATTGGCCAGTATCTTTAGCAGTCATTCCTAACGCAGTTAGTCCATCCAGTAGTTATTATCTCTAAGCTTTTTATCTTAGACTCTAGAAGTTTCCCTCATTTTCATCGGCTTGTCTTTTCAAGCCTAGTTTGGCGTACATTTTCACCCTCGTCTAATTCGTTAGGGTGTTCGGCACTCTTGGGAGTATTATATTTATTCAACTCCTACGCTCTACGGTGTATTACAACCTTTCGTAATCTGTAATATTACCTCGGTACTTTCATATTCTTATTAAAAAACTTTAATATAATAAAAAGCATCTTAAAATTTAAGATGCTTGATTCTTGTTATTTTTTATAAATTCTTCAAATTGTTCTTTCTTATTATTTCCAAATCCATATAAATTGTGAAACTTATTATGGCATACCTCGCATAAAGTTACTCCATTATCTACACTAGTCCTTTTCTCTTTGCACCAATTATAACCATCTAAATGATGAGCTTCTAAATTTCCACCTTTATCATCACTACAACATTGGCAAGTATAATTATCCCTTTCATATACAAGTCTTCTCCATGTGTTATACCCATCTATGCATCTTAATTTCACTCTATCTTCTTCACTTAAATCCAATTTGTAAAATGGATTATTTTTCCCTACTAAAATTACTTGTTGATGTTTAGCTTTACAATCTTGTGAACAATAATGATATTTATGAATTTTATATTTATGTCTCTTAACATTTATTTCTTTTCCACAATTATCACAGTTACAATTAATATCTCCACCTTTAAAATTTGGATTGCTTTCTTTTTTTAGAATTTTCTTTTGATGTTCTGCTTTACATATCTGAGAACAATAAAAGTTTTTTTTAGTTGTACCATCAGAATTTTTAATAGTACATTTAAGTATATTAATTTTTTTTCCACAATTACTACACTTAACATCAATATTAGCTTTTTTAAAGTTAGGATTACTTTCTCCTTTTAATGTTAGCTTTTGGTGTTTCGACCTGCATTTAGATGAACAATAATGGTGCTTTGACCTTTCTATCTCATATGGTCTTTTTTCTATTTTTTTGCCACAATAATCACATTTTGTTATTACTTTCGGAAACTTTAATTCATTGGAACATTTTCTTGAACAACACTTCTGATTAACCTTTCCATTAAATTCTTTCCCACAATTTTTACATAGATTTTTCATTTTTAAATACCTCCGCAGTATTTTTCCTACTTAATTTATAAAAGGGAAGAAGTCTCGGAAATACTCCTTTTCAATTAGGCTCGCGACTTCCTAATCTATCCCTATAAATATTATACTATAAATTATCAATTAGAACTTAGAATCTACCGATTTTGCCGAATGTTTTATGCTATAGATTTCTCCATAACCGACCAATGTATTTCAGTCACAATGTCACTCGTTAGTGCTAAATCTGTTCCTCCTGCTGATGCAAGATTTAGTATACTTGGCATACCTTCGATAATTTGGTTAGTTTTCCATCCTGCCATACCCGCGTAGTACATTGCATCCCCTACTTCTTTTGATGTATAAACAGTTGTTTTCCCAAGATTTCTAGCTTTATTTGTTAAACTATCTATTTCTTTTCCAGAAGCTCCAGTTACAGCTTCAACATTTTTCATTGATTGCTCGAAATTTGCAAAGGTCTTTATCGAAGAACCAACTCCTATACCTCCCAACAAAGCTCCTGCGGCAGCCGTCAACTGAGCGAATTTACTAATAGCTCCACTCACAAAAGAATTTATTTTTCCTGTAATTCCTCCAAGTGCCGAACTAGCTTCATCTCGAATTTTGACTGCTGCTTCATATCTCTTACTCACAAATTCTTGCAATTTATTTTTAGTTCGAGAAATAGTATTTATAGCTTCATCAGCTTGAGACTTTATTTTTATAATAGTATCAGCTTTTAAGTTCTGCATCTTAGCCTTTACTTTATCTATTATAGAACTAGATTCGTCTTGTCCTCGAATTATCACAGGAGGTACAGGCTTAGCAACTTCTTTTATCTTGTTATTAACTTTGTTAACAGTAGAACTCGCATTATCTGTAGCTTTTATTCTAGCTGTTACTGTCTTTCTAGCTTTATTAACATTACTATTAACTTTACTAACTGTAGAACTCGCATTATCTTTAGCCTTTATTGTTGCGGTTACTGTTCTTCTAGCTTTATTCATGTTGCCATTTATTTTATTTATAGTGTTAGAAGCTCTATCATTTATTCTAATAGCTGGGTTAGCTTTTATTTTATTAAGCTTTTGCATCCGTTTTTCAGTACGTTCAGCTATTTTTTCAGCAGCACTCAGCTTGTTTTTAGTTTCTGCATCCCCTTTTACACCAATAACGACATCAATATGATACATCTCTTTTTTGGCTATTTCTCTCACCTCACTTTCTATTTAGATTTGTTTGCTTTTTCTTCTAATTCAATTTCATAATTGACAAATCCTAATATTAGTTTTTGTACTAGCTTATCTTTTTTAACAAATTCATCAGGTAGAATCCTAGTTTTTACAAATACATTGAATAGACTGGTTACAACTCTACCATGCTTAATTAGTTTTTTATTTCAATTTCCTCTAATACCTCATCATATCTAGATAATTTTAAGATTTCATCTGCAATAGCTTGTAATTCACCTGCTAAGAAAAGTCTTTTTAGTGCTTCTCTTGCATTAGAATATTTATTTTCCTCCAGAAACCTTTTATTATTAAAATTAGGTTTTGTAATTCCTCTTTCTAATAACATTAGGTTCATTAAATCATCATCTACTTTTTCTTCTGTAAGTCCATTCTTCAATTTTCTTGTTTTAGTACATTTTTTTCTTATGTTTGTTATTTCTTTTTCTGTAAAAGCTTTTATAGTAATTGGTATTTTTACTCTATCGATTTTAAGTATTCTTGTAGGTGGTTCAATTACTTTTGTTAATCTTCTAAAAATTTCATCATCAGCTAAATTAAGCAATATTTCATTTTCTTTAGCTTCATCTGACTCGTCATCATCCTCCTCAAAATCGTCTTCTATTTCTTCATCTATAATATAATCCTCGTTTTCTATTTCTTCAGCAACGACATTATTTTCTTTTATTACTTCCTCGTTTTCTAATTCTCTTTTATCCATATCTAACATATTCTTTCCTCCAATATTTTTTATTTTAATAAAAAAGCTACAAACAAAGTTAATTGTTTATAGCTTCATGTGTAGTATTATTTTAAAGTTCATCTAATAATTCATATCCTCTAAATGAACCTTCTAACTCCTCTTTTACATCTTCACCTGCTTTTGAATTTATAACAGGTATTTTTTTAAGTCTACAGTTTTTTAACCTTATTCTTTCATAACCAAAAGTTTCAGCATTTCTTAATTCGTAAATTATCTCAAAAGTTTTAAAGCCAAGTTTTAATATATTTGAATTAACCTTAAATCTAGTTAAAGAAAAAGAGCCTTTTTTTGTTCCACCTCTTGAAATCTCGTCTTCACACCCTAATAACTTTACACTTTGCTCATCTTGTTCATAGTCTGCTTTTATTTCTTCTGCATACATTTCTTCTTCGCCATCTATAATTATTCTTACATTAGAACCATTCAAAAAATTGACTTCTTCTATATAATCATCATTGTATTTGCTCATCTTTTACACCTCCTTTATCCTAAATAACCAGTACCATATATTTTTTTCATCACATCAACCTTAATAGCATCCCATTTCCAATAGAACTCATCTGCTTTGGCGGTTGCTTGAAGTTCTGTATCTATATCAACATTAAATTCTGATATGATGCCCTGCGACATCAACTCTTCAAAGTATTTCTTTAATGCACATATAACAGTTGTCTGTCCTGTCGCATCATTAAATATTTTCCCTACAAACTCTTTTCTTTTCAATGAAGTATCTTTATTTATAGTGTTAATAAACATAATATTAGAGATATATCCCATAGCTTCATTTTTATCATCTACATACTTTTTAAATGTGTTTACATCATCAACTATAATCACGTCTCCATCATCAAAATCTAAGACCAGTGTACCACTTTTCAAACACTCTTTAACTTCTGATTGGCTTAGTCTTGGTTCTACTTCTTCAAATATAGTCTTAGCATTACATATACTTCCTGTTATACCTTTACTTACTGCCAATGCTCCTATATAAACAGCTACTTCACTAGGTGTATATTTTATTCCCTCATAATAAGCTGAGCTTCCAGTGTTAATTATATTTTCATCATTAAAACCTTTTGATTTATCATTAATTTGTTTTATATTATCCTCTGTTTTTCCACCTAGAAATAACAGTATGTCTTTTCCTAATTCTTTATTTTTAGCTACCCAAGCTTTTGTAGTTTCCTGCAAAGCTTCCTCAGCTACACCATCAAGTGTAAAGCCATCAAAGCTATATCTTTCAAATTCTTCCAATGCTTTTAAATAAGACTCATTTGTTATAGATGTGCAACCATCATTTCCACCCTCAAGTGCTACATTCACTAAGTTTGCTAATGTTGTATCACTATCAGCTACTTTAGTTGCAATTACATACTCATTATCTAAATTTGAGTTTATTTCTAGTACTATTTCATCTATAGTGCCTTTAACACTTGAACTAAATAATTGCTTAGTTCCTTCAAAGAATATAAAGTCCTTTTTATCTGCATCTACTAGATTAGATTTTATTGTTACATTAAAGTTTCTAGCTGTTGGATACTTAGTTTCTAGCTTAATTACATCTTTTGCAGTATTTTCTGTAGTATCTTTAAGTATTAATGTACCATTTTTTTGGTTTCCATCTACGAGCCTATACAACAATAGTTCTTTTACATTCCCTAATAAAGCTAGTTTTCCTAGTTTGAAAGCTGAATAACTCATATCATCACCAAATAGAGTTTTAAGCTGTTTTAAGTCATTTTTTACTGTTATTACCTTCCCTACATCTCCCCAATTAGCCTTAATAGGCATTGCTAATCTACCCTTTAAGCCTGTATTTGTAGATTTTTCTGCTTGTGTTTTAAAGCGATTATAAAAGCCAGGTATTTCTTTTTTCTCTTTTTCATTCCATGTACCAGTTGCCATTTTACTTCACCTCTCTTTCTAAGAAATCTTTTATAAGCTTATCGAACTCTACTTTTGTAAGTTCATCTTTCTTACAATTAAATAAAGCACCTGCAACTACTTCTTTCTTGTAGCCAAGTGCTTCACTATTTTTTAAGAAATCTTCTTTTGAATATTTTTCTTCCTGCTTACTTACATTAGTCTTTTTATTAATTGTTTCAGCCAACCCTTGCACCTCCTATCTTAAGTTTCCATTACTATAAATCTTATTCATAATAGGTCCTTCTCTTTTTATCTTACCTATCATTTTAAATATGACTGTTAATTGCCCTGTGGTAAACATGTCTGATTCTCTATCTTCAACTACACTTACAAGAGTTAAGTACATATTCTTATCTTCTCTAAGTCTTACTCTCTTATCTATTATTAGCTTAGTCTCTAATTCTTCAAGAAGCTTAACTATTTCATCTTTATTTTTACTTACAACATGGCACTTCATAGTTTTAGTAATCTCAATCAGATGATAGTTAATCCTTTTGTTTTCAATATTTGTAGTTCGCCATAATGCACATGGGGCTATAAAATTTTTCTTCCAATTATCCTTGTAACTCTCGATTTCCAATAAATCTTTTGTGTACTTAGATAAAGCTTCAACCCATCTATCACTAGTTATATCCTCTTTATCTTCTAAAGCTATTACACTAAACCTTATACCTCTTGCTATAGCGTCCCATTCCTCAACGACAATATCATTTTCACTTGTACCTTTATAAATGCAAGTAAAAGCTTCGTTTTCAGATTCATCAACTATAGTATTCATATCTAAGATTTCAATAACTTGTTTAGTTAATTTATCTAACTTCTTAAATGTAGTTCTACCTTCATAAATCCATACTTCTATGCTTCTTTCAAAACCTATTGTTTCTCCATTGTCATTGTCTTGCCCTTGCACAACTACCATATAAGGTTTTTTAGTATCCTTGTTTGGTACATTAGGTTCATAACAACCTTTTAATTCTTTTATATTATCTATTAAAGCTTTTCTTATTCCTGCTCTCATTTATTTACACCAACGATTGAACATTTCACTAATTAATTTCTTTTCTGTAGACTTATCAATATCTTTTTTTACTATAAAGTCGCCATTTAATTTTATTTCATCACAAACAAGTTCCACTTTTACTGTTGGTATACTGCAACCTTTAAAGTCTAAATGTACAGAAGTAGCCTTATTAGAAAAGTCTACGCCATCAATAATAAGCTTTCCTATTCTTTTTTCTTCACAATAATCAAGAGTAACATTTGTTAGTTTCATATCATCTAAAGTATCTTTCAATTTTAATCACTCCAATATCTAAAAATTATATTACCTATTTTCCCTATATTTTTATCGATAGTTGGTTTTATAATAGGCATTGCTTTTGTACCAGGATGTTGAACTGATTTTACAGGATGTGAAGCTCCATTCCAAAATAAAGCTTTTGCACTTCTTGGTCTTATAACATGAGGTGCTGAACCTTCTTCTAAAACAGTTCCATAGTCAACTCCATGACCTAGACGGACAATGTATTGATTTCCTCCACCTAGACTAGTTCCTGTTATACCTTGTCTTGCATTCCCTGTCCTATCAGTCCATTTTGCACTACTCTTAGCTTCTCCTTCTAACATAAAAGCTATATTCATACACAAAAGTGGCATTGTAGACTTCTTCCTATCAATTTCATTTATAGCCTTAGTAAACACACTCATAATAAATCACCTCTAATCTAGCTTTTCAAGACCACATATATAACCACAAACCTGTTCCTCAACTACAATAGGATTTACATAGTTTAGTTTCATAGTGCCTTCAATACATTTAAAAGTTATATCACTTTCAGTATTTAATCTTAAACTAGCTTCTCTATCTGCAACCATACCAAAATTTTTATTTTTATAAGCTGTACCAATAGTTTCACTATTTATTACTGTATCATTAGTTTTTTCGGGATATATAACTACTGTTAGTTCTTTTATTTCATTTGTAATCTCAATAGCTCCATCCACTATTTGTTTAATTTCCTGCTCTATAGTTATTGTTTGAGGATTTAAAGCTATCCCTCGATTAATAGTTTTTATTATCTTATCAGCTCTTAATTTTCTCATTGGCCATCAGCTCTTATCATAGATGTCTTATATCCTGTAATAGTTGTTTCATTCTTTGATTTTTCTTCTAAATAGTCAGTTTTATATATATCTGCTAGAGTTAACCAATATGAACTGTTGCTAGACTTAGTTTCGATAGGACCTATTTTTATTTCATCATCTGTAGCACCTTTTAATAAACAACCTCTCCATGAAGCTTTTAGGATATTATTATCATTAGATTCAAGAAGTAACTGTAATTGTTCATCTGTAAAATAAGGATACTCTTCTTCTTGCAAATTGAGTTTTAATTTATCTAAATTGTTAATAGCCATGTCTACTCACCATCTTTGTTGAGAATCTCATTATTATTCTTTTCCTCAGCTTCTCCTATTACTTCTATATATCCTTTTTCTTCCATAGATTCTTGGTCTGCTTTTCTAATCTCAAATACATCACCTATTTTATAGCATTCATTATCATACTTTAGATATACCAAAGCTTTTACTTGCATTAAATTATCTTTCTTTTTAGCCATAATATCCTCCTTTTTTAAGATGCTACTGTAGCAAAGAAGCAATCATCTGCTCTTTCAAAACTTGGTATTCCTACCATAGAAACTTTTGTATCTATTGCAACAGGGTCTTCCTTAACCATAGTTGTAATTGCTATGCCAGTTTTTACAACTTGTGTATCTAACTTACCACTACCATATTGACTGTCAAATTCTTCAGGAGTAGTTCCAAATATGGTTTTTCCTAATGTACCTTTTGGAATCAAAGACACAAGATTGTCTTCATAATAATTCATTGAAATTTCTTCTTCATTCAAGAAAGTTCCATTTAGAATTGCTACTTCTAAATCTAACTTTTTCTTTAAAAATGAAATATAATCTTCATCAGTAATTATAATATCTCCAAAGTTTCTAGTTTTCAAATCTTTTGTTATAGCTTCATTTTGAGTTATATATATAAAGGTCTTTTCAGTTAATAACATTCTTGTTGGTTTTTCTAAGCCTTCATCTACAAATACTTTTTGCCATCTTTTTATGTCTCCCACTATATCAGCTTTAGGGTCGCTCCACATTGCACTTCCTGTTAAAGCTTCTTTATGGTTAGCTGGTATATCATAATCAACAACAACATCTCCATCTTTTGTAATCAACTCTATTTCACCTTTTTGCATCAATTGAGCTCTCATTCTTGTCATTTGAACTCCTGCTCCATCAACTAGATTTGCATAATTTTCAAAAACTGTTTTTGTCAGAAATTCTACTAGATTTTGATTGTTAGCATCTTGATATATAGTTAATTGTCTTCTGTCATTTTCATCAATTCCAACAGCTTCTTTAAAGAATGGCATTTCTTTTTTCTTTATAGATACATCTGCTTTTAATGCTCTTACTTTTGCTGCTGAATTAAATGTACTCATTCTTAATGCAACTGGATTTTTCTTACTACCTTTTGCTATTTCTATCTCTGTAGATAATTGCTTTGTTACTGGAAATAGAGCTTCATCAATAGTTACTCTTGGTGGTAAGTTTTTAATATATAAAGCTATTTCCTTTGAATTTATAAAGTTTTTTAATTCCATTAGTCTTTTCATCCTCCCATTATATAAATAATATTCTTCCTGCTACTGCTTTTTCAGCTTCGACAGTTATTTCTTCATTTGTGTATTCTTTTAATCTAGTTTTATTAAGAAAGCCGTGTACTAACACTGGTAATATTTCTGTTCCTTTTGAATCATTAAAGTCAACCTCATTAAATACTACTCCATAAGTTGTTGCATCATTTACAGGTATTCCACTACTATTTACTAAAGTACCTGCTGGTAATACACCATCAACTAACTTACTTTGTACATCTGTCTTTTTTACCTTAAAATTTAAATTTATATAATGCTCTCCTGCTATATCTCTAATGTCTTTTTTGCCTACAGAAATTGTTTTGGAGCTTTGTCTCATTTTTTTATTCCTCCTTTATAATTTATTTAAAAAAGCTATCTAGTGATTCTGTAGCTTTACTTGCTTCTGCTTTTTCAGCTGCTAATCTCTCGCCTAGACTCTTTTTCTCGCTTCCTTCTTCACTTGATGTAGTAGAACCTAAGTTATCAAGTTGTTTACCATCTATTTTTATCTTTATATCTTCTTTATCTTTAAATAAATAACTATCACTTTCTTGATAAGCTTTTATTTGTTCATCTAAGCCAATAAAATTACCATCAATTAATTTAACATTTTCTTTGTTTATTAGAGCTGCTAAAGCTTTTGGATTTTTAGGATTATAACTTTCAATAGCTCTTTCAAAAGCTGTATTAAATTTTAAAACCTCAATTTCTTTTTCTGCATTTTCTTTAATTTCTTTATTTGCATTTTTAAGACTTTCAATTTCGTCTGATAATTCTTTATTATCTTTAACTTTGCCTTGTAAATCATTTAGTTGCTTATCTCTATCCCCTATTTGCTTTTTATACTCTTTAATCTCTTTATTAGCATTCTCTAGTTCTGTCTTTTCAACGTACTTAGAGTTTTTAATATTATCTAAAAGAAGCTTATTTTCTTTATCTTTAGATAACTTTTCATATATTTTCTGACCTTCCTCATCTCCAAATATCTTTTTAAAATATTCTAACATTCAATTTCCTCCTTAAAATTAGGCATAATAAAAGCACTCATTAATTTTTAATTAATAAGTGCTCACTTTATTTTTGTATCAATTCTTTTAACTTTTCTTTGTACTCAGCATAACTATTGTATTCATCATAGTTAAATCCAGGTGCATTTTTACCATACTTCTCTTTATATAATCGTCTTAACTCTAACAATTTTTTATCTTTTCTCATTTCTTCAAGCAATCTAAATCCCTCCTAACAATTCATTAAATATTTTATCTAAACTATTTAAATACTCTTTAATAAAACTATTTATTTCTTTATTGTTTTGATACTTTAGTGTAAATAAATTAGCAAATATTTCTTTCTCTTTATTTCTGTTTTTACTCCAATACTTTTCACTATGAGTTGCTAATAAATCTTCAAATTCATTATTAGATAATGCTCCTAGTATATCACTAATAAATTCATTATTATACAACTCATTAGAATTAGTATATATACTTTGCAAGTTCTCAATATTCTTCATAACATATATAGAGCTATTTTCAATAGCTTTTTGGAACTTAATATTATTATAGCTCTTAATTTCTTTTATATCAATTCTATGTGCAAACTCATGAAGCAAGGCAGCTTCTTTATTATATGATTTAAATTCTTCAATCTTAGGATTAATACCAATTAAATCAATCTTAGTATAATATATAAAAGGTATTTTTTGACTATTATCAATTAGTATTTTGCTTGGTTGAACATACTTGTTAATATATTTTTGAACTTGTTTAGGTGCTTTCTTTGACTTATTCTTAATTGAATTAGTAATGTTCTTTTTAGTTCTATCATCTTTACTATTTGTAGTTATTTTATTCTTTTTATTTCTTTGTTTTTTAATGATTGGAACACTATTATTTTGATGTGTTATTCCATCATACCAACTATCAAGAGTATCATTATCTCCACCAGTTGCCCAATCATTCATCATTTTAGAAGCTTCACTAATTGGTACAATCACTTGAACTGGATAACAAAGACAATTTGGATGTGGAATAGGATACTTTTCGGGTGGGAAAACTCCCTCACCTAGACCAAAACGATTTTGCTCTGTATACTCGTCACATTCATCCTCACCCCTCCATTTTACTTGTCTAATATAATGTTGAGAACTTAGGTTCCATTGCAGACCAACGCAAAATGGATTATTTATTGCATTTTGAACACTTGTTTCCACAAAAGCATGTGTTATAGAGGTTCTAGCAAGTCTTTGAGCTTGATAAGATATACTTTTATTCATTCCAACTTCTAATGTTTTAGCCTCTGTTTTTCTGACTGGATTAACATAATTATCTAAACTCTTTGCTAAGGTCTTTGCATTAGCACCTCTAGCAACATTAGCTTTTATTAATCTATCAATATCTTTTCTATTTTTATTACTATAACCCCAAATTCTACTATCTAACGACTTTTTATCTTTATAAAAGTTACCTGTAACTAGTTTTTCCACTACACTAGTAGTTGCCTTTATACACATAGCATCACATGCAAGATTTATAGATTTATTTGGAACTATTGATTGATAGTAATACACTTGTAATTCTTTAGATATATTAGAAGCTTCTATTACACTTTTTTCTGTAATAGGTACTACTCTTTGATTTAACTCATTAATGTACTTCTCGATTGATTTATTTAGCTTTTTTAAGTATTTAGTACTTAGATTTAGCTCTTTATTCTTAGCAATGTCATTTAAAATAATTTTGCTAGCATCTTTGTAGACATTTAATATCTCTATTTGTATTTTTTTATCTAATAATAAAAGTTTTTTTCTAGCTTCAAGAACTTTTTTTGTATAAGAGTTGTCTTTCATATTAATACCTTGTTATTCTTCAGTATTCTTATTAGAATTTTTATTATTAGATTCATTATTTAATTCTTCATCAATATTATCAATCTCTATATCTGCGTCTTTTCTGAACTGGTCTTGCTCTACTGATTGTATTTTTTCAATATCTTCTAATATTTCATTAAAAGATGTTTCATAATCATCATCACTGCCAAAGTCTTTTATGTAACTTCTATGACTTCTAACACTATTGTTAACTTCCTCCATTGCTAAACGCTTGTTGTCTTCCTCGTCTTCGGGTATTGGGAATTTCTTTTCTAAAACTATTAAATAGTCTAGTTTAGTCCAAATTTTATCATAGTTATCATAACAATTAAGTTTGTCACATGCTTCGATTATTAAATCAATTAATAGTTTAATCCCTGGCTCCCAGTCGTTCCATTTCTCATAGCATCTAGCTATTAAATCATAATAGATATACTTCAAAGCTTTTGCGCTAGGGATATTAAGAAGCTGTTCGGGTTTTGGAATACTCAGCTTATCTGACATACTATCTTCAAGTCTCTTTAAAAACATATTGATTGGCTCAGCACTAGAGAACGAACTTTCAACCCTTTTTGCTTGTGCCTGTTTGCCATTTTCACTTGCATCATTGCTTTTTAATGGCATCAGTGCATTAGGAGCTATTTTTGTTTTATTTACAGTTTCCTCAGTAGCATCTATAATAGCTGTTTGACCAAACATTTGAAATCTTAGAGCATCTGAGAAATCAGAAACCCTTCTATTAAGTTGATTTTGAAGCTCTTTTAACTGTGTTATGTCACTTTGACCTCTTGTATTTATTAGGTCGCTTTCATTTAAAAATAATATACATGGTATTTTTGTAAATATTGTATCATATGTTTGAACACTTATAGGATTACTTAAATCTTTTTCTTTGAACTGCTCTATTTTAAACTTACATACCTCATTTTCTAAGTAATAAGTATATCTATTGTATAAATTATCATCATCTATTTTACTTATAAATCTAACAACTACAACTTTGGTCAAGTTACCTTTTATATCAACTTCATAGTTAAAATCACTTGAATCGTGATAATATAAACTAATTGGTTCACTTTTGTTAGCTTCAATTCTTAATAATACTCTTTTAGTCACTGTTGCAATCCTAAAAGCTTTTAGTGTTTCACTCCAAAATTTATTATCATCTAGTATATCATCAATGAAAATTCTTAAATTCTCACAAGCTTCTTTATCTTTTTTATCTCTAGCTTTAAACAGCAAATTAGGTTCTTTTCCTAAGAAAAATCTTGCTTGTTTTTTAATTAGTGGCTCAATTTTATTGTCTATTAATTGCGTTGGAATATAGTCCAAATCATCATTTACAACCCAACTTTGACCTAATAAAGTTTTATCCAGTTTATCCTTATCTTCTTCACTAACTGCACCTTTATAAAAAAAATAATCTTCTTTTATCTTTCTCATTTCTTTCTTTTGTTCAGATGTTAAACCAAGCAAAGTATTTTTTACACTATCCACTAGAATATGACTCCTCCTTTCTTATTATATTGATTTTGTATATTATTTTTCTTCAGTCCTAATCCTTTGTTATAAATATCATTACTATATTTTAGCTCTTTAATGTCTGATACCTCATAACCATCAAGTGCATACCATATAGCACTAAATGTGTGAGGGTCTATATTAAATTCATCATATATTAGGTTGCTATTTTTATCTGTAGCATATGTTAGGTTCTTTAATTCTTTTATTGTATGTTTACACTCACTTGAACAATAAATCTTTTTAAATCTCTTAACCTTCTTAGTATTTTGTAGTCTACTTCCAGCATATTTCTTAGCCCCAAATATATTAAAACCTTGTTGTCTAAAATATTTTATAGTTTTAGGTTCAGCGGCATCAGCTTTTATTAATTCTTGAGTATCTTTAAATTCTTTAATATCTTTAACAGTCACATCATCTGTAGTTTGATTCTTATAGTACTCCCAGTAAACATATAAATATTTATTTTCATGGTCTATAGCTAATCTTAAAAGTGCATTGTATGATTTTTCAAATCCAAAATCGAATCCAACTTTATAATACCTTTGTGGTATATTAGATATTTTATTTATAACTTCTTGATGTTCCATAACTTCAAATTGTGGTAATACTTTAGTTCCATTTATACCAAATCTTCCTTTTCTTGCTATTCTGTATAAGTCATAGTCATATTCTTTCATTTCATCAAGCTGTTCAATATAGCTTTTTGGCAGAAAAAAATTATCATCTGCAACTGAATGATGATAATATGTATTATTTTTTATTACTATTCTATTTTTATATAACACAGTATCATCTAATACAAACCTGTCTTTTTCTTCATCTCTAAAGAAATGTTTATAGGTCCAGTTATCTTCGCCAATTGGATTAGTTGAACAAATTATATGATTAGATAGACTAGGATGTCTCAAACGTCCTAAGAGTTCTTTAAAGCCAGTGTATTTGACTTCTGAACATTCTTCCAACCATATTATAGATACACCATTTATTGATTTTAATTTGGCTGGATTATCCATGCCTTTAAAAATTATCTTACTCCCATTTGGAAATATAACTCTCATAGGACTTGTTTTAAATGATAATATATCTCCTAAACCCATACTTTCTGCAACTTCTTCTAATAGAGAAAAACAACTATCTCTCATTGTGTCATATACTTCTCTTACTACTAAAGCTTTTCTTTTTTCTTCAAGAAGCTTAATAATTAATTTAGTTGCTACATGGTAACTCTTTGAACTCCCATATCCCCCAACAAGAAAATAAAATTTGTAATCCCAATTGAATATAAAATCATAAAAGTGGTCATTTGATATAAATTTACTTTCCATTTTCTCCACTCGCTTTCATAACTCTTACAGTTATCTCTTTATCTGTATCATCTTTATTCAGGTTATCAACCTCACATTTTAACTTTTCAACTCTATTTTTCTGCTCCTCTGTAGCCAAATTCCAATCCTTATGAATCATTTCATCATACTGTTTAATTAAACTCCTTAACTCACTCATAGCCCTACTCTGTGCATTAAGAAAAGATGCTTGCCTATCCCATGCAAATTGAAATTCATATTCTATCTTCTCGCCATTTTCTGTACTTTCATGTTTCTTAAGTTCCTTAATCATTTCTTCTTTATCTTTAACATACATTATCTTTTGTGCTCTTATTATTGCTGCATATTGAATGGTTATCTGTTCCCAAAGAATATCAAATTTATCTTTATTCTTTATCTCATTAATTAGGTCTTGAGTTTCTTCGGGTAAGTATTTTGAGAAGAAACCAAACTTTTCAGCGTTCTTATTTCCAGGTGGACCAGTAGCATTTTTATTACCTATGGGTGCACCTCTCTTTTTGGTTGCAACTTTTTTTGGTTGGTTGCAACCTTTTTGTTTCCAGTATCTAGATGCCCATGATTTTACAGTCGATAAACTTACATTATATTTTTCAGCTATTTCCTTGTACTTAAGCCCTTTTAAGTAATCTTCATGGGCTAAATCTACCTTTTCATTCATACCACCACCTCGTTTGTTTGTCGTTTTGGGAATAAAAAAAGAACTCTAATTATTGAGCTCTTTATCAAAAAAAGTTGCTTTTAAAGTAATAGCAGCTTCTTTCATCTTATTGAACCTAATTTTGAAATTATTTAAAAAAATATCTTTTCCACTTATTTGTGTAATGGTAACTATGGTTAAAAAACTATTATTAAATATACTGTAGACTTTTCCCATAATACCATCAATATATAGATATCCATAAAGATTCATCATCACAAATATAATAACATAGATTAGTGTCACTATATTTGTAAATAAGTGATATGAGTATTTCCCTTTCTCTATACTATCATCAAAAATCTTATTAATTATTTTTCCTCCAAAATAACCAATTGGCAAATATAATATTAGTTCAAAGGTTGTAATCCCATATATAATGCCATAAGCATATTTATCAAAACTATGAAAGTAATTTGGTGAAATTTCTAAAATCGCTGAAAATATTGGAATAGCTATCATAGAATAAAACATAAAAGTCATAAAGGTAATGTATATTTCCCAAAATTCATACATAATCATACAACTCAATGTTAAAACAAGGAAAAATGGGAAAAATACTTTCATTCTATCATTCAATAAACACAATATTATTAAAAGTATAATCAAGATTATCTGTATACATTTATTTGTTAAATTTAAATTTATAGCGATTAAGCTAAGACCAAAAAAGAACATGCCTGAGAGAAATAAAAATTTGTTATTCTCATTCAATAGAAAAATCTTTTTATCAAATAATATATGTGAAAAAATAACTAGAGAAAAACCAAGTAATAAAATAATTATATGCTGTTTCTTACTCATGTCACGAATCCAACTCTGCTTTTTACCAAAACTAATTATTTTATTATAAATATCTATAAATATTTTTTTCGCTTTATTTTCTCTCATCTTCATCCCCTCCAAAGTATAAAATTCAACTTCAAAGGTCAATATCCTTCAAAAACCATTTGACAGTTACAAAATAATTCTAAATAATACTTTTGCCTCATTCCTATACATCATACACAAATATATTTCATTTTTAATTCATTGTATAAAAAAAGACCATCTATTAAGATGACCTTTTAATTTAATCTATTTTTTATCTTTACACCAATTCCTGTCAGTCTCACCCTTTATATAAGTTCTAACTATTTCACCACAATCTAAGCATAAGTCAGAATATGTTTTAGATACCTTAGTAGAAAACCTTGTATTGTATTCTAAACCAGTTCTATATATAACGAATCCTGATTCACTAACTGTAGAAACACCTTTCTCTATATTTTCGCTACCGCAATTAGGACATTTCATAGTTATCCCCCTTATGTTGTATTTTATTACACACTAATTTATTCTTTGATTTTTCTTTTAAATACAGCAATACCTTCAATCCAATTTATCTGAAATAAATCCCAGCCATCTTTTCCTAGATTATTAAATTCCTCTTCTAAAATAGGTATCCGTACATCATTTATAGTTTTACCTTTATTAAAAAGTGGTGTAGCTGGTAACTGAAAAAATTTATACTCATACATACCCATACCTCCTAGTAATTATTTTCTTTTATATTACCATAATATAAAAAAGACAACCTTTTGACTTAATCTATTTTTTATCTTTACACCACTTCTTATTGGTATCATCTTTTATGTAAGTTCTCACTATTTCACCACAGTCTAAACATAGGTCTGAATAGATAGTGGATTGTACAGGCAGAGTCTTATTTATAACTTTATCTAACTTTCCATCTCCTATATACTTCAACCCAATAGTTTCAGCATATATACCTCCTGTTGTTAAAATACCTTGTTCTATATTTTCACTATCACAATTAGGACATTTCATATTTATACCCCCTAGTAATTACTTTCTTTTATATTATCATAATATACAAAAAAGAAGCACCTCAAATTGATTTCAAGAATCATAAATGAGATACTCCATTTTAAATATAATCTACTAGAATTATTAGTTGAGTATGTTAGATGTAACTCATATGAATGTGGTATGAATTACATCTAACATGTGGTGATATTGTTCAGGGATTTTTTATTTCTCACCTGAAATAACTATAACATGTTAATGTTAATCTTATGTTTACCATACAAAAATACCCTATATAAACATAATCTTTTAATTTATTTTTTTATGTTCTTTATTCTTTTTATCTGCCAATCCTCATCAGTATTTTCCATTATGTATGTTCTAACTATTTCACCACAATCTAAACATAAATCTGAATATACGGTTGCTACTCCTAGTAAACTATATCTTAGTCCAATATTACCAGTATTTCCTTTTCCTCCCCATTTAATATTTTTTTGAATTTTCTCACTACCACAGTTAGGACATTTCATGTTTATACCTCCTAGAATTATCATATATTTTATGTACAAGTATATATATTTGAATTAATTTAATGTCTACACAATCTTTTATTTACTTATATATTACCAAAAGTTTGTGTACTGAATATGAACTTTATTAGAATAATTTTAGAATTTAAAAAGGCTAAGTAGGGGTAACTTAGCCTTTTTTAGGGAATGTATATTGTTGGTAGCAAGTTCTAGGAATCGAACCTAGATTAAACACCACTACTTGCATGGTGAGTGAGGTTACCAAGCCCCACTCTTTTTAGACCTCTGAATTAAGATACAAAATTGTATGAGATTTTAATCTCAATTCAAATACTTAATATAGTGTATCAATAGATTTTGAACATAGTTAGAATTGAACTAACAACATCCTCATGCCCTGCCTAGTCTGTTCATAGTAATAAAAAAAGACCATATACTGGTCTTAATTAAATTCATATTTTTTCTTGTACTCTTTAATAGCATCATTCCATGCCTCTTGCTCTGTTATTTTCTTTTCTATAGCAATTCTTTTTGCTATATCTCTTATCTTTGTTGCACCTTCTAATATTCCCATTTCATATTTCCCCCTATTCCATATAATTTAAGCGAGGTCATAAGTCCTCGCTCTATTTAAAATATAAGTTAAACATCTTTTTTAAGTTGTAAATCAGGAAATGGTATAACTTTAGCAGAAGTTAGAGTATTTTTAGGTAAATTTAATAGATATTCTACTTCTTCTGGCTCCATACTAAAGTTATAGGAAAATGAAAGTTCATCCATAAATTCTTTAGGAGTAAAAACTTTTTCATTTATCAACATCAAAACTGCTGTTTTTAACAATGCTGGTAGAGAAGTTAATAATTCATCATCTAGTGGCTCTGATTTTCTTAGTCCTCTACGTTGTAAAGTACGAATCATAGACTGATATTCATCCATACTGATAATTCCTAAAGAATATGAACGACGAATCATTGCTTGTATAGAAACTTTCCATTTACGTTTCAGTTCTGTATAATTTGGAATACGTAAAGGAGTTCTCTTAGCATCAATTTTAAAAGTCTCTTCTGGTAATAAGAATGTAGATGCAAATCTATTAGCTTCTGATTCTCTGTCTTTAAATTCTTGTTTTTCTAAAGCTTCTACATCCTCGCTCCACTCATGCAAGCATATATGCCCTAATTCATGAGCTATATCAAAATGTATTCTAGAGGCAGAAGTCTTATTACTAGAATATCCAATCAGATAAACAGTTTCTCCCGAAATATCTACCATTTGGCTAAATGCATCTATATCATCTGTAGAAGTCGAAAAACTTGTTACAAGTATTCCATGCTGTTCTACTTCATATATGATATTATCAATAGGTTTTAACCCTAATCCCCAAGCTTCTCTTAAAAGTAAAGCAGCTTCTTCTGGTGTTTTCCCAGAACAATCTGGTAAATTTAATATTGGGAATTCAATATAATCTTGTAAGAAGAAATATATTTCTGCTAGAAATTCCATTTTTTGAATTTGCTCTGCTCTATATTTTTTATTTGTAGTCAATAATGCCCTGAAATATGTTGAACCTATTGCAATATTATTTCCTGTTTCTAAAAAGAACTTAACTGGAAAATCTAATTCTTTTGCTATTCGTTTCACTACATTATTATCATTTGGTTTCGATTTATTATTCTCATACATCGAAACAGTCTGTCTTTGACAGTCAATTCTCTCAGCTAATTCAGCTACTGTCATTCCTCTGTATATACGAGCTTTCTTTAAACGCTCTCCATTAAAATTAATTTCCATAATTATTTCCTCCATCTATTCACTAAAAAGTGACTACTTGGCATCTTCCTCCTTTTTCGCCTTTTTTAAAGGATGTGTTTTCTTTCTTGCATCTGCTTTTGCAGTTAACTTCAATCCAAGAGTAGGATTATTTGCAACAGGATTAGTCTTATCAACTTTTTCTACAACTGTACTTTCTTCTATAGATATATAAGAACTCAAATTTTGTTCTGATACAATATTTAAATTTGTGTCAACCATCACAGCACGAATAGATGTCAATTCATATTCAGCTGTTTGATTAAATAACAATAATACATGGTGTTCAATGATAGCACCATCTTTATTTATACTATCAATTAATTTCTGTAAATATATTTCAATTTTATCTTCATTATCAAATTCTAATGAAAAAAATGATAGTTGTTCAATAGGAGCTTTTAAATCTCCATTAAATGCTTTAGTTAAAATATCTACATAATGCATTTTTTCTCTTTTATTAATATTGTTATGAAGTTCTTTATATCTTTGCTCCCTCATTAATACATAAAGATACTTGCTATTTTTATCATATATAAAAATCATTCTCCAACGTCCACGTTTAGATTTATATGCTTTAAAAGCAAAACTATTAAATGCATTATCAATTGCATCATTTAAAAAATCCCAAAACTGATAAGGTAAGCCATTTTCAGTTATAAGTTTTTGTTTTCCCATATATTCTCTAATTTCTTCTCTTGCCTTATTAAAACATTGAACAATGATAGAACTTATTTCATTAGGAACTTCTAATTCTATTTTATTTGACACTCAGGCATACACCTCCTGCATATTTTTATATATTTATTGTAGGCTTTTTGTGCTAAAGTGTCAATATTAAAAGTCAAATATGTGCAGTTTTTATATTTAAAAGGTCATTTAAAATTTTTTAATTGTTTATATAATATCCTTAATTATAAAAATTATTCACTTTGGCTAGAGCAAAAACAACCCCTTAATTCTAGCCAAATATTAAGTTTTGAGAGGGAAATCTTCATTTCCACAATACTATTATCTCATGCTTTTTTAATCAAAAAGGGGAGAAAGTAGGGAATAAAGTGGGAATTTTTGGGGAAAAACTGGGGAATTTTCTAATTTTTAAATAATGGTAGCTCATTTTCCTTAATTCTTGGATAAAGCATATCCATAACTTTATATACTAACCTTTCCCTTACACATCTACACGTTTTCCTATCTGAGTTCATTTCTAAAGATATATAAACCATGCTATTTTTCATTCTGCTATCATAAAACAGTTTAAAAAAATGTTCTTCTCTTATATCTAAACATGTAAGTGCATTTTCTATCTTCCTCTTTTCTATTTCTTTATCTTTTTTTAATTTCTTTAATCTAGCAATATCTCTTTCTTTTTTAATAACTTCATCTTCCACACTTGAATTAAAAGCATATGTCGGACTTACTTTCTCACCATAACCAATAGCTTTGCACCCAAATATTTCATTTTCTCTACTTTCTATATCCAATTCAAGATTTTTAATCTCTGCATTTAAAAATTTATAATGATGTAATCTACCTTCTACTTTTTTAAATAGTTCTTTTTTATTGATATTATTATCCATACTTTCACACTCCTGTTTATGTTATAATAATCTTGGATAAAAGCTTTATATTTTTGACAAGTGGAGTGTGAAAGCACTCCTTTTTTCTTTTTAAATACTATTTATTATTCAATCCTATTTTCTTGAAAAAACTTTCAACTTTGCTCTCATCTTTTTCCGCTTCTTTAATCTGCTGTTCATTTTCCGCTTTTTTAATAAGGAGTATTTCTCTAGTACACTTACATACATTCATAGTTTCTTTATGTATTTCTTCATCCATTATTCTCATATAACTGTCAATACCACTTTTCCCAATACCCTCGTCAGCTAATTCATATATTGTTTTTTCCATGCTATCTTTTAATTCTTTAACATTTTTACTATGTTCAATAAGTTTTTTAATATATTCTTCCATACTAATACCTCTCTTTAGCAATTATTTATTCAAGATTTTCTACAATCTTGTATCATTTACTTCTTATTCTTTTTTGCGTCTCTTTTTTTCTTATTCAATTCCTTATACTCTATCCAACCATCTACACCATATTTCTTACTCCTAGAAACCCATGTCAATTTTTCAGGAAAGTTATAATCAAATATCTTTCTTTTTATCTCTCCTTGCTGAGTTCCAAACCCTTTTACATCTATATATTCAACTTCTCCATTCCATTTGTATATTGCAAAATCAACAGTATAAGTAATAGCTCTTTCAGAAACTCCAAACTTTTTAAATTTTGGTTGCAACTCAAATTTCTGTTGTAGCCCAAAATCTTTAATTTCTCCTTTTGCTTTCTTATCTTTAAGATATAAATAGTATTCTGCTTCATCTTTACTATCAAATTTAATTCCATCTATTATAGTTTTCTTATTATTGTATTTGCTCAATTGTTTTCTCCTCTATTTTATTCCTAACTCAACATAACCATTTCCAAGCTTAACAAAATACTCAACCTCTTTGTTTACTTCAATTCCTGTAAATTTTTTATCTTTAAATGACTGTAATATAACTGTATCTCCTGCTTTAAAATCTACTGTATGCTCTACTTCAATTTGTTTTTTATTCTTAATTACATCTTTAAAAGTGCTAGAAGATATTTGCAATTCATGTATCATAAGCTCACATCCCTTAATTTACTCATTTACTCTCATATTCACTTTTCCATTTTTAAAAAGTTTTATTTGATATTTTTTTCCACAATGAGGACAAGTAACTATCATTTTTTTAAACTTAACTAATGTGTAGAAATTCCTACCACATCCACCAAAACATTTACCTCCATTGAATATTTCAAATTCTCCATAGTCTCTATCCAACTCATTTGCTTCATCTCTATGTTCATTAACTATATATTTATATATCAAAGTATTCATTAAAAACACCTGCCTAATCTATTTCGATTTCGACTATAGCTCTGCTTAAAAGCTTCACATTATAATTTTCTTTTATATTTTCCTCATCTTTTTTAAAAGCTCTTGCTTCTTCTAAATCAATAAATATAGAGCTGTATATGTTCCCTTTTTCCCATTCTCTAGTTGTCTGCCAAGTCACTTTGAACTCTGTAATAACTATATTGACCACTCCTTTTTATAAGTCAAAGTAAGTCTATAACATTCTAGTTTCATTCACAAACTTACCTTGACTTTATTTTTATAAATATCTTTCTACTTCCTTCTCTAACCAATTCTCATATGCTATATCACAATCTTTACTTTCACAATCTATCTTAGTGTTTTTGCAACTACCACAAATCTCTTTACTAAATCGCTGATAACTTTCTTTCTCTGTGATATTCTTTGACTCACACATTTCTTTATTAGTCATAAAATCACTCCTTGCACTCTCTAAATGATTCAACTACCATTTCAGTCTCTCCACTAGTATCTTCTGTAAAATCTATTTGTTTACCATTATAATCATTTACATAAGCTGCTATATCATATATTCTTTGACAATCTTGCTCTATATGATTACAAATATCATTTATACTAGTATCACTTGGAATTTCAATTATAACTTCATGTCTCAAAATCACTTTTTCTTCAAATTCAATTTTATATTTTTTCATTTTAAATCCTCCTTTATTTCGTTTTTGAGAGTCGCAAAACACTTCAACAATAATTTATATTAAGATACATTTTGCAACTCTCTAAACTGTTTTTGTTAGATATTTCTTCTATTCAAATATAAGTTCTTCGCTATCAAGCCACTTTTTAATACCATCCTCACAATCATATTCAATATTATTAATCTTGCAGTCATAAATACAACATTCACACACCTGTTTATTATGTAAAAAATCTATCAATCTATTAATAAATAGTGACTCCTTTTCTTGTAATTTCTCTTTAATAATTTTATTTTCTTCTCTTAATTTACTAATTTCATTAAAGACATCTAAAAGCAACTTTGAGTCTGTCTCATTATCTTCATTTGAAATTCTGTATTCATAAATCCTACCAACCATAAAACTAGTTACTATTAATGTAATACTAGTTAAAATATTCATTTTTCAACATCTCCTCATATTCTTCTCTAGCCTTATCTATAGCAATAAATATATCCTCTCCATTGTCATACAACTCTTTTGCTCTTTTAATCGTGTATTCAGTTCTTGAAACTTCCATTATTCCTCCTCAATGTATTCAACTTTCCACCCACTTCTGCTTGGGGTCTTTCTTTTCAATATGTGACTTACTGCTGGTTGTTTTAATCCTAAAAAACAAGCAGCACTATCAATAGATTCAACTTCTTTTACTTCTCCTGTTTTAACATTTCTCATTCTTACAGGCTTATTATTATGAGGTCTTTTACACCTACTTTTTACACCAAATTCAGATAACATACTATCAATTCTTGGCATCACTTTTTTACCTTTTCTTTCAATTCCAACTAAGCAACAATATAATGCTAAGTAATTTCTACATGTAGGGTCATCATCTATGATATTTGTTCCTAAAGAACCACTAAAATATTTTTCGACCTTAAACATTTCAGCAACCTCCTTATTTAATTGGCATTTCAAACACTTTCTCTTGATTATGTCTAACTCTGCAAGAATCTATATAATCCATTTTCACTCCATCTTCAATAAACTTCTGTATTTCATTTAACACTTGTATAGCTCTTTCTTTATTCTCATATACAGCTATTTTTCTATTTTCATTTTCAAGTATTGCATACATTTGATTAAAACCTATTTCAACCCTATCGGCTCTCATTAAACCTAATCTATCTTGACTTCTAATTATTATCATTCCTAATACCCCCATCATCACATTTTCTTATATCATTTAACTTACTTAAATCTTCATATATATTCCCATCAACTTTAATTATTTCAAGTTCAGATAATCTAAAGCAATCTCCTGACATTTCATTCACTGCAATAAAACAACCATCTTTAAATTTTACCTCCCCTGCAAATTCTGTAAAAAATATACTTCTACATAAAACAATATCGCCTTCATAGATTTCTTTTCCATCACAATCATTCATGTTTGTATATATCATTAATTCAACCTCATCATAGTTGCAAAAATAATAACCTGCAGAATCTCTTAAATGCGTTTTTTCACTTTTCATTACTACTATTTTGAAGTCTCCAGTAATAAACTTGTTTAATAACTTCGACCAACATCTAAATTTTAAATCCATTTTTCATACCTCCAATATTTTTAACTTCTAGGAAGTAATATTGTATAACTACTACCTAGATTGTTTAACTTAACCGAATTTACTTTTTTCAAGCTGACCTCTCTTAGACATCTCACATAATTCTTTATCTGTGTATTTGTCAAAAGTCTGATTAAAATTATGAAACTTATTCTTATTATGCTTACTTGGTATAAGTTCAAAATCTCTCTCTAAAGCTGTTATAAGATAACCTGTGATACTTTTTACATTATCTGTATTTTTAACTAGCTCCAGTTTTTCTATTAGATAATCAATGTCTCTACCTGTATGTATAAATACATCAATGATTTTTTTAATGTCTTTAGATTCTAAATCAAAATATTTTTTTATTTTATCCACAACCACCGAATCGTCTTTATTGTTGTTGTTATTCTTATTGTTATTCTTATTGTTATTCTTATTGTTATTCTTATTGTCCCCGTATCGTGGTACGATTCGTTCACGTATCGTCGACGTATCGTAGGAATCGCTATTTTTAGCCATTTCATAATAATCCTCAAATATTTTTCTTATATCTGTTTTTTCTATTGATGGGATTACATATTTTATTAACTCAATATCTTTAACCTCTTTGAGTTCTTTATTGAGTAAATCCACAATTGGTTTGCCACCTTTAGTTAGGTTATATTTGCCCCAGTTTTTTATGGCAATTTCTCTAGTATCGGGATTATATTTAATACACTTATGGTGATTTATAAATCTATCCATTAATGCTCTTATACTTTCTTCTGAGTATCCCATCCAAAACGCTAATTGCTTCTTAGTCACTTGATAAACTCCTATTTGAGTTGTCTGAGGATTACTAAGAAGAAGTATGAAGAAGAATTTATCTTCTGGTGTCCATTCCTCTTGTACTTTTGGGTCAGTCCAAAAGCTTGTATATATCTGTCTAAAAACTGCCACTCTATCACCTCCTGTTATGCTCCTTTAAAACCTTGTTTCTCATATGCTGCACAAACAGCATCATATTCACTTTTATTTAAATCTTTTATATCTTTTCCTAGTTGCTTGAAAACCTGTTCTTTTAATAATACTTTATTAACTCCAGCACTATTAGCTATTGCATATAGTCTGCTTAGTTGTTTGTCAGTCAATATTCTATCTACTGTACTTTTACTTTGCTGAGTCTTATTGTTAGAATTACTCTTAGATTCATCTTTTCCACTTACTGCATCAAAACTATCATTCTCGGTTATGTTGAGTAACTGAATATATAAATATCTAGTTTGGTAAGTTTCAATTCCTCCTAATGCTTGTAACTCATTAGAACCTTTAAGTTGTAAGTCTCGCATTGGAGAAGTGAATGTAATCTGCTCTAATGGATTTTCTCCATTTATCAATGTTAATGTTGCATAGTCATTTGTAAAGGTCACTATAGGGCATAATTTAGCTTTTTCTAATAGCTCTGTCGCTTGTGGCAAGAAGTCTGCTAACTCAAAATACTTGAAGTTAGCGAACTTATTTTCTCCACTTTTCTTTAGATTTAACTTACTAAACTTGACTCTTACATCCATCAATTTAATGTAAATATTATTAGTTTCCAATTCCACCACGCTCCATATCTCTTACATTTCTTCTTAAAACTGACATAAAGCCATTTACATAATCTCCATATTCATTTTTCTTTTCATTATCTTTTAAATGCTCTTTAAACTGTTCTAAAGTCCAACCTTTTTTATGTTTTTCTATACAAGATTTTAAGGCTGATATTTCTCCAAACCTTTCATCCAAATCAATTTCATCAACTATAGTAAACTGTGAAAAAAATAATCTATCTTCTAAATCCTTAATTATCTCATTTCTTTTCATTTCTTCCCCCTTGTGCTATAATTAGCATATATGAATTTTCGTTT
Organism: Clostridioides sp. GD02404; assembly: GCF_045898275.1. Taxonomy (NCBI): domain Bacteria; kingdom Bacillati; phylum Bacillota; class Clostridia; order Peptostreptococcales; family Peptostreptococcaceae; genus Clostridioides; species Clostridioides sp. GD02404. Next base: position 43,969 of record NZ_JBJOCA010000024.1, read on the forward strand.
TTTTTTGATTAGAGCCATTGCAGTGGCTCTTTTCTACATTATTTGAACTGCTATGGGTCTATCTGTTTCAAATTCTTCTCTCATTAGCAGTTCTTCTGCTTCTTCGGTATCTTTTTCTATTCTCTTGTACTCTGCATATGCTTCATGCTTAATTCTGTCTTGTTCATCTGTCGTAAGACTTCTATCTGCCCATGCTCTTTGTACTATATCTAAATATATTAAATATTGTGCTTTTCTGTATTTTTCTATATCTTTGATTAATTCTTGTCTACTTTTCATTTTCCAACCCCCCTATTGATTCAATTTCTGAATTTAGCATAAGCAAAATATCCTCATATGCTCCTAATTCTTTTTCATCTGCTCTACACTTATATCCAATTGACTTTTTAAATTCTATCCTCTCATTTAGAGCCTGTATCTTATATTCTAAAAATCTTTTAGTTACTTCCATCTTCAATCCCCCTTAAAGTTCAAGTCCTCTTTGTTTACATTCTTCCATATAAGCTACACACTCTGCATAAAATCGTAGTGTAGGTACTTTCTTGTGTTTTTTGCAAAATCTTAGAAACCATCTTAGAGTCATTTAAATCACCCCCTCTCTAATTTCTTTCATTTCTCTAAGCATTTCTTTGATGTTTTTTCCTTGATTTCTAGTTATAAAATCATCTAATTCATAACTAGAAACTTTAGTCGCTCCTACATCAACAGATTTTAAAAGTCCCATTTTTATTAACTCATATCCAAACCCTTTATCTATCTTTAATCTCTTACTTGCTTCTTCAACAGACATTAAATAATCTGGATAACCTTTGCTTACTATAATTGTTAATTCTTTTGGTTCTAATAATTCTATTTTCGAAGTTTCATTTAAGTACTTTGAGATTTTATTTTTATAGTTGTTTAAATTCATTTCTACAACTTTACGAATACTTTCTGAAAAACAAGTTGATATGTTATCTAATTCATTAAAGCTTTTATCTTCTTGTTTATCTAAATTAAAGTTAGATATATTACCCAATTTCTCCACCACCATTTCAAGAATATTCTGTATTTATTACTTATCAAGAAAGTTATAAAATAGTGCATCAAGCATGTATAATAAGTGATTATCTTTGTCTATTGTCAATACTTCTTCATCTTCTATGTAAAACTTAATTAAATCTTCATCTAAACAATGAGTAATAAAAGAGTTATCATCACCACTTATTAACATTCCAACTTCTTTTAACACTCCTTGTTTATTTTTAATTTGAACCTCTGCTATTTCATCAAGAGTATTTTTTATACCATAAAATATATCTTCATTCATTGTTTCTACCTCCATAATTTTTAATTTTCAAAGTTCTAATTTAATATTGATAATTGTTTGCTACTTTTAAATTTATTAATGAAATAAACTTGACCTTTTCCAGTAATCTTTGGTGTTTTAGTTACACTTACATATCCATTTGGGTGAACTCTTGTACCTTCTTTAGTTTCTATAACGCCCAAATTCACGCTTTTTTGAGTTGGTGTATTGTAATCCTCACCTTTACGTTTTATTAAGTAGCCATTATCTCTTAACCATGTAAACAATCTTTTCTCTCCTGTATCAATTCCATTTTGTTTAAGTAATTTTGCTAGTTCTCCAACCAATATAGAGTCATTAGAAGATGCTACTGAATCAGCAAATAATACTTTAGGTTGTTGTAATTGTATTATGTTGTCTTTTTTCTTAATTAAAGATTGGCTTTCTTCTTGTTCTTTTATCCAACACTTAGCGCGTTCAATTGGGTCATCTATCATATAGCTACACTTTAGTTGTTCTTTTAATTCTTGCTCCATTTCTTCAAACTTAGTTACATAAATTGCTGTAAATATAATTCCTTTTTCACCTGTCATTTTATTAGCTACCATATCGCAACCTTTTTTAGTTAATAAATAGCAAGGTTGAATTTTATTTTGAGTATTTATATAAGTGCTTTCTATAAAGAAATCTTGACTCTTCAAATTTGATGAGTCCTCTAAAATCTTCTTATATCCTCTTATATCTCTTAACAAATTATCATGCTTCTTTTCTATCAACTCTGCGACTTCTCTACTCTCAACTAAAAATTGATTATTTTGATTAATTATTCTTAAATTATTCATGTTTATCTACCTCCTTTTTATTCACAATTTGCGAATTATTTATTTAAAAAAATATCTCTTACATCTGTATTAAAAAAATCTGATATTTTTATTGCTTCACTTATTGTGAATCTCCTAACGCCATTTTCTTTGCTTGAGTAAGTATTCGGATTCATCCCTAGTAGTTTTGCCAAATCTCTTTGTCTCAGTCCTTGTCTTATTCTAAGAGATTTTAAAATATAGTTTTTCAATATATATCACTCCTTTTATTCTCAATTTGAAGTTTCTATATTTATATAGTACACTTCGTTTTGTGAATTGTCAATCTATTTTTTGTTTTTTTATTCCTTTTTGCGAATTAAAATCACAAATTGCGTATTTTGTAGTAGAATAAGAGTAACTACATTCGTTATAGTTTTAAGAGGGGGACAATTACAATGTGTAAAGATGAAAGTAATATATTTTCTAGAAGATTAAGAGAAGAGAGAGAAGAACTTGGTTTAATGCAAAAAGAGATGGCTAATAAATTAAGTTTACCAGCAAATACTTATAACGGATATGAAACTGGAAAAAGAAGTCCAGCACTTGATGTTGTAAGACATATAGCTGATACTTTAGATATATCAACTGACTATTTATTAGGTAGAACTAATATTAAAATTAATATTTCTAATATCACAGAAAAAGAACTTATTGAAAAGTTAAATCCCTCTGATGATATGAAAGAGATACTTAATATTTTTAGCAAACTTGATGATGATTCTAAAAATAGAGCTCTAAAGATAGCAAAACTTTTTTTAGAAGAACAAAATACTAAAAACAAAGAATAAACATAAAAATTATATAATATATAAAAAAAGAGGATTCAATCCTCTTTTTTTATATACTTAAATTCTGACTTTATTTCTTCTTTACAATTATAAAATTTAGCTTCATCAATAGTTTCTAATTTCTTCATGATTTCATAAAATGTTATTATTTTTGAACAATCTGAGTCTCCCACTCACGTCACCCTCTTTTTATAATATTATAATTCATACACCTTATTAGAACTTACGTTCGTAAAGATAGGTGTAAAATCTCCAAAATTTTAGTTAGATTTATATATGATTTTTTATATAAATCTGTTTTATACTTCGATAGATTAATAATAATACCTCATCAATAAAAAAACAATAATTTCATGTGTTTTTGTAAAAAAAGTTGGAATTTCAGCGTTTTTAGTGATTTTATCTTGAAAATAAATTATTTTTATGGTTGTCAAATAATCTTTTTTTTAACATTTTTAAATTTCATATTTTTCAAAAAAAGTCAATTTTTTTTTGCATTTTAATGATTAAAATTATATTTTCCAAATATATGTTATATTTTTATTCAAAAATTTTACATTAAAATTTAAATAAATAAAAAATATATATTATCTTTTGATTTATATATACTTTTCTAGTATATAAAATTAATATTAAAAGTTTTTTAAGAAAATTTGTTATTTTTTTTTCATTGTTTTTACTCATATATTTTTTGCAACCTTCTAAAAATTCCCTTGTAAATATATTATACAGTTTAATATTTTCTTGCAACTTACTTAATATAAAAATTTTAATTTAAAAATATATTTTTCTCTTTTTTATTTCATATATTATCCAGTGTTTTATATTGTCTGTATTGTTACTAATTTTATTTTTGATTTTTTATTAAAATTTATTATATTTTTCATAACTCCCTAAAAATTTGTAAAATAAATTCTTTTATTCTTTAATTTTCTCTAGCTGGATAGAGTTATTTCTTACTTATATTTTAGCACAAATTTCCAACAAAAAAATCGACTAATAGGAAACTTTTCCCCACAAAAATGCACATAATATAATTATCTGAATTTACTAAAAAATATATTAAAAGGTGATTTAAATTTATGTTAAGACAACTGAGAAAAATGAGACATTTAACACAATTAGAGCTAGCAGAGAAAATTAATTATAACAAAAGCTATATTTCCAAATTAGAAAAAGGTAATTATAAAAATGTGACCATTACTACAATAGTTGATTTAGCAATCGGGTTAGAAGTTAACTATTTAATAGTAGCAGCAATATTTATACTAGAAGAATTGAAAAGAAGAAAAGAAAAAAATAGACTAGTTAAATACTAGTCTAGCTCTATATTATTTAAAAATTATTACTGTAATTTTGTAATTTTACTATTTGACCATGTACATTCAAAATACAAGTCTAGAAATTAGCTTTATTTACAAGGTAAATAAAATCAATACTATTATCTTCTGTATGTAGACTAATTAAATCGTTCTTTTTTAAATACTTAATTACATATTTTTCCTATATACATAGCATTTGTAAAGAAAGTTTTATATACTTAAATTATTATTATCAAGTAGAATACATTAGAAATTAATTAAATCCAAGAGGAGGAATCTTTTATGAGTATTTTTAATCTATTCAGAAAAAATAAAAATAAAAATAAAAACAATATTGATTGCAATGAAAAATCTAACAAATCAAAACAAACCTATAATGATGGCACTACACTTTCACTAGAATGCGATTCTACTTCACCCCATAATATAGAAGTAAAAAATGAAATTAATAAAGTATTGAATGCAAGTTATAATGATACAACAAGTTTATATGAATTAGAAAAACAAGCAAGAGAAAAATCCGATGCTTTATATGATATACATACTAATAGTGTTAATGAGTTTAATCCACAAAACAATATATTAAAAACAGATACTAAACCACTTACATCAATAGAAAAATCTTTCTTAAAATACATAATTGGAGAAAATATATGTGAACCTTATATAGCAGCCTATTGGACATATGAATATAATATTAACTATTCATATTTAATTTCTAAGTTTTTCAATATGGATTATCTTAAGATTTCAAATTACATTGAAGACCTTACTAAATTAACAGTTTCTGAATTGAAAGAAATATTAAAATCTAATAATATTAAATCAACTGGTAAAAAGGCTGATTTAATAGAAAGAATAGAAAAAGAAATCTCACAAGAGGATTTATCTAATTTTTTTAATAGCTCAAACAAATATTATGCTTTAACAAAAAAAGGAAAAGAAATGTTGAAAGATGTACATAAATCTGCTACTAAAAATATTGACCTAGAAAACCAATGTTTAGAATTAATTTATACTAATAAATATGAGGAAGCATATGACTTAATTTGCAAATATGAATCATCTAAAAATATCCAAAGAGGAATTAATATAAACTGGGAAAATCATAAAATTACACCTACACAAATTAAATCTTATGAAACCATAAAGGAATTAGATATAAACTTAAAAGACATACTCTTAGATAACATAATTAAATCATCCTATATACTTTGTGATATGTTAGGAAATAATACCAAAACTTCTATATTAGTAAAGCGTTTGGTAGGAGAAAAAATTGATAATATAGAAATTAATAATGCTATAAATAGTATAAATGATGTAATATACAATCACTCTACCATAATATATAACGAGACTGATAGTAGTAATAGTAAAAATCTACATTATATAGATATTGTTAAAAATAACAAATCAATACCATTCGAAGTTAATGATAAAAATTACAACTTCAAAATTAATGAAAATGAAATCTACTTCTTTAATATACTTAAAATTAAAATGTATGAAAATGAATTAAAAAATAATTTTGTGTTTGATAGAATGTCAGATGGAGCTTTCAACATATTTGATGCTTCAGGTAACTTCATTGGTAAAGTTAAATTACAAGGTAGAAAAAAATGGATAATGTACATGAAAAATGAATTTGGTTCAGAACATATTTATGGAGAATTAATTCACTTAATTGATGGTATTGATGCTTGGATTAAATATTCAAAAGAATATCTAAAATAATAAAGAGCCACTTAAAATGAGTTTTAATAATTTTAAGTGGCTTTTCTTTATACTCAAAATACTGGTACATAATTATAAAAATATTCTATTATTTTTCTAATTTCTGTTATCTTTATAATCTAATTAAATTCTTTTAAATAATTACCATTTTGTTTTATTTTTACGTTTTTCTTCAAATATATGGAAATTATGCATAAAATTTTATATACTTAAATTGTTATTATCATAAAGTAGAACAAAAAATAAAAAAGGAGTTTTAATATGAACAATGAAAATGAACAATTAAAAAGTGATTTGCTCATCAACGATGAAAAAATCAAAAATCTTAATTTCAGGATACCTTGGTACTACTCTTTATGGACTATATCCATACTAATTCTTTCTACATTTTCAACATACTCTATATCATTTATAGTTGCAATAATATTTTTATTCAAAAGAAATAAGATAATGAAAAAACATAAAAATAGTATTAGTATGTTATTATCTGATATCGAAAAAATCAATAATAAATATATTTCATTAAATGATGAAATTAAAATGAAAGAAAAACACTTTAAAGATTTATGTGAATCAAATGAAAAAACTTTAAAGGAATTATCCAATCTATTAGATAAAAAGAAAACTGAAATTGATAAATTTGATTCAGAAAACCAAGATAAATTTAAACTTATTGAAGAATTAAAAATAGAAAAACAAAGACTTGATAATCTTATAAACGATAAAAATATACTTAAGGGTAATATTAATACTTTAAACTCTCATTTGGAAGAATTAAAAGATGAGAGGGAAGAGCTTAGAGATATAAATGAAACTTTAAAAAATAAAAAAGAAGAGTTAAAAAGGCTATCAGAGGAATTAATACAGACTGAAGATGAAGTTCTACTTCAATCATTCGGATTATATAATCCAAAATATGATTTTGAGAATTCTGACGAGTATATGGAAAAATTAAAAGAAATAAGAGAAATGCAAAAACTATTAATAAGAAATAAAACAGGTGTAAAATATTCCGATTCTTGGACTGTTGATGGAAGTATTCAAAAAGGTAGAACTATGACTAATCAAAATATTAAAACAGCTCTTAAGCTCTTCAATAGTGAGTGTGACATCGCTATGTCAAAAGTTAGTTTTAAAAATATTGATTCTATAGAAAAAAGAATACGAAAAGCATTTACTGATACAAATAAATTAAATACCTCAAATAAAGTTTCTATAAAAGAAAACTATCTTAATTTGAAAATAGATGAGCTTTATTTATATTATGAATATCTTCAAATGAAAGAAGAAGAAAAAGAAGAACAAAGAGCTTTGAGAGAACAAATGAAAGAAGAAGCTCTTGTTCAAAAAGAAATAGAGAATCAAAAAAGAAAACTGAAAAAGGAAGAATTACAATTCAAAAATGAATTGCTTAGACTAAAATCAACTATACCAGAAGATGAAAACGACAAATTAGAATGGGAACAAAAAATCAATTCTATAGAAGAAAAACTAGCCTTACTATCAAAAGATTTAGATGATGTATTAAATAGAGAACAAAATACAAGAGCTGGACATGTATACATAATCTCCAATATCGGTAGTTTTGGAGAAAATATATATAAAATAGGTGTAACTAGAAGATTAGACCCAACTGAGAGAATAAACGAATTAAGTAGTGCATCAGTGCCTTTTAAATATGATATACATGCGACTATATTTAGTGAAGATGCACCCAAATTAGAGTCAGCTTTACATAAAGCATTTGATAATAAAAGAGTTAATAAGGTAAATAATAGAAAAGAATTCTTCGAAGTTACTCTTGATGAAATAAGGTCAGAAGTCGAGAAAAATTTCGATAAGACAGTAGAATATACAAAATTAGCAGAAGCACAAGAATATAGACAAACGTTGAAAATACAAGAATTAAATAATAAATTAGCTTAAATATATTCAAACAAAAAGAGTGTTTGCACAAATTCTTTTTGTTTGAATTTTTAAATTAAATTGTCACAAGTTAATTTGTTTCATCTATGCCATTATCAAAAAACCTCTTCTATGATGGAACAAATAATACTAAAATCCTCAATGCCTATCAATTAGCATACCACTTAGTTATTTATATTCAAAATAATTTTCTCCATCTGGGCTATAAAATAATATTCTACTTGCCAATCCTTGTTCATATTTATAGTTTTCTTTATCACCTGAATAAGAAAATGTCAGCGACATACTTCTTGATGGGTCTAATGAAATTATATCTAAATAAATAGTACATTTTTCTCCTGGTTTTAATACACTAAAACTATTAAAATCCATCTTTATTTTAGCATATTGTCCCATATACAATGTTGAATTAGCTTCTCCATAAACTTTTAATTTTGTTATATCTAAATTTTGTGTACTTGTATTTTCTATATTTACAGGAACAGTTGGGTCTTTATATTCTTCAGTATAATATTCAAGGTTCTCATCGTAACATTCAAGGTAGCTTCCTTTATCTTTCCAAATTATGTGATTCGAATCAAAATCAATCTTTAATCCACATATTATATTCTTATTTGAAGCTGGAAGACTAATGTTATTAATTGTATTTTCACACTCTAATATAACTTTATCACTAAGATTTCCTATCCTTGTTACTTTTGTAGCATTTTTAAGCATATCTTTATTACTTCCAGCATCAACTAGCGCAATTGGAGTATTTTTAGCAATAGTAGAACCAACAAGTGCATATACTAAATCTGTTCCACTTGCTATGTAAAATTCTTTTGCTCCATTATAGAATTTATTTACTATCTTCTTATTAGTATCATATCTATCTACTCCACCCAATCTAGTTGAATTAGTATCATTTACTAAGTTATCACTCATTGATGAAGTTCCACCTATTGCATAACTTTCTATTCCAGTAGTATTAAATGGTACACTTTTTCCATCAGTCAATACTATAGGTGCTTTGTCTCTAACAGCCACAGAGGCAACACTCATAGCATCTGGTTCACCTTTAAAACCATTAGTTAATATAACTTTGTTTACTTTATCAATAGAATTTATCTCTTTTGCTACATTGTAACTTGTCTTAATTCTATCACTGCCTTGAAGCCTTTTAGTTTCTATTCCTTTATCTTTTAGAAAAGTTTCTGTTGCTTTATCAATAGAACTTTCTCCACCAATTATGTACACTTTATTAGCTTTCTCTACTCTTTTAATAGTTTCATTTGGTATGTTATTCTTCTTAGTCAAAAGAATTGGAGCATTTGTAGCTCCTGCAAGTCCACTCGCACTTAGCCCATCAGCCATAGTACTATCTGCATTTACAAGTATTGCAGTGGTATAACTTTGTTTATCTGCAATAATCCCAGCAGTTTCATATTTATCTGCTCCTTGAATTTTATCAATTTTATCAAGTGCATTTGCAGATACAGGACAAGCAACAATAAACATTGACATAGCTAATCCTAGTGATAATAATTTCTTTGATTTCACAATATCTCCCCCTTTTTCATATCACTCAATTAAATTGTATAACAAAAATATATTATATGTTGTCGAAAGCACAAACTATTTCCACTCAATTAACGACATTAAATAACATTAGAATAAATTATTTTCTTATAATTTTATTCTTTATAATATATATAATTGTTATAATATAATTGAAGCATTTTACTTTAAACACATTATTTAATCTTGAGAGGGGAAATTTTCATGAAGGGCGGAGTAAGAAAAAGAGGTAAGAAGTGGTATTACTATTTTGATGCAGGTATAGTAGATGGTAAGAGAAAAAAAGTAGAAAAAGTTGGTGGAGAAACTAAAAAAGAAGCTGAAAAAGCTTTAAGAGATGCAATAAATGAATATGAAAATGCTGGTATAATATTTGATGAAACTAATATGAGTTTATCTAATTATTTAGACTTTTGGTATAAAGAATATGTACTTCTTAATTGTAAATATAACACTCAAATAAATTATAGAAACTTAATTAAAAACCATATAGAACCTAAACTTGGCAAATATAAATTAAAATCTATAAATCCAGCTATTATACAAGAATTCTTAAATAATAAAACAAAAGAAACATACACTCAAAATGGAGAAGAGATGCACTATACAAAAGGCAATTTGAAAGCTATCTATGGTGTATTAAACTCTGCTTTAAAATCTGCTGTTTATCCTTACAAACTTATTAAAGAGAATCCTACTCAATACACTAATATACCAAAAAATATTGTGGATACAAAAAAAGATTCAGATAACAAAACTATAACATTAGATGAATTCAATAAAATTTTAGAGATATACCCTAAAAATACAAACATCCATATTCCTTTGATAATAGGATTTTATACAGGAATGAGAAAAGGAGAGATATTAGGTCTTTGTTGGGACAATGTTGATTTAGATAACGACATAATCAAAGTTAGGAAAAATTTAATAAAAAGAAAAGTTTCAGAATTTGAATTAACTTCACCTAAAACAAAAACATCCATAAGAGATATTAAAATAGGTAATACTTTATCTAAAATATTAAAAGAAGAAAAATTAAATCAAAAAAAGCAGAAAATTAAACTTGGAAAATGGTATATAGAAACTGAGCATGATTGGGTTTGTAGAAAAAAAGATGGTTCATTTATAAATCATAACAATATTGATGCTTGTGTAAGAACAATTAACAAAAAGTTAAATCTTGACTTCAATTTTCATTGTCTAAGACATACACATGCTACCCTACTATTAGAAAATGGAGCTAATGTAAAATATATCCAGCAAAGATTGGGACATAGCCAATTATCAACTACCATGGATACATATTCACATGTTACAAATAAAATGGAAAGTGAAACAATAGATATTTTAGAGAATCTTGTAAAATAATTTGCCACCGAAAAAGATTATGGTGGCAAATCGGTGGCAAAAGCAATAATAAATTCTATTTTTTTACTTAAATTCAGCTATTTAGCCATTTTATATAAAAAAATCGAATTTACCCTTGATGTACGTTCTTGTTCTCAAGAAGTTCTTGATAGTTCAGTAGAAAAGATATTCAACGAAATATCTCATATATGTGAGGATAGAAAGCTTAATTATACAAGTGAACTTTCTTTTGAAAATGTTCCTGTACCATGTTCTGATAAAATAACTAAAACTATAGAAAAAAGTTTTATAGACTTAAACCTTAATCCTTTTTATATTTACAGTGGAGCTGGTCATGATGCTCAAGAAATGGACAATATAACTGATATTGGCATGGTATTTATAAGATGCGCTGGAGGAATAAGTCATAATCCTGACGAAAGTGTTTCTGTAGATGATTTAGACATTGCTGTAAAAATATTTTTAAAAATATTAGATAATCTCGATTTAAAATAATTTTATACCAGAAAAAATACACAATTAAAGCATATTATCATTACTTACCTTATGCTATGTAATTGTATTATATTATCTATTATAAAAGCAGACTTTTATACTATTATATAATCAGTTTTGATATTTTATACCTAAGATAAATTTGTACATTAAGGAGATAATTTTTATGGATGAAAAATTAATTGGAATTTTAGCTGGAATGGGCCCAAGGTCAACTGCACCATTTGTGGATTTAGTTATTGATGAATGTCAATCACAATATGGAGCAAAATATGATGATGAGTTCCCAAAGATGATGATATATTCCTTACCTACTCCATTTTACATTGACCGTTCAATAAACCATGAACTTATGAAACAAACTATTATTGATGGTTTGCAAAAACTTGAATCAATTGGAGTAAATTTTATTGCTATGCCATGTAATTCAGCACATATATACTTTAAAGAATTAAAAGAATCAATTAATATACCACTGTTAAACATTGTAGAAGAAACCATTAAGAAACTTCCTACTGTCTCACAAAAAGTAACCCTTTTTTCAACTAAATCAACATTTGAATCTACAATTTATCAAGAGGGCATACTACATAATGGGCATGAGTTTATATTTAAAGATGAATGGCAGAAAAAATTAAATACTCTTATTCAAAATATAAAAACAGATAAAGGAAACCCATATAATATTGATATTTGGAATGAACTTATTGAAGATGTGAAAAAAGAATCTATTAAAAATATAATAATTGCTTGTACTGATTTAAATGTAGTTTTAGAAAAATCTCATTCTTCAATTAATATTATCGATTCATCAAAATGTTTAGCTGAAGCAGTTATCAACAAATATCTAAAACTAGCTAAATAAATTTTTAGATACTATATTTTAGAAAAGATACAAGTTGTTTGTTTAGTAAAAAAAATATAAACCTATAGTTTTATATTTTAGTTCTTTGATGATATAAAATTTAGCTATATATTATAGTATTTTAATAGAAAAGGATACCAAGATTGGTATCCTTTTTAAATATTTTTCTATTTATTACACTTAAGATTATACTATTGAATAGTACCCATAGAATTAGATAACTCTTGTCCTGCTGTAACAAGATTAGATAATAATACATCAGCTACTGCATCATTAACTGAACTTATTATCCATTTGTTATCTTTTTTAGAACACTCAAACTCTACAGTTTTTGTTACATAAGTCTCTTTAACACTTTTTTGTTTTTCTTTCATAATTGATACTAGCATTTCAGTTGTTTTTTCATCAGTTAAGTCTTGTCCTGAAAAACTCATACCAAGCATCTTTGTAAATGCTTCAGCTACTATCTCTTTAAGTAATGGTGTTGAATCTACAAACTTACACTCTACTTTTACTGTCGCCTTATTATCTTTAATCTCACTATCTTTTATTGTATATGTGATTTTAGATGCATTCTGTTTTAGATAATCTAAAGCATACTGTGCATTTGGGTCTTTTGTATCTAGTTCTTTTAATACATCTTTATATTTTTCGTCATTATTCTCCATTACCTTATTCATGCCTTCAAAGTCAAACTTCTTTGCACTGTTAAAAAAACTATCGATTGTATCCTCTGGTTTTGCACTTGAACATGCTGTTAAAGATATTGCTAATAAAAAAGTTGTTAAAACTAATATGATTTTTTTCATATCTCAAATCCTCCCTCTTAATTTGTTGATACATAAGTTATTTTAACATATAATAAGAGTTTTTGAATAATATATTTAGAATATTTATGCATTTTCCTTAAAATAAGGCTTAGGATAAAGGATGTCTATACTAAACTGTTATTCATGTCTACATCAGTCATAGTAGAAACCATAACCGCTTTTATAGTATGCATTCTATTTTCAGCTTCTTCAAATACCTTTGAATATTTTGAATTAAATACCTCATCTGTAACCTCTAGCTCTGATAATCCAAATTTTTCATAAATTTCTTGAGCAACTTTAGTTTCTAAGTCATGGAATGCTGGAAGGCAGTGTAAAAATATAACATTTTCATTTTCAGTTTTCTTTATCATTTCCATATTTACTTGATAATCCTTAAGTTGATTTATTCTTGTTTCATATTGTTCTTCTTCTCCCATAGAAACCCATACATCTGTATATATAACATCTGCACCTTTTACATCATTAATATTCTCAGTCAATATTATATCTCCCTTAGATTTCTTAGCTATCTCCTTCATATCCTTCACTAACTCTTCATTTGGCCAAAGTTCTTTAGGTGCAAGTGCTACAAAATGGATTCCCATTTTGGCACATCCTATCATTAATGAATTTCCCATATTATTTCTAGCATCACCAACATACACGAATTTGACTTTATTCAAATCCTTATCTACATTTTCAATCACTGTTAAAAAATCTGCAAGTATTTGCGTTGGATGGTATTCATCTGTAAGTCCATTCCAAACAGGTACACCAGAATATTTAGCCAAGCTTTCAACTGTTTCCTGTTTAAAGCCTCTAAACTCTATTCCATCATAAAATCTGCCTAAGACTTTTGCTGTATCAGATACAGACTCTTTTTTTCCCATATGGCAATCATTAGGGCCTAGATAAGTTACATGTGCTCCTTCATCATGGGCAGCTACTTCAAATGAACATCTAGTTCTTGTTGATGTTTTCTCAAATAATAAAGCTATATTTTTCCCTTGTAGTAAATCTCCTTTTATGCCGACCTTTTTCTTAGTTTTTAAATAACTAGATAAAGTTAATAAGTATCTGATTTCCTCTTTTGTAAAATCCTTTAATGTTAAAAAACTCTTTCCCTTTAAGCTTATATTATTCATATTCATTCTCCCCTTTTTGTAAACTTTTTAAATTCAGTTAAATTTGCGAGTTATTTATTTTATATATCTTAATTCTTTTTTTTAATTATTTGTTTTTGAATATTTAGTTAATTTCTAGTAGTATGTCTTTTAAAATTTTAAGAGCCTCATCTATTTCTTTGTAACTGACTGTTAATGGTGGTAAAAATCTTAATACATTTTTACCAGCAGTCAAAATAAGCAACCCTTTTTTTCTAGCTTTCTCTTCTATAATGCTAGATTCAACGCTAGTTTCAATTCCTATCATCAAACCAAGACCTTTTGTGTTTAGTACTACTTCACTATTAAAATCTTCAATATATTTTCTTATATAAGCACCTTTTTCTGTTATATCATTATAAAAACCTTCTTTAGATATCTCATCTAATACAACTGTAGCTGCCACCATGGCCAATAAATTACCTCCAAAGGTTGTACCTTGGTCTCCTTTTCCTAGTACTTTTGAAAGCTTTTCATTTACTAATACTCCACCTATTGGTATGCCTGCTCCTAATCCTTTTGCTACTGTAACTATGTCTGGTTTTACATCAAAGTATTCATATCCAAAAAGCTTACCAGTTCTTGCTATACCACATTGGACTTCATCAAAAATCAACACTATATCTTTTTCTTTACATATTTTTGATAGTTCTAAAACATAATCTTTTTCAAGTACATTAACTCCACCTTCACCTTGGATTGCTTCGAGTATTATTGCACAAACACTTGAATCTATGTTACTTTTTAAATCTTCAATATTATTTCTTTCTATATACTTAAAACCTTCAGGAAGTGGATAAAAGTACTTATGATATTTATCCATACCAGTTGCCATTAAAGACATCATTGTTCTACCATGAAAAGAGTCTTTTAAACTTATAATAGTTCCTCTACCTTCACCATATTTATCACTACTATACTTTCTTGCTATTTTAAATGCTGTCTCATTTGACTCTGTTCCAGAATTACAAAAATATACTTTATCCATTCCACTTATATTAATTATTTTCTCTCCAGCATATAATACTGGTTCATTAAAATATAGATTTGAAGTATGAAGTAGTTTATCCACTTGTTCTTTTAAAGCATTTTTTAGACTGTTATTACTATATCCAAGAGAAGATACTCCATATCCACTTGTAAAATCTATATACTTATTACCATCAATATCAAAAAAGCAACTTCCTTTACCATAATCTATAACAAAATTAGGTTGATTATATGTATCTATAAAATATTCATTCCATTTTGAGATTGTACTGTTCTTATTCATTCTTATCATCCCCTCTTAAATTCATAATTTTCTTATATATTATTTTCGTTTCTATTCATTTTCTTTTCTTATTAATGTTCCTATACCACTATCAGTAAATAACTCTGTTATTATAGAATGAGGAACTCTTCCATCCAAAATATGCACTCTATTTACTCCATTATTTAAGGCATCTACACAACCACGTATTTTAGGTATCATACCTCCAGTAATTATTCCTTCTGCAAATAATTTATCAACATTCTCTAATATAACTTCTGTTATTAATGATTTTTCTTCATCTGGATCTCTTAATAAGCCAGGTACATCTGTAAGAAGTATCAATTTATCTGCATTTAATTCCTTGGCTATAGCAGAAGCTGCTGTATCTCCATTTATATTATACGTTTCGCCATCCTCTCCAACACCTATAGTGGCAATTACTGAAATATAACCTGACTTTAAACAAGATTCTATAAGCTCCACATTTACTTTTTTGATTTCACCTACAAATCCTAGTTCATAATTTTTATACGGGTCGCATAAAAGCATATTATTATCTATTCCACAAAGACCCACTGCTTTTCCACCTTTCGTATGTATTTTATTCACTAAGTCTTTATTTACTTTACCAGCAAGCACCATTTTTACAATTTCCATAGTCTCTTCATCTGTATATCTAAGTCCATTTACAAATTTACTTTCTATATCTACTTTTGCGAGCATCTTATTAATTTCTGCCCCTCCACCATGTACTAGAACTATATTGATTCCAACATAACTCATTAGTACAAGGTCTTCCATAACAGATTCTTTTAGACCATCTTTTTTCATTGCACTTCCACCATACTTAACCACAATAGTCTTACCTTGATGTTTTTCTATATAAGGTAAAGCTTCTATAAGTGTATTTGCTTTTTCTATATTAATCATTAAAATATTTCCTCCTAATTTCTATAGCTTCCATTTATTCTTACATAATCATAGCTTAAGTCACATCCCCATGCATTTCCTCGAGCATTTCCCATATTTAAATTTACTAATATACTTATTTCATCATCTTCAAGAATTTTTTTTGCTTTTTCTTCATTAAAATCTAATCCATTTCCATTTTTACATACTTCAATATATCCCTTCATACTCTCAAAAATAATATCCACTTTTTCCATATCTATATCTTCACCTGCATATCCTAAAGCACACAGTATTCTTCCCCAGTTTGCATCAGCTCCAAATACAGCGGTCTTTACTAGTGAAGAAGATATAACTGTTTTTGCTAATTTTACTGCATGTTCTTCACTTAATGCTCCATTTATATAACATTCAATTAATTTTGTACATCCTTCTCCATCTTTGGCAACCAATTTAGCAAGTTCTATACAAACATATGTAAGTGCACTCAAGAATACTTGATAATGTTCATCCTTTTTACTCATCTTCTCATTCTTTGCTTTTCCATTCGCTAGAATCATTACCATATCATTAGTACTTGTGTCTCCATCTACACTAACTCTATTGAAACTTTTATCAACAGCCACCTTCAAAGCTTCTTTTAACAAAACTCCATCAATATTTGCATCAGTAGTTATAAATCCTAAAGTTGTAGCCATATTAGGGTGTATCATACCTGAACCTTTTGCCATACCTCCAATAGTTATCTTTTTATCCCCATACATTATTGCTACTGCTATTTCTTTTTTTATAATGTCAGTCGTCATAATTGCTTCTCTTGCTCCAATATGACCTTGCTTGCTTAGATTATTCACTAATTCATCCATATTTTCTTCTATTAAGTCTATATTTAATGGCTTTCCTATAACACCTGTAGATGCAACTAAAACATCATTTTCCTTAATATTTAATTTATCACTAGTGAATTTAGCCATTTTATAAGCATTTATAAGTCCTTCTTTTCCATTAAATGTGTTAGCATTAGCACTGTTTACTATAATAGCCTGTGCTTTTCCATTTTTAATATGTTCCTGTGTTACATAAACAGGATTTCCTTTTACCTTATTTTGAGTAACTACCGCTGCTGCATCACATAAAACATCTGAATAAACCAAAGCTAAATCTCTTTTTTCTTTATTTTTTCTCAAGCCACAGTGAATTCCAGAAGCAAAGAATCCTTCTGAAACTGTAACTCCACCCTTTATAATTTCCATCTTTATCCTCCTACCTATATGAGTTTAGTATTTTTTATTCCTAAAATGATGGTGCTATATTTTTTAAACCTGTAGTTTCATCAATACCGAACATTATATTCATATTCTGTATAGCTTGCCCTGCTGCTCCCTTAATCATATTGTCTATAGCTGAGCAAATTATCAATGTATCTCCATTTTCATGTAATGATATTGCACATTTATTTGATAACTTAACATTCTTTAAAGAGGCTACTTTTCCCAATGGAAGAACTTCTATAAATTCTTTATATTCATAATAATCAGTTAATTTTTCATATATCTGATTTATAGAGATATTATCCTCTTTTGCACAATATATAGTTGATAATATCCCTCTATTTACTGGAATTAGATTCGGTGTAAAAACTACATTTATTTTTTCTTTATATGCTTCACTTAAATTTTGTTCTATCTCTGGAGTATGTCTATGTTTGCCTATTTTATATGCAGTTATATTTTCATTAACCTCAGTAAAGTGGCTACTAAGTGACAATTCTCTACCAGCCCCTGTAAGACCTGATTTAGAGTCAATGATTATATTATTGCATTTTATTAACTTAGAACTCAATAATGGTATTAATGGTAAAGAAATACTAGTAGGATAACATCCTGGATTTGCAATTATATCTGCATCTTTTATATCATCCTCATATATTTCACTTAATCCATAAATAGCTTTTTTATGTAAAGTCTCATCTATAAATGATACTCCATACCACTTGCTATATATTTCTTCATCTTTTATTCTAAAATCAGCACCTAAATCTATAACTTTCTTTTTAGATTCAATTGCTTTTATTGCAAACTTTTCACTAACCCCATGTGGGAGAGCAGTGAACACAACATCACACATATCAATAACTTTTTCGTTTTCCATGCATATCATGCTATTTTTATAGCCTATACTCGGGTATAGTTCAACTATATCTTTTCCTACATACGAATTTGAACCTATTGCTGTCACTTCAACTTTATCATGGTTTATTAATAATCTTAGTAATTCTACTCCAACATATCCAGTTGCGCCAATAATCCCAGCTTTTATTTTACTCATTTTATTCCCTCCATTTTATATTAAAGCAATATTAGAATTCTATTTTTATTTCTTATCATATAATAATCATTTGATAATACATAGATTAAAACCTTCTAACTAAAATAAAAGCCCCTTAGTATTATAAATACTAAGAGGCGAATTTCCGCGGTACCACTCTTATTGGTAAAATTATAACAATCTCTACAAATCAAATCAGAAAGTATCTGCAAATGAATTCTTAAAATTAAAAAAGCCTCTTGGTCAAAGACCAAGAGACGAATATACACCCGCGTTACCACTCTAATTGATAAGATAATCTTACCCACTCTAATCTCTTAAGGCGAGACTCACCAATTACCATACTATTAATTCTGGTAATCTTCTCCAAAGCTCTATTCACAATAAAATTCATTACTAGGCTTCCACCATCCCCAGCTCTCTATCAATTATTTTTATGCTACTCTCTTTTTCATAGAATTTCAATTTATTTTCTTATTGTTTTATATGATAGTTTATTTTTTTAACTTTGTCAATATAATTTATAAAATTTTGGAAATTTTTTCTATATGCTTAATTTCCACCATTTTGTATTAGAATTTCGATATAATTTAAATCCACATCGTAATAAAACATTTTGTGAAGCGATATTTTCAATATCAGTTTCAGCTATTACAAAAGATACATTTGGTTGATTTAATCCCCAGTCACATATTTTTTCAACTGCTTCTGTCATATATCCTTTTTTTCTGTAATTATCACCTAAACCATAACCAATCTCAATTTCACCATGAAAATTTGGTACATCTTTAAAATCAACTAGGCCTATAACTTTACGATTTTCATTTAACATAATAAACCAAAATGTATAAAATAATATATTTTTTTTATCTTTATTAGCAATATTTATTTGTCCTTTTACAATATCATAGAAAAATCCAGTTACTGGTTGTGCACAATAAGTACAATTTAATTCTCCTTCTAATTTTGAGTTATCGAAAATCCAAAGCTCAAGTTGACGAAGTGATAGTGGAATTAAAGTTAATCTTTTTGTTTTTAATATCATTTTTTCTCCTTTTTAAGAGAAAGATTATAATTGTTATCAAAAAAACACCTAAACAGATACAATAACAATCCTTCTATTATTGTTTATATATATTTTAATCTGTTTAAAGAGTCTTTTCATATTCATCACCTCCTAATACTATTCTTTTATATTATCATATATCAATTTAAGAGACATCTAAAATATATTAAATTATAGAATACTACAATTTCAGATTGCAATATTTATATCATTTTTTAGTTATATATTTTGAACCTTACTATCTAAAAATTTTTCAATCTTTTTCTCAGAAAGTATCTCATTAGTCATAAATTCACCATTAAAGAAAAGACTGTATGTAGTAAATGGTGCAGGAGCATTTTGAGCTTCTTTTGCTGTTTCAAATTTTATGAGATTTACATCTATACTTCTAGAATCTGCAATTTTCTCCAAAATAGAAGCATATTTTTCTGTGTGTGGACACTGGTTACTATAATATAAAACGATGCTCTTTCCATTTAATTTTCTTTGCTTCACACAATCCTTAAAACATGGAATAGGAGCATTATCAGTAAATGGAAGATATAATAACTCATAATTTGGTTCTGATGTATCTGCTAAACAAAATCCCCTATATTTTAGATATTTAGCATCAGATAAAAACGGCATTTTTTTACTGGATGAAAGCACAACTAATCCATATTTTCCTTTTGATTTTGCATCATCAATACATTCCTGTAGCAATAAATTAGAATATCCTTGACCTTTGAATTTTCCAGATAACCAAAAACAGTTAATAAACATATAATTATCTGCAATAATAGGAGACCATGCATTTTCTGCTGGAATATATTCTATAAAAGCTTTACCTCTTACATCAAGTCGTTTAAAAACAAGACCTTTATCAAAATGATTTTTCATCCAAAGTTTTTTAGAAAGAGCACAATTTTCTCCTTTTTTTTCAGAAATTGAACAGCATATATGTTCATTGTCAATATTATTTATATTTATATCAATAATTTTCATACTTTTCTCCTTTTCTAATTATATAATAGTTTATGAATATCATTTATATATTTTTATTTTAACATTTTAAATACGACAATATTATGTCATAT
>NZ_JBJOCA010000025.1:0-60382 GCF_045898275.1 Clostridioides sp. GD02404
AATAACGTATGTAAGAACCGTAGGAACTACGGGGATAGCCTGTGGAGAATTGGTAAGACATATTTTAGTATGCGAAATTCTATGAAGCAGGAACCCTGTGACTTCAGTCATGGGAGGTTCAGAGAATATAACTGGTAAAATTAAAAGTATAAAATTTTAATATCTGTCTATTTTAAATATAGATTATATAACTGAATTAAAATAGACTTAAATTTTATTTTATGTTAAAATCTTTACAGTAATAAATAATTTTATTTTAAGGAGATAATTTTATGAATAATTACTTAAAATTTGCTACATATCAACTTATAGGCTTTACATCTTCTATACCTAGACTTATTAAAATTAAAAAGAATCCTGATAAATTTAGCTTAAAAGAAAAATTTGAATTTATGCAAAAGCAAGCTAGAAAATCTTTAGATATAGTAAATATAGACCTTAATATAATTGGAAAAGAAACATTACCAAAAGAACCTCTTCTATTTGTTGTAAATCATTCTAGTATGCTTGATAGTTTTATATTAGCAGCAAGTGTGGAAAGACCGATTGGATGTGTAATTGCAGACGAACCAGTTTGGAGAAATATACCTATATTTAAAGAATGGGCGAAACTATTAAGATGTGTATATGTAAACAGAAAAAACAATCGAGAAGGTATAAAAAGTATATCTGAAGCTTCTCAAAATATACTTAAAGGTCAAAGCATGGCTGTATTTCCAGAAGGAGATTTGACATGGATTAAAGAACCAAATTCATTGGTATCAGATTTTAGAAGTGGGGCCTTAAAAATAGCATACAAAGCAAAATGCCCTATTGTTCCACTGGTAATAAAAAACTCAAAAGATACTTATGAAGGATATCAACCTATTGGCAAGATTAATTCTCTTCCTGTTGAAGTTGAATTTTTAGAACCGATTTATGACCATATTGAAAATCCTAGACTAAAATCTTCTGTACTAGGTGAAAATATAAAAAATAATATGATAAAAGCAATAGAAAGCTTTAGAAAATCAAATAAAACATTTAAAGAATTTTAATATTAAAATTTATTGACTAAAAAAAATTTTAATGTTAAAATTCTTTTTAAGAGGTGATTAACATGGCAAAAAACACAAAACAAACAACGGTTCATATTGATGAAACATTACTCAAAGAGGTTAAAAGAATAGGAATTAATGAAAATAAGAGTATATCCCAGATAATAAATGAATCAATAATAAATTATGTATTGGTATATAGAGAAAATGAAGATAAGGAAAAAAATGAACATGATAAGAATTTAAATGAAACAATAAATGCGTTCAAAAAAGAAGAAGAAAAAAGAATACAAGCTAAAAGTGCTGCTAGAGCTATAGCAGAAGCAAAAAAACGAGTTCTTTATTAAAAAACAAAAATCGGTACAAATTAAGCACCGATTTTTTTATATTTAAAATAATTTTAAAAATAATTAAATTCTTCTTTAAATTAAATCACCAACAACTTTTACTTTTATAAGAAGTGCATTTCCAGGAAGGTATGCAAGTGGAACATCTTCTATGTTTAATACTTCTATAGTATCTTTTTTAGCACCAGCCTTTAGAGCTTTATTTACTGCCTCTTGCTTTGCATCTTCTATAGCATCTTCCCTAGACATTTTATCTAAGCTATACACCTTTTCTACATCTCCACTTATTTGTCCTAATGCAGCACCAATAGCATTTGCAGCAGTATAATGAGGAGGTCTTATAACATTACTTATGCCTCTTAATTTTTCAGGAACAATTATACTTCCTCCACCCGTTAAAACTAACTCAACATCATCTTGACTAGTTTTCATTTGGTCTACAGCATCTTCTAGTTTTAAAATTACCTTTTTATATACCTCATCACAATACTCTTTATCTAAATGTTCAACATTAGTTTTTCTATCTTCAAATGCCATATCTAACCTTGTAACAACATCTGATAAAGTTAAAGTATCTCCACCAAATATTATTGCATCTTCAGTTATTTTGTAACCAACACTTTCAGGACCTATCTTTATATTATCTTTTTCACCTTTTACACATGTCCCACCAGCAAGTCCGACAGTTAAAACATCAGGCATTCTAAAGTTTGTATGTACTCCTCCAATTGTAACTGGAATTGATGATTCTCTAGGGAATCCATTATATAGTACACCTAGGTCACTTGTAGTTCCTCCAACATCCAATACTATTGCATTTTTTACTTCTGATAAGAAAGAAGCTCCTCTTATAGAATTTGTTATTCCACATCCAATTGTAAAAATTGGATATTTCATTGTATACTCTAAATTCATTAATGTTCCATCATTTTGACTAAAATAAATTTGTGCATCTATACCTAAATCTTTAAGTGCTTTTTCAAATCCTAAAGATACTGCTTTGCCTACTTGAGATAATGCAGAATTTAAAATGGCTCCATTTTCTCTTTCTAGTATACCTATATTGCCTATTTCATTTGATAAAGATATAGGTATATCACCTAGAATTTCTCTAACCCACTTTGCAACTTCCTCTTCTTGTTGTTTATTTACTGGAGCAAATACTCCACTTATTGCAACACTTTCCACTCTGTCTTTTATTTTATTGCAAAATTCTACAACTTCTTCTTTACAAAGTTCATTTATCTTTCTACCATCAAACTCATATCCACCAGACACTAGTATTGAATCTAGTTCTATCTTTTCTCTTAAATCTTCTGGCCAATCTATAAAAGGAAGAATAGCAGTTGTCGCTGGCTTTCCTATTCTTATCATTGCTACATTATTAAGTCTTTTTCTTTCTACAATAGCATTTGTACAATGAGTTGTACCAAGCATAGCATACTTTATTAAAGAATGGTCAATCTTACTTTCATCTATAACTTTTTTTAAAGCATTATAAACACCTGTTTCAACATCTTTTGTAGTTGCTACCTTAACTGAATGAATTACTTTTAATTCCCCATCCAGTATACAAGCATCTGTATTTGTTCCTCCAACGTCAATTCCTACACGATACATCAAAATTTCCTCCTAAACTTTATTTTCCTTGTAATTCTTCTACTGTTTTATATTCCACATCATATCCAAAGTATCCAGGTCCAACTGTCTCAATTCCTTTTTCTGTTCTCCATTTTTCATTACAAGGAAAAGCTACTACCATAACACGCGAACCGTATTTTATTCTTTCTGTAGTTATTGGAAATCCAGTTTCTAAATCTAATACTGCTATTAAATCTGGTGTAATACAAAGTGGTGTATCGCCTTTTTTTGCAATTAAATTCTCGTTTTGAAATAATATAGAATACTCTCCATCATATTCATTAATTCCAGCAAAAAAAGCATGCCCTCTAGTAAATCCACCTTTCAATTCTCTCTTAATATCAATTACCTTTCCTTCAAATAACTTATATCCTTTTAATTCTTTCAATATATTCTCAACAGCACCTTTTGAATCAGACTTATTTTCAAGCAAAAATCCTCCTATAGTTTCAGCTATTGTAAGTGTATTACCTATAGCAGCTTTTTTAACTTGAGCTCCACTTAAATTGTAATCACTGATAGAAGAACTTCCTCCCATTTCCACAGTTAGAGTTCTGGCTAATCTTTCTGACCAAATTCCATCTACAGGATAAAGGATAGCAGAATTTCCTTTTTCATCAGACATTACAGCAGGTGATGCCTCATACCCTTCAAGATAAAAAGTTACCATTTGAGCTTCAGGAAAAGCTCTCCCCATAGAATCAGCATCCAAAATAGGTAGTCCTTTTTTTGCAGCAACTGCTATTGGCATAAGTGAGTTTATTCCTCCTATTTCTATAGGAATTATAACATCTACTTTTCTATTTATTAACTTCTCCATTATTTCTAAAGGTGTAGTTAATTCTACCTCAGAAAGTAATTTTTCTATTGTAATTACAGGAGAACCCATACCAGATACTGGAACTACTAGAGCATCATCATCAAGTTCATCCAAACTTATTACTTTTACAGGACCATACTTTTTAATTGCTTGTTTTGCAACAAGTTTACCTACATATGGGTCTCCTCCTCCTCCAGTTCCAAGTACTGCTGCACCAACTGCTATTTTATCTATACTTTCTTCTGTTAAAAATCTCATGTTACTTTCTCCTCATATTTCAAATTTATTTTATACTTTATAAACAAATTTCATTACACTGCTTTATCTACATTTTCCTTATTTTTTGCTGAACAAAGCACTTTTCCAATAATAGATTGTACTACAAATCCTGCTATAAACCCATCTAAAGGAGCTATAGTAGTAAGAGTTATAAATCCATATGTTGAAAGATAAGTTATCAATATCCCAATTACCCAAGATACTATTGAACGTTTAACTATTGGTTTATATAATACACCCTTATCAAAACCTTTAAGCTCTTGCTTTACTATGTAATATTCTGCTGTATATACACCACCAACAGGTGCAATTACGATTCCAAGTAGATTTAAGAATCCTATAAAACCTTCATATATTCCAAATACAGCTAATAATGTTGCTACAATACCAAGAACTATAGTTAATACTTTCTCAGGTGCTTTTTTAAGTACAAGTGCTATACTTAGTGATGCTGAATAAACATTACTTGTATTTGTAGTCCATTGAGCTAATGTAAGCACAATTATACCTGGTATAGCAATTCCCAACGTAATAAAAATTCTCATAATATCTGAAGTTCCCATACATTTTACTAATATTATAGAAACTACTATCATAAAGGCATTTCCAAATTGTATTCCCAAGAAACTTGAAAGTGCACAATCTCTTCTACTTTTAGCCCAACGACTTATATCAGGAGATACTATTGCACCAACTATTATTATACTCATTGATAAAGAAACTCCACCTGCAAATGTCATAGTAGACTTCATATTATCATCAACTGGAATTCCATTTGCTCTAAAAGCTAAAAATATAGTTAACATCATAAGAATTAATAAGAATGGTACTGAATATACACTTAATTTTTCCATTGCCTTATATCCATAAATAGCAGTGCTCATCATCAAGAGACCACCTATTAGGCTTAGAATTTGCATACTTACATCCAGATTAAATATATCTTTTATTATTATTTGTGCATTTTGAGCAAAGAAACCTACTTGAACTCCAAACCACCCTAATAGAGAAACCCCTATAACTAGAGAAAATATTTTTGCTCCAGTCTCTCCAAACACATACTTTGTTATCATAGATGTAGATAGACTTGTAGATGAACCAACTAAAGAGCATGTAGTATACAAAATTGCAGAAAAAAATGAACCAACAATTACTGATAATATTGCTTGTTTCATTGGCATACTCTGTGCCAATTCAGCCCCTAAAATAACAGATGATAAATCCACACCTATTGCTACTAAAACTGAAAACATAGCTACCCAGCCACGTTTTTGATGCTCTGGAACCTGCTCCAGTGCATAGTTAATTTTTTCTTCTTCCATTTTCATCCCTCCATTTAAATCGTAAAGTCACTGAGTCCAGTATATTTTACAATTTTCTAATTTATAAATTTATTAACTATCATATATTTATATTTTTCATTTAATATATAGTTTTAAATTTTCTGAAATAATCCTATAATAAAAAACGCCTCTTGGAAAAATCCAAGAGACGAATATAAATCCGTGTTACCACTCTTATTAGTAAAAATTAATTTTACTCACTCATTTTCTTAAGGCGAATTAAACCACTATTATAACAAGATTATAATAGTATTCTCCAAAGTCCTTTTCACACAAATTCCAATATTAGTTCTCAGCCAAATCTAATTCTCTGTAAAATTCCTTTATGCTACTTTCTTCTTCTACGAATCTATAATATTTATTTATAGTTAATTTATGATTTATATAATAATATATATGCAATATTTTGTCAACTCAAAAAGTAAATTACTTGTATTTTTTAGTTTTATATGTAAATTTTTATATTATTACTATATTTATATAATGTAATTTTTAAAATTTCATCAAAATTTATACTTTATTATCTACAAATTTACAGTATAAACAGTTTGTATAAAAAAATTAATTCTTGTATAAAATATAATTCTAAATATATAAAGAAAACATTTCTTCTTAAAAATTAAAAAATAAAAAGCTATGATTTTACATTCATAGCTTAATACAACTACTGTTTTAATTTACTAATACAATATTTCATTAACATTTTTATAATGATTAATCATTGTATTTTAAAACAGATACTTATATATTAATAATATTTTCATTGAATTATACGTCATATATAATTACATTTTAATAGTAATTTTACTAAATTATATCTACTGAATCATCCACATGTATAATTCCTTCTTTTAGAACCTTCACAAAAATTCCTTCTCGTGGCATTACACAGTCTCCAGTTAATTTCTTAATTTCACATCCATTGTGACACTTTTTACCAATTTGAGTCACCTCAACTTCACATTTACCAATTCTTAGTTTTGTCCCAACAGGTAAAGAAAATACTTCTATCCCTTCTGTAGTTATATTCTCAGCAAAATCTCCATATTTTAATTGGTCAAAACCTTTCATCTTCATTTTATCTATACTTTCTTTTCCAAGCAAGCTTATTTGACGATGCCAATCTCCCGCATGCGCATCTCCAACTATTCCATGATTTATTTTTAGTTCTGCACATTGTACAGGAACTTTAATTACACCTTTTTTCTCACTTATATTTATTGACACTACCTTAGCCATATTTCCTCCAAATTTTCACCCATATATTATTAATTACTCAAACTTAAAATCTCCTGATTTTCCACCAGTCTTCTCTACAAGATGTATATTACTTATAACCATTTTTTTATCAACTGCTTTACACATATCATAAATTGTAAGTGCTGCCAAAGAACATGCATTTAAAGCTTCCATCTCCACTCCAGTCTTTCCAAGAGATTTACAAGTTGCATATATCCTAATAGCAGACTCAGAATCATCTATATCAAATTCCAAATCACATCCTACTAATTTTATCTGATGGCACATTGGTATATTTGAAGATGTATTTTTAGCTCCCATTATACCTGCGACCTGAGCTACAGATAGTACATCTCCTTTTTTTATCTGACCATTTTTTACTTTGTCTAAAGCTTCTCTACTAAGAGTAATTGTAGCTGTTGCTATAGCAGTTCTTTTAGTGTCATCTTTTTCACTTATATCTACCATCTTGGCATACCCTTTTTCATTTATATGTGTTAACATTACTTATCCTCCAATTTCATACATACGTCTATTTGTATCACTACATTTATTTTCTATTAGATGATGTTTTTCTGGCTTCTGTTTTATTATATCTTTCATTGATTCCCTAAATAACAATGGTTTATGTAAAAATGGTTTTATGTCTATTTCTTCTTTTGAATGTAGACACAATTTTATTGCACCACTAGAAGTAAGTCTAATACGATTACATGTATTGCAAAATGAACAACTTAATGGAGTTATAATTCCTATTCTTCCTTTGGCCCCCTTAAACATATAATATTCTGCTGTACTTTTTTCTTCATTTTTAACTTTATATAGTCCATATATTTTTTCAACCATTTCTTTTACATTAAAATAACCTTTTTTATAAACTCTATTAGCTTCACCTAATGGCATAAGCTCTATAAATCTTACATCAATTGGTGATTTAACAGTTAAAAACATAAAATCTTTAAGTTCATCATCATTAAATCCACTTATAGCAACACAGTTTAATTTTACTTTTATGCCTAAATTTAAACAAGATTCAATCGATTTTAAGACATCTTTTAAATTTCCACCTCTTGTTACAGACTTATACTTATATTCCTTCAAAGAATCTAAACTTATATTAACTTTATTTAAACCACATTTTTCAAGCTCAGAGATTCTATCAGAAAGCCCAATAGCATTAGTTGTCATTCCAATATTATTTATTCCACATTCTTCTTTTGTAAATTTTATAAGTTCATTTAACTTAGGATATAAAAGAGGCTCTCCCCCAGTAAATCTAACCTTGGTTATTCCTTGTTCTGACATAGCCTTTATAATGAATTTATAATCTTCAAAACTTAGATTTTCATTTATATAATTTTTATCAAATTTTACATCTGGTGGCATACAATAGACACACCTTAAATTACACTTATCTGTAAGTGAAATACGAAGGTAGTCTATTTTTCTTCCATACTTATCAATCATACTCTATCTACCTCTTTGTCTATTTTTTATCTATCTAGATTATATACTATTTACTTTTTTTAGTTGCACATTCTGTAGCTTCTCCTCTTAAAATTTCTATGCCATGGTCTAAAACATCAATTATAAAACTTAAATTTTCAACTGCACCTTTTGGACTTCCAGGTAAGTTTATTATTATAGAATTATTTCTTATTCCACTTGTACCTCTACTTAGTATAGCTTTTTTGGTAATTTCTGTAGATTTCATTCTCATATATTCACTTAAACCTGGTATTTCTTTTTCTAATACTTCCTTAGTCGCTTCTGGAGTTACATCTCTTTTTGAAAAACCAGTCCCACCATTAGTAAGAATTAAATCTATTTTATTACTATCACAAAGTTTTATAATATTTTCCTTTAACATTTCCTTGTCATCTTTTATCAATACATATTCAATAACTTTATAATCTCCTGTATTTTCAACAAATTCAGTTAGTTTTTTTCCTGTTATATCTTCTCTTTTTCCTTCATAGCCTTTATCGCTAAGTGTTATAATTGCAACATTAAACATATAATTTCACCCCTTTATACATTAACTAGACCTTTAAAAATAAAAACCAATTTAATAAAACCTACTCTATTTTATTTCCATTTTTCTCAGTAACATAACATATTATATCTACATTTCTTATCATATAACTTAATAGTACATACATTTTTATTATTCCAACGTTCACAAAATAAAAAATATTAACTTATAACTATTCCAAATATAAAACTAGTATATATGTAATCTATTTAACAAATGTACAATTACTTCCAATTTCTATAACTATTATAACATTGTCTATATTTTCTCTACTAATAAATTTTTTAAGTCTATACCATATATTATATAATATAATTTTATTTATTTATATAATATCATCCCATTTTATTATCATAACGATTAAAATTCTTTCTTATATCAGTTTTTTCAAATAAAAAAAGGCATCCATAAAATTTTTAAAAGATGCCTCTTTTTAACTATTTATATTTTATTTTTCAAATTAATTCTTATCATCTTCTAAAATAACTGCTGTTCCATAAGCAAGCATTTCTGCTGCACCTTGCATAACTGAAGCCGAAGATAATCTAAATGCTATTATTGCATTTGCACCTTTAGCTTCTGCATCTTCAACCATCCTACCTATAGCAATTTGTCTTGCTTCAGTAAGCATTTCATTATATCCTGTAAGCTCTCCTCCAACAAGGTTTTTAAAGCTTGCTCCTATATCTTTTCCAACATGTTTTGCTCTTATTGTACTTCCTCTAACTAGTCCTAGAACTTCTGATATTTTTTTGCCTTCGACCTTTTCTGTGGTAACTATTAACATAATATATCAACTCCTTTATATCGTATTTAATATATTATATCATGCAACTTATAACTTTTTTAATAAATATTGTAACTTAATGTTTCATTAGTTAATCTATACTATAAAATAATGTGTTTGGTTAACTAGTTGTACCTTTTATTATTTAGTTAACTCATCATGTAAATTTAAATTATATTCTACATTCAATTTTAAATCTTTAATCTTTTTAATCATCATTTCACTAAAGCTTCCTTTTTCAAACCATATGTTTTGTATATCTAAAAGTTCTACTTCTTCTAAAATCACATCCATCTTAGATTGTTTGTCAATAATGGCCACAACGTCAATATTGTGTGGTACATCTTTTAAACACTCATACACATCTATACCTTCAATAGGTTTCTTTTCTTCATCTATAGCAACAACTTTGTACATATTCTTTTTAAGTTCATCTAATATTTTATATGCTTTACTTTCTTCATCGCTATTATTTAATATTACTGCCCAAGAATCGCATTTAAGTAAATTCATAAACTCTCCTCCATATAAATCCTACTCTATTTTATAACCATATCTAATTAAGCTCCAGTTAATTTTTTATATTCATTAACAGTATTTACATTTAAAAATAAATCTTCATCATCAAAGTATATATAGCTTTTATCTATTTTGTCTATAAGGCTTCTGAGCTTTAAATCATTTCCTTCTATACATAAGGATACCTTATTTATTATACTCTTTTTATACCCAGAACACAATGGTTGTAACTTACCATTTGTCACTGAAATCACGCTTTTATCATCCATTTCATTAGCTATTCTTTCTACTATTTCACTATTTAGATATGGCATATCACATGCAACTATAACTATATCATACTTTGCATATTCAAGAGCAGTATATATTCCTCCAATTGGACCAACATTTTTTATTATATCATTATAAACTTTAATATTATATTTAGAATATAATTCTTCATTATTAGATATTATTATTACTTCATCAAAATTTTTAAATACTTCTATTGCAATTTCAATAAAAGGCTTTTCATGTAATTCTAGAAAAGCTTTATTTCTTCCCATTCTAGAATTTTTTCCCCCTGCTAAAATTACACCTGTTTTCTCTATATAAATCTCCCCCTTTAGAATATTTTTCTAAATTTATACGTATTTGAAAAATGGCGCATTAGCGCCATTTTAAAATTAATTGATTACTCAAATATTTGAATAATTTTTTCTTTAAATGCATTCATAAGCTTTTCTTTTTCTTCTAAGTATTCACCATAGCATTCATATTCTCTGCATATACAATTTATAATTTCACTTGATGTAAAGTTTATCTTTTCAAGATTATAGTTATACAAAATTTCAACACTATCAATTTCACTTATGCTATTGAATATACATTCATACATATCTTCAATTATAAGTTGACTATTTTCTTCAAATTGACATAAAAGTTGTTCTCTATTTTCTTCTAGTAATACATTTTCTTTTATAAACTCTACAAAGTTTTCAAAGTCTTCTGTATTGTTACATGGTTCTATTTCAAATAGTATTCTAAAAAATAGATTCCATGGGAATTCTGTATTTAATCTGCTTCTAAAATGATTTCCTAGGTCTTTACAAAATTTATCATCAAATGTTGGTTCTCTTTCAAATTCTATTTGCTCATTAAAATCTATGTCTTTATTTACAATCTCATTTAGTCTTGCAAACTCATCAAGCATGAAATTGCCCAAAACTTCATCACTTATATCCTGTTTATTAAAAGAATAGCTTAATATAGTCTCACAGGGTTTTTTAAAATCCACAACAAAACCTATACTTTTATTCATCTTTTCAGAAAAAGCATCATATACTAATTTCGCAAATAGTTTTTCAATTTCTTTTTTACTTACTTTCATATTAAAAGACTTTCCTGAATGAAAGTTTTTATAAATGCTTAAAAGCTGATTATCAATCATAGTAAGATTATTCTTTATAGAGTCCATCATATCCTTTATAAATTTATCAGCAAGTAAATATGTGTTATTTTTATAAATTATTTTATGTTCAATTTCACTCCAAAACACATTTACAAGAGACTTAATTTGAAGCTCAAATTTTACTTCTCTATCTAAATATGCAAAAACTCCATCTATTTTATATATTTCAAATCCATTTTTTTGTTTATTAGGTTGTCTTTCAGACAATTTTAATTTAATATTCTTATTTTCTTTATTATAATAGTTTACCTTGTCGTCTGTTTTATTAAAGTATCTTCTTAGAAGTCTATATATCTTGTTTTCATCCTCAATAAATCTGCATTCAATTCTCAAACCTATTAAGTCAGAGACATTGTGAATAAGATTACTTGCTTCTCCATATTTTTTTAAATATCTATTTCTAATTATCTTTTCTCTTAAACTTGATTCTGATTTTATTCTAGAGGTTACATTTATATATTCTTGATTTTTTTCATCCAAAATATTTTCAAAATACTCTTCTATTTCATCTGATATAGTTTCTAATGTTGGAGACATTGTCCTCAACATTTCAATAGACTCTTCAATAAAATCAAATTCTTTTAATCCCATAAATTTTTACACTCCCATATTTAATAACTGTTAGCTATTTCAGTTCTTTATATTTGATTACACTCTTATTTTAACATTTTTTCCTACTATAAGTAAGTATTCTCCAAAAACCTTCATATATATTTCAAATTAGAATTAATTTCTTTAGTTTTTTGACTTTTAATTTAATTTTATT
The DNA here is from genome assembly GCF_045898275.1 of Clostridioides sp. GD02404. Taxonomy (NCBI): domain Bacteria; kingdom Bacillati; phylum Bacillota; class Clostridia; order Peptostreptococcales; family Peptostreptococcaceae; genus Clostridioides; species Clostridioides sp. GD02404. The sequence continues at coordinate 12,264 of NZ_JBJOCA010000025.1, forward strand.
TAGCTAATTTGATATAAAAAATAAGAGTAAGTAGATTAAATGTATATAATTTAAGAGATTGAAAGAGAAAATATACACTTACTAAGATATTTTGTCATTTATTATATAAAAAATAAATTGCCACTAAATTATTTTTAGTGGCAATTTATTGAAAATCATATTTTAGGTATTCTATTTCTTAGTATCTTATATAATCTCTAGCTATATTGAATAAACTATCTTTAATTAAAATCCTATATATATACCTATTGTCAAAAAGACTAGAGATACAGCTGTCAAAATCAACAATATAGGCATTATAAATCTTACCCATTTTGAAAAAGGAATATGAGCTACTGCAAGTGCTCCCATCAATACCCCTGAAGTTGGAGTTATGAAGTTTGTAAGACCAACCCCAAATTGATAAGCAGTTACTATTACTTGAGCTGATATATTAACCAAATCACCAAGAGGAGCAAGTACAGGTACTGTAAGTGAAGCAAGACCTGAAGATGATGGAATTAAAAATGCCAATGCAGCTTCCAAGAAGAAAGATAAATATACAAATATAACTTTTGGAAGGCCACCTAAAAAAGCTGCTGCGGAATTTAATATAGTATCTATTATAAATCCATTTTGAGCAATTATTACGATTCCACGAGCTAATGCTATGGCAAGAGCGGCTGATGCTAAATCTTTGGCTCCATCTATAAAACTTTCTGAAATTTCAATTTGAGATAATCTACCAACTAAACCAGAAAGTACTCCTATGGCAGCAAAACACATTGATATCTCTGGAATATACCATCCTTGGCTTAAGACACCCCAAATCATTATTGCCATACCTATTCCAAAGATAGCAAGAACAGATACTTCTTTAAAAGTAAATTCTTTTATTTCTGTTGAAGTTTGATTAAGTATTGACTTATTATTTTTATCTATTTCATATACTATTGAACTTTCAGGATTTTCTTTAACTTTCTTAGCATAATACATAACAAACGCTATACTTATTAATATATAAGCTATAAAAATAACTACTCTATATGCTACTCCTGAACCTGGAGCAAGTTGAGCTAGCGCCTGTGCAATACCAACCGAGAATGGGTTTATTGTCGAAGCTGCAGCTCCTGCTGCTGCTCCTATAAATACAATTGCTATGGCGGTTAGAGAATCATATCCTAAGGATGTCATAAGTGGAACAAATATCATATAAAATGGTAATGTCTCCTCTGCCATCCCAAATGTAGTACCTCCAAGACCAAATAAAATCATTGATATTGGAATTATAAGAAGTTCTTTTCCTTTAAATTTAGATATAACTGATGCTATTCCTGCTTCTATAGCTCCAGTTCTATTTACAATACCAAAGGCACCTCCAACTATTAATACAAAGCCTACAACCTCTGCTGAATCGATAAAACCTTCTATTGGTGCCTTAAAAACATCTGCAAACCCTTGAGGATTGCTTTCAACACTTTGATAAGTTCCTGGTACAACTACCATTCTACCTTCTACATCTTCTCTACTAAATTCACCACTTGGTACTACCCAAGTCAATATTGCCATTAAGACTATTAGTAAAAATATTATTGTAAAAGTGTGTGGTATAATAAATCGTTTCTTTTTACTGTCAGTCATTATAATGTCCTCCATACTTTACTAAATTTTAAATCTTTTAGGATATTGTTTAATCTCTCTGACTAAAGTTTTCCCTTTTTACAATTTTTTATTAGCAAAGATACAAAATAAAAAAGTTATCTTTTAAATTTTAAAAGATAACTTTTTTATTTTTCTTTAAATTAAGGATTCCATATACTATTTTGGTAATTCAATTTTTTCATTATAATCTGAGATTGTTTTTTTAATATCTTTAGATTTCATTATAGTTGACATTATGGCAAAATCATCACAGTATTTCAATGTTTCTTTGACATTGGATGGTAAAATTCCTCCTAGTGCAACTATCTTAATATCAGTAATCTTCTTAGCTTCTTTTAGAAGCTCAATTCCTTTTGGATGTAAACCTTCTTTACATTTAGTTTCATATATATGTGACAAGGTTATGTAATCTACTCTTATATTTTTATTTCTCATCAGATTTTCTAAATGTTCTACTTCCTCTATTTGATGTAAAGATAATCCCAGTATTTTATCTTTATTAAAACTGTAATTATTTTCAAGTAAATCCAAGAATACTTTAAAAGGAAGATGAATCCCTTGGCAATCTGTTTTTTCAAAAAATTCAATATTACTATTTACTATAAAGTTAACCTTAAGTTTATTAATACTTTCTTTCTGATTTATATTAATCTTCAAATTTTTATTCAGTATTTTCTCTTGAAAATCTATACAATTGATTTTGGTTTTTATTTTCATATATAATTTGTTTAATTCTTCATATTCTAAATCTTTTTCTCTTATTATAATGTTTTTTATACCACTCAATATAGACTCTTTAATAACTTCTAAATATCTTTCTTCATTACATAATAATTTTCTGTTTGTTATCAAATACATCTAAAATCTTTCCCAGTCTTTAAATACATGTTGATATCCAATTGAGTTTAACATCTTCTCTACATCTGCAACAGTGCTTTCATCATTTATCTTAAATTGAGCAGTATCATGCTCATCTTGAGAATGCCCGCCTACATCAGTAGAAACACCTGCACTCAATTTAGTTACTCCTAAAGGTATTATATGACTTCTCATTTCCAAGTTTTCTCTAGTTGATATATTTATTGCTGCATGTGGGTCAAACAATCTCATACATATCATAGCTTGAACCAAATCAGTATCACTTATATCTACTAATTCTTCAAAACAACCTTTAAAAGGTCTCATTCTTGGTGTTGAATATGAAAGCTCAATATGAGGATATTTTGTTTTTAAATATTTCCCATGCAATATTGTAAAAAAGGTTTCTTTTCTAAAATCATTCAACCCTAAAAGTGCTCCTATCGATAAAGTCCTCATACCTGCTTTTGCCCCTCTTTCAGGAGCATCTAACCTAAATTTATAATTTGCTTTTGGGCCTTTTATATGCACTTTTTTGTATATTTCCTCGTCATAAGTTTCCTGATATACTGTTAGACCTTCAACGCCTTTATCTACAATATACTTATACTCTTCTACTTCCATTGGATAGACTTCTATACCTATAGAGGGAAATTTTTCTCTTAATATTTCTATAGCCTCACCTATATATTCCACACTTGAATGAAAACTACTCTCTCCAGTCAAAACAAGTAAATGTTTAAAACCTTCTTTTGAAATTACATTTCCCTCTTCTCTAATTTCATCCATAGTTAATTTTTTTCTTTTTATTCCACTTTTTATATTATAACCACAGTAAACACATTGATTTACACAATAATTTGCTATATACATTGGTGTATATAAACATACTGTTTTTCCAAAATATTGAACACTTAATTTATGTGCTTTCTGAGCCATGCCTTCTAAATGTTTTACAGCAGTTTTAGAAAGCAAATTTAATATATCAAAATCTTCAAGCTTGTCCTTTGATAAACTTCTTAAAACATCATTATCAGTAACATTATTTAAATATCCATCAAAATCAAAATCTCTATATTTTTCTATTACATCATAAAAACTCATCACCAATCACCACTTTCTATAAATTGCCTAAAAAACCTGTTAAGGGAGAAGATGCGTTTGCAAATTCTGATACACTTCCTGTTTTTGCGAGATATGCTTCTCTTCCACCCTCTACAGCTAGTCTAAATGCTCTTGCCATTTGCACAGGATTTCCTGCTGAAGCTATCGCAGTGTTAACGAGTACAGCATCAGCTCCCATTTCCATAGCTTCCATAGCTTGAGATGGTTTGCCAATACCCGCATCCACTATTATTGGTATGTCTAATTCATCTATCATTATTCTTATCATTTCTTTCATTTGAAGCCCTCTATTTGAACCAATTGGAGCCCCGAGAGGCATAACTGCTGCTGCATTGGCTTCTATAAGTCTTCTTCCAGCATAAAGGTCTGGTGTCATATATGGAAGAACTATAAATCCTTCATCAGCAAGTATTCTTGTAGCTTTTATAGTTTCTTCATTATCAGGAAGTAAATATCTAGTATCTGATATCACTTCTATTTTTATAAAATCTCCACATCCCATTTTTCTGGATATTCTAGCTATTCTTACTGCTTCTTCTGCATTAGTAGCTCCTGATGTATTTGGAAGTATTGTCATTTCTTTCGGAATATATGTTAATATATTCTCTTGTTTATTATCTAAATCCACTCTTCTAAGTGCCATTGTTATTATCTCACTGCCACTTTCTTTTATTACCTCAGGCAATATATTATTTGAACCATATTTACCTGTTCCAACCAACAATCTACTATTGAATTCATGTCCACCAAGTACCAATTTATCCATATTATTTCCCTCCATGTACAACTTTTTTAATATTCAATCTTTTTAGAATTTAATTTTAGTATTTACATATCTATAAGTATTTGTGTTGCCAAGTTTGCCATGTGATTTGCACAGATAGCGACCCTTGGAGCCATAAGACCTTCACCAAATTTAGCTTCATTTACAAAATCACCACATATATAAAACTTGTCTTTTATCTTCTTAGTAGTTATTATATTTGAATCATAATAACCTGCCATACCTGATGATGCTATTAGATATTTATCTTTTAAATTTATTAACACATAGTTACAAACCTGTGCCTTACATGATGCATCATCAAAAGCTTCAATTATCAAATCTGAATCTTTAATAGCATCCATATTATGTTTATTTAAAAAAATATCTTGTTTCTTTAACTTTATAAACGGATTTATTTTTTTTATATTTTCTATCATAGCATCAGTTTTTAATTTTCCAATATCATCTATAAAATACTGCTGTCTATTTAGATTAGAAGGTTCTACAACATCATAGTCTATAAGTAAAAGTTCTCCTACTCCAATTCTGGCTAAAGAAATAGCTATATTGGACCCAAGTCCCCCTAACCCCAATATAGCAACCTTCCCTTTTTTTAACTTATTATGTATATTTGGAGTATGTCTCGCAATCAATAAGTTTTCTAATTCATCAAATGATGGCTTGACTCCCTTTTGTATAAGTGTTAATTTATCGTTCTCACAAAGAGGAATATCTGTTTTAATTGGATATCCATTTAACACTAATACATCACATTTACAATTATAATCATCTCTAACTTTGTAGGCAGTCGTATTTTCTTCAACATCTGTTAATAATTCATTTACAAATATCTTTATTTTAACCACCTCCAACAAAACTAATAAGCTCTATAATATCTTCGTCTTTCAATATATATGTACTGTAGTTGGATTCTTCAATTATTTCTAGATTTACTTCAACTACAACTCTATCACTCTTTAAGTTATATTTATTTAATAAATCTATTATAGTCAAATCTTTTTTAAATTCAACATCCTTCCCATTAACCTTCACCAAATCACCTCCTCTTTTTAAATCTATTTTATTCTAATCACAAATTATATTAAATTAAGTTCCTCATTATTTAGTATTTTCTTAACTGTTCTCATTGAACACATTTTTCCACACATAGTACAGCTATCTTCATGAGTAGGAGTTGATTCATCTCTATATCTCTTAGCTTTTTCAGGGTCTATTGCAAGTCTAAACATTTCACACCAATCTAAATCAGCTCTGGCTTTACTCATCTTATTATCCCATTCACGAGCACCTTTAACGTTTTTAGCTATATCTCCTGCATGAGCAGCTATTTTTGCAGCTATTATACCTTCTTTCATGTCATCTAAATTAGGTAATCTTAAGTGTTCTGCTGGAGTTACATAACATAAAAAGTCTACTCCTTTAGCACATGCCAAAGCTCCTCCTATTGCACTTGTTATATGGTCATAACCTGGTGCTATATCTGTAACTAATGGCCCAAGAACATAAAAAGGTGCTCCATGACACAATCTTTTTTCTAATACTACATTTGCTTCTATCTCATCAATAGCCATATGACCAGGTCCTTCTATCATTACTTGTACATTTCTCTCCCACGCTCTTTTAGTAAGCTCACCTAATACTACTAGTTCCTGAATTTGAACTCCATCAGTAGAATCTTTTATACAGCCAGGTCTACAAGCATCTCCTAAACTCAATGTAACATCGTATTCCTCGCATATATCCAATATTTTATCAAAATTAGTATAAATAGGATTTTCCTTATTATTCAATTCCATCCATGCAAATAACAGAGAACCTCCACGAGATACTATATGAGTTAATCTTTCATGATTTTTTATCTTTTGGCAAACATTCCTTGTAAGACCTGCATGTATAGTGATAAAGTCAACTCCATCAATAGCATGCTGTCTTATTACATTCAAAAACTCTTCTTCTGTTATATCTTTTAATTCTTTTTCTAAGTATCCCACTGCATCGTACATAGGTACTGAACCTATCATTGCAGGTGACATTTCAACCACTTTTTCTCTAAATTCTCTAGTTTTACCATAGTTACTCAAATCCATTATAGCTTCAGCTTTCATGTCTATTGCTACTCTAACTTTTTCAAGTTCTTTTTCTATATCCTTACAATCTCTTGAAATTCCTAGATTTACATTTATCTTTGTTCTTAAATTTTTACCTACACCTTCTGCACTTAAAGATTTATGATTTTTATTAGCAGGTATAACAACTTGTCCATTTGCTATTAATTCTCTTAGTTCATTCACATCTACTTGCTCTTTTTGAGAAACGATTTCCACTTCTTTAGTTATTATGCCTTTTCTAGCAGCATCCATTTGTGTTGTATAATTCATATTACAATCCTCCAAGATTAAAGTTATAGTTTTTGAAAATAAAAAAAGTGCTTTTCCTTGTTTGGAAAGCACTCTTATAATCATATATACACTTAGACAAATTTTCCCTAACATTAAATAATTTGTCTATTTATGTAACAAAATTATATTAAAAGCTTCCCTTCGCAAGCATTATCTTGATCAGGTTATTAGGGTTTGTAAGTTACGGCTTTATCTCTCAGCTAGCCAATTCTAGCGCCCCTAGCTCTAATTTTTCATTATTTTTACAAATTCAGTATAACACAGCAAAATTATTAGTTCAACACAATAATACAAATTTTATTTTTGGAGATATTAAAAATTACTCTGACATAATATCATTTTTTAAATTTTTAAGATAAGAATCAAGCATCACAGCTCTTATGTTTTCATACTTTATTGAATCTGGAAGTTTTCTTTTTATGTTATTTAAATTATCATATCCTACTTTTTCACAAACTTCTAAAATCATTTGCTTTTCATCTTCATTGTAGAAATTTTCTAATTCTAAATCAAACGATATACTATGTCCATCCTTTACATAGTCATGGGCATATCCAATAATAGTCGATAATGAAATCTCTAGTTCTTGGCTAATACTCTGTATATCCTTGCCTTGATTTAATAAATCTAATGCTATTTCATTATTTTTTCTACTTTCTCCATCTAGTATTAACTTCCTTTTACCCTTTTTTTCCCAAGTAACATTAATATCATTTTCTCTTACATATTGTTTGACTTCATCCAAAATACTAGCTCCATACTTTTTAATTTTTACTCCACCTATACCTGAAATGTCTTTCAGTTGCTCTTCATCAATTGGATATCTTCCACTTATTTCTTTCAGTGTCTTATTGGATAAAATCATATATGGGAGTACTTTTTCTTTTATTGCATATTCACCTCTAATACTTAATAGTTTTTCATATAGAGCTTTATCTGAATTAACTTCAAAGAACTCACTATTAACATTATCTAAATCAACATTTTTTTCTTCACTTTTTTTGTTTATGTTGTTTTTTTCGACATATTCTTTAATTATTGTTTCAAAATCCCTACCATATTTTTGATACTTAATTTCCCCTACTCCAGATATATCTAACATCTCTTCTTTATTAATTGGATAACTGCTAGACATAGCTCTAAGTGTCCCATCACCAAATACCATATATGGAGCTATTCTTTCTTCACTTGCTATTGAATGTCTAAGCTCTCTTAAAGCACTATATAACTCATCTTCTACTTCTAATGATTTTGTCATCACGATTTCTTTAAATTCAACTTTCACTTGACCTTTTAAAACTTTCATAGACATATCATTCAATCTTATGGTTGGAAAACTTCCTCTATTTCCATTACCTAAAGTCTCAACTAAATCCAAGAATCCATGGGAAACCAATGTATTTATAAAGTTCTTTAAATCTTCACTTGAATAGTCTCTCATAATATTATATGTAGATAAAGTATTCAATTCAAGTTGTAAAATCTTTTTATTCTTAGACCCTCTAAGTACATCTACAATGGTAGTAACACCATAACTTCTTTTCATTCTAGCTACACATGAAATAACTTTTTGAGCATCTATAGTTTTATCTACTATTTCACCTTCTACTAAACAGTTACTACAATTATTACAATCTTCTATATAATTTTCTCCAAAGTAATTTAGTATTGTCCTTCTATAACATGAATTACTGTAAGCCAAGTCAATCATATATTGAAGCTTTTTGTGTTGAAACAACTTCCTTTCAGGATTCTCAACTCCAATATCGATTAAATATTTTTGTATATGTACATCTCCTGGAGAAAACAAAAGCACACATTCACTTTTCTCTCCATCTCTACCAGCTCTACCTATTTCTTGATAGTAATTTTCTATACTTTGAGGCATGTTGTAGTGTATAACCCATCTTATATTAGGTTTATCAATACCCATTCCAAATGCATTTGTCGCTACCATTATATCCACATCATCATTTATAAAATCTTCTTGATTTTTACTTCTTTCATTTTTAGATAAACCTGCATGATATTTTGATACAGATATATTTCTCTTAGATAATCCATTATGTATGTTTTCAACTTCCTTTCTAGTTGCAGCATATATAATTCCAGACTCATTTTTATGATTTTTAATATAATCTAAAATATATTTATTTTTACTAGACGATTTTACTATGTTTATTGATAAGTTTTCTCTATCAAAACCGGTTATATAACAGTCTGGATTTTCTAGACATAATAAATTTATTATATCAGCTCGTACCTCTTCTGAAGCGGTTGCTGTAAAGGCTGTAATTATAGGTCTTTTAGGTAAATTCTTTATAAAATCAGAAATCCTTCTATAACTCAATCTAAAATCATGCCCCCATTGAGACACACAATGTGCTTCATCTATTGCAATTTGACTTATGGTGTTATTATTTATTAGTTCAATAAACTCATGTGCATCTAATCTCTCTGGAGCAATATAGAGTATTTTATAATTATTTTTTCTAATATTATTTAATATCTCATTAAATTCTTTATTGCTCAGTGAACTATTTATGAAGGCAGCATTAATCCCCATAGTCTTTAAAGCATCTACTTGGTCTTTCATAAGAGATATAAGTGGAGAAATTACTATTGTCATCCCATCTAATATCAATGCTGGAAGTTGATAACAAATAGATTTACCACCTCCAGTTGGCATTATAGCTAGTACATCTTTTTCACTCAAAATAGAATTTATTATAGATTCTTGACCTTTTCTAAAGCTTGTATATCCATAGTATTTTGATAGTATTTCTAAAAGTTTTTCATTCATATATTTCTCTCCTAATTTAAATTAATTAGACTTCTTTCCTGATTATGTTCAAATTTTTATTTTTATATTCACAATCGCAGTATTCCAAAGTTTATAGACGTTCTATATTATATATTAACATATATTTTGAAAAAAATTGTTTGCAAAGTAAAATAATTTATGATACATTCTAAATATAAATTTAATACTTAATCTTCGGGGTAGGGTGAAATTCCCAATCGGCGGTATAGCCCGCGAGCCAAGCTAAAACTTGGTTGATTTGGTTAAATTCCAAAGCCGACAGTAAAGTCTGGATGGAAGAAGATATGTTTAATGAGTTTTTTGTAGAGCTGTTTTATTGTGCTCTTATTAAACATTTATTGTAGATTATTCTAAACCCTGAGTTAATTCTCAGGGTTTTTTGTTTAAAAATTATCTAATTAAACAGGAGGTGTACACATCTTGAATTTTGTGAATCAAAAAGAAAAAGATATTTATTATATGAAAAAAGCTCTTGAATTAGCTAAAAAAGGGGAAGGTTTTACAAGTCCAAATCCACTGGTTGGGTGTGTAATTGTTAAAGATAGTGAGATAATAGGCAAAGGATATCATGAGAAATTCGGCTCTAATCATGCTGAAGTAAATGCTATAAACAGTGCTAAACAAAGTTTAAAAGACTCTACTCTTTATGTGAATTTAGAACCATGTTCTCATCATGGTAAAACACCACCTTGTGTTGATAAAATTATTCAAAATAAAGTTAAAAGGGTTGTCATATCTACACTAGACCCAAACCCACTTGTTTGTGGTAATGGAGTAAAAAAATTAAAAGATAACAACATTGATGTTACTGTAGGAATATTAGAAGAAGAAGCAAAACAATTAAATGAAATATTCTTTTATTACATAAAAAATAAAAAACCTCTTTGTATTGTAAAATCGGCAGTAAGTCTAGATGGTAAAATTGCTACAAAATCACTAGAATCAAAATGGATATCTAATGAGTCTTCAAGATACCTAACTCATAAATACAGAAATAAGTATCATAGTATAATGGTTGGTATAAACACAGTTTTAAATGATAATCCCTTGCTAACTTGTAGACTTAATCAAGATGAAGTGTCTCATCCTACAAGAATAGTAATAGATACAAATCTGAGATTACCAGTTAACAGTAATTTAGTTAAAGATAAAACTAGTAAAACTATAGTTTTCACATGTTGTGAAGACAGTAAAAAATTATCAGTATTAAAAGAAAAGAATGTTGAAGTCATAATTTCTCCTAAGAAAAATGGCTTAGTTGATTTAAAATTTGTAATGTATAAACTAGGAGAACTAAACATTGATTCTGTACTAGTTGAAGGGGGTTCTACACTTAATGACAGTCTATTTAGAAATAAATTAGTTGATAAGGTCAAACTATTTTTATCCCCTAAAATTATAGGTGGTAAAGACGCACCTACATTTGTTTCTGGAGAAGGAGTAACTCGTCTAGCAGATTCAACACAACTAGTAATTAATGATGTAACTTTAATAGATGGAGATGTTTTGATAGAATCTGATGTTTTAAAATAAATTTTATGAATATATGTACAAAGGAGGTCATAATGTTTACTGGCATAGTAGAAGAAGTTGGAATACTTAGAAAAATTACTGCTAATGGCAAAAGCGGACAAGTAACCATACTATCAAACAAAATATTAGATGGTACAAATCTTGGAGATAGCATTGCTGTAAATGGAGTTTGTCTAACTGTTTCAAAACTAGGAAAAAATGAGTTTACAGCAGATGTTATGATGGAGACAATTCGTTCTACAAATTTAGGCTCATTAAATACAAATGACAAAGTAAACCTTGAAAGAGCCATGAGCCTTTCTTCAAGATTCGGAGGTCACATAGTAACAGGGCATGTTGATGGTAAAGGTACTATTTGTAAGTTTGAAAAAGACGAAAATGCAGTTTTAGTGAACATACGACCAGTAAAAAAACTCTTATCATCAATGATACTTAAAGGTTCAGTTGCCATTGATGGTGTAAGTTTAACTATATCATATTTGGATGATGAAATATTCAAAGTTTCTGTTATACCTCATACTAAATTGAATACTACTCTTTTAACAAAAAATGTTGGAGACTTTGTTAATTTAGAAAGTGATGTAATTGGAAAGTATGTTAATAATTTTATGATTAATAACTACAAGGAATTAAATTCTAATAGTAGTAATTGTAAATCAAATATAGATAAAGATTTTCTATTTAAAAATGGTTTTTAAAAATGATAAAGGAGTGAATTATATGTTTAATACTATTGAAGAAGCTATAAAAGATATAAAAAATGGAAAGATGGTAATTGTTGTTGATGATGAAAGTAGAGAAAATGAAGGAGATTTACTGATGGCAGCTGAGATGGCTAGCCCTGAATCAATAAATTTTATGGCTACATATGGTAGAGGTCTAATTTGTCTACCTGCTACTGAAAAAAAATTTAAAAGTTTAAATATACCTCTTATGGTCAGAGAAAATACAGATACATTTCAAACAGCATTTACTGTTACTATAGATGGTGCAGATACTCTAACTGGTATATCTGCATATGAAAGAGCTGAAACTGTAAAATTATTCTGTGATGAGAATTCTACAAGTAAGGATTTCAAAACTCCTGGTCATATTTTCCCTCTAATAGCAAAAACTGGTGGAGTCCTTGTTAGAGATGGACATACAGAAGCTTCTGTAGACCTAGCTAGACTTGCAGGGTTTAAAGAAATTGGTCTTATATGTGAAATAATGAAAGATGATGGTACAATGGCAAGAGTTGATGATTTAATGATTTTTAAAGAAAAACATAATTTGAAAATTATCACTATAAAAGACCTTATAGAATATCGTAAAACAAATGAAACTACTATAGAAAAGGTATCTAGCGCTTTCCTTCCAACAAAATATGGTAACTTTGAAATCATAGGATATAAAGATACATATTCAAATGAAGAACATATTGCCCTTACTTATGGAAATATAAATAAAGAAAATACTCTAGTTAGACTTCATTCTGAATGTTTAACAGGCGATGTGTTCCACTCTTTAAAATGTGATTGTGGATTACAATTAGAATCTTCTATGAAGAAAATCGTAGAAAATGGAAATGGTGTTTTAATTTATATGAAACAAGAAGGTAGAGGTATTGGTCTTTTAAATAAAATTAAAGCTTATAAACTTCAAGAAGAAGGTTATGATACTGTAGAAGCAAATCTAATGCTTGGATTTGAAGAAGATATGAGAGATTTTTATATGGCTGCTCAAATACTAAAAAATTTAAACATAAAAAGTATAAGCCTTTTAAGTAATAATCCTGATAAAATAAATCAGTTAGAGAAATATGGAATAAAAATCAACAATAGAGTTCCTATTAACGAAGAGATTAATGACTTTAATAAGCTATATCTAAAAACTAAAAAAGATAAAATGGGACATCTATTGGATATTATATAAGTTATTAATATGATTTTTTTCTACTAAGTAATTATTTGCAATTAATATTAAATATATTTATAAATATAAATCTATAACATAAATAAAATTGGAGGAAATAAAAAATGATATATGAAGGAAAACTTATTGGAAAAGATTTAAAGATAGGTATAATAAATTCTCGTTTTAATGAATTTATAACATCAAAACTTTTATCAGGTGCTGAAGATTGCCTTTTAAGACATGATGTTTCTCCAGAGAATATAGAAATAGCTTGGGTACCTGGAGCTTTTGAAATACCTCTTGTTGCTCAGAAAATGTCTAAAAGTGGTAAGTATGATGCTATAATCTGTTTAGGATGTGTTATAAGAGGAGCTACATCTCATTATGATTATGTATGTAGCGAAGTATCTAAGGGTATAGCAAAAGTATCTTTAGACAATGAATTGCCTGTTATTTTTGGAATCGTAACTACAGAAAATATTGAACAAGCCATTGAAAGAGCAGGTACAAAGGCTGGGAATAAAGGTTATGATTGCGCTATGAGTGCATTAGAAATGGTAAATTTATTTAAATCTCTAGATTAAACAACATCATTATTAAATAGTAGTATTGATTAAATATTAAAATCTGTCTAAATAACATAAAATACTAAATACCAAAAGGACAAAACATATTTGTTCTTTTGGTACTTAATAATTTCAAATATAATATATCTAACCTCCTACCCATTAGAATATATAAAACCTGTATACTTTTATATACTAACAATTCTATCTTGATGTATTTTTTTCAATATATAGTTTTTTGAAATTATTTATAATATCATCTACCTGAACTATCTCTCCAATATCTTCATAATTATTAGAACTTCCTATATTATTCACATATATTTTTAACTCAGAATATACACAATCATTATGTAAGTTTTTAACGATATAAGACAGATTCTTAAAATCAATCTCATTGTAATCAAAAAAATCTACTGCTTCAGCTCCTCCATTTTTTACATATGAAATGGCAATTACTCTACTTGTAAAGGATATGGAAATATAATTTTCTTCACAATTACTCAAAACAATATTTTGTTTAGAAAAAATTATTTTTCGACATCCTAACTGCATAAAAAATTCTTGCAATATTTTTATGTCTATACTTAATGCATCATCTGGAATTAATATATACAAAGCTGATTTCTTAATAGAAACTTTTGCTTGTATATCTCTAATAAATTTTTCAGTCTCTCCTTCAAATAGATAATAATAAAAAGGCACATTTGGAATGGGATGTATTGAAAATGATACACTCTCTTTTAGGTCATTATCTTTATTATAAAAAATAAAACAATCATGGCATACTACAACAATATATTCCTTCTTATTGAACAATTTGCATACCCCCTCTAAGATATAAATTAATCATCAAAGTTACTTTAAAAATCTTAAAATAATTATAAATACGACTCTAAATATAAAATGCCACAAAGATATATATATTACTATTAAAGCTATTGTTTTTATTTATAACATAGATTAATACTATACTAATTATCTATTTTATTATTTTTTTAATATACAATACAATATAATTAAGAGTAAGTGGCAATAAAATACTATGATTTAATATGTGCTTATTAAATATTTATGAGGAGAATAAATTATGAAAACATATTCAATACAAGATTTAACACCAGATAAACGTAACCTTATAGAAAAATATTCTCTTACTTTAAATGAGAATTTAATTTGGGAGTTTAAACATGGTAAATACCACACTATAAAATACTTCACACACAAGTTTGCAGTTAAAGAATCTGTTCTGGCTCTTTTGTTCAACATACACAAATTGTGCTATGCTAAAATAAAATACTTTGAGTCAAATTTTTCAAAATATGAACCTTATAAGTACAGTTATCAAGATGGATTTGTTAAATGTGAAATATATGATATGAGTTTTATGTTGCATAAATACAGTAATATAATGATAGATTTGAGAAATTTACAAGAAATCAAAACTATAGAAGAGTTTAGATTATTTTGTAATCACTTAGAAAGTTTTGAATACAATTTACAAGATTTAATTATATAACATTTTGGAGAAAATAAATCTTAGGAAAAAATTTATAGTAAGTAAACTATTTTAAAAAATAAACTATATAATAAAAAATATTACTGGAATTAAAAATTCCAGTAATATAAATTAATTAAAGATTTTATTTATATAACTTACGTGTACTTCAATCTATCAAAATAGTTTTGTGATTTCTTATCCTAAATTTTCCTCTGGTAATTCCTTGTGCCACTCTGATACATTTTCTAAACCTTCTATTTCATCTGCAATAAATACAGGGTCTTTTATTCCAGATTTTTTTTGACTTGTGTAATCTTTTAAAGCGATAAATGCATACTTTCCTAAAAGCGATATTGCGATTAAGTTTATTATAGCCATCAATGCCATAAATAAGTCTGCTAGATTCCAAACTACTTCTACTTGAGTAAGAGAACCAAATAAAACCATACCTACAACGAAAACTCTAAATATATTAAGTTTAGTCTTGCTTCCACTCATAAATTCCATATTTGATTCTCCATAATAGTAATTACCTACTATAGAACTAAATGCAAATAAGAATATACAAACTGCTATAAATATGTTCCCCATTGGTCCTATATGATGAGTTAAAGCTTCTTGAGCCAATTCAATTCCAGTTGCCCCACTACTAGCATAATCTGAATATAATAATACCATAAATGCTGTACAGCTACATATGATTATAGTATCAGTAAAAACACCTAAAGATTGAATTAAACCTTGTTTTACTGGATGAGTTACATGTGCTGTTGCAGCAGCATTAGGAGCACTACCCATACCTGCTTCATTAGAGAATAGACCTCTCTTCACTCCAGTCATTACAACTCCCATAAAAGTACCAATTGCCATTCCTTTAAAATCAAATGCACTTTCAACTATTAACGCTATAATTTTTGGTATCTCTGTTATATTCATTCCAACTATAGCTAAAGCAACCAATATATATAATCCTGCAAATACAGGAACTATTATCTCAGAAACTTTTGCAACTCTATGTACTCCACCAAAAATAACTATTGCAGTTAAAATTCCAAGACCTATTCCCATAGCCATTTTACTTATTCCAAATGCATTATTAAATGCAAGCGAAACAGTATTTGCTTGAACTGCATTGAATACAAAACCATAACATATAGTTATAAGTATTGAAAATAAAACTCCCATCCATTTCTTATTTAGACCTTGCTCCATATAATATGCTGGACCACCTCTAAAAGCTTGACCATTTTTAACTTTGTAAATCTGAGCTAATGTACTCTCAACAAAGCTAGAAGCAGAACCAATTAATGCTATAAGCCACATCCAAAATACAGCACCAGGACCACCTGCCACTACTGCAATTGCTATTCCAGCTATATTTCCAGTCCCAACTCTTGAAGATGTACTTATACAAAATGCTTGGAATGAAGATATCTTCCCTTCCTTTTTTGCACTTTTATTTGCTGTACCATCACCCAGAAGTCTAAACATTTCTATAAAATATCTGAATTGTACAAAATTTGTTTTAATAGTAAAGTAAATACCAACTACAACCAACATTATAATTAAGATATACGACCATAAGTAATTGTTTACAAATACTACTGCATTATTAATGCCTGTTAAAATACCATTTAAAAAATCCATTATATTAATTACCCCCTATTTAGTTTTGTTTTCTTAATAAATCTTAAAATCAAAAAAATGAATAATTCCTTGTTAAAAATTCATTAATTTAATTATAATATTTATAAAATCAAATTACAAGGTTTGAAATGAATAATTTTTTTAATATATTGCAGTTTTATATTCAAAATCAATTTTTTTTTATTGTTTTTATAATATAGATATATTTAATATTTTATAATTACTTCTAAATACAATAAATTCTATTTCTAATAGTATATTTTTTTGTTTGTCGTTTAATATTATTACTAATGAGATTATTTTAAAATTTATTTAAATAACAAAAATTTTCTTTAAATTCTGTCAATTTCTCAGAAACTTTGTTAAATAATATACTTTTATGCATCCATTGAAAAAACAATAAAAAAGTAATACTATATATAGTACTAGCATTAGGCACAAAATAATACAAATGGAGGTACTTATATTATGGAATTTCAACAAATAATAGCTATATGTATATTTTTAATAGTTATGGCAGCTATTATTACAGAGAAGGTAAACCGATCTGTAGCAGCTGTTGGTGGTGCACTATTAATGATAATTTTCAATATACTTACACTTGATGAAGGATTGAGCCATATAGATTTCAACACTATTGGTGTATTAGTTGGTATGATGCTATTTGTCGCTGTTGTCAAAAACTCAGGGCTATTTGAATACATAGCTATCTGGACTGCAAAGAAAGCCAAAGGAGACCCGTGGAAAATAATGATTTGTTTTGCTATTATAACGGCTATTTTATCTGCTATATTAGATAATGTTACCACTGTCTTACTTATTGGTCCAATGACTATAGTTATCACACAAATATTGGGACTTAATCCAGTTCCCTTTTTAATAACACAAATTTTAGCTTCCAATATAGGAGGAACATCTACTCTTATAGGTGACCCTCCAAATATTATGATTGGTAGTGCTGCTAATCTTAGTTTTATGGATTTTGTAATAAATTTAGGCCCTGCTGTTATAGTAATACTTATTGTAACTATAATATGCTTCAAATTTATTTATGGCAAACAACTTATTGTAGATGACAAAGCTAAAAATACAATATTAAAACTTGATGAAAAAAAATCTGTCAAAGATAAACCATTACTTATAAAAAGTCTTATAGTAATAGCATTTATACTTTTTGGTTTTATGTTTCACAGTACAATCCACATAGACTCTTCTGTTGTTGCACTAACAGGAGCATCTATAATGCTTCTTATAGGAAAACAAGATGTAGATGAAATTATGGCTGGTATTGAATGGTCTACAATTTTATTTTTTATGGGCTTGTTTGTAGTAGTTGGTGGATTAGTAGAAGTTGGCATAATAAACAAATTAGCTCAAGCATTGATTGGACTTACAGAAGGCCATCTTGTATTTACAATGTTATTAATATTATGGTTATCAGCAATAGTTTCTTCTTTCTTAGATAATATTCCATTTGTTGCAACATTAATTCCTCTTATTTTGACTATGCAAGCTGAAGGAATTGATGTTATGCCATTATGGTGGGCGACATCTCTTGGAGCTTGTCTTGGAGGAAATGGTACATTGATAGGAGCATCTGCCAATGTTGTACTAGCAGGTATAGGTAATAAACATGGGCATCCTATATCTTTTAAAGAGTATTTTAAGATAGGTTTTCCACTTATGATTATATCTATTATTATATCTACTTTTTATTTAATTATAAAATTTTAAAAAATATAGTATAATAATACTAAAGGGGATGTGTATATATGAATATTAATACTGTTCAAGGAGATTCAATTGAAGTTCTTTTAAGGCAACTTGGAGCAACAAAAATATCAAAAGTAAGTAGTACATTGTATTTTATCAAGTTTGATTTAGGAGACGGTTGGGAAATATCTTATACTTATAATATTAATGCTAAAGATCAATATTTTTTACAAAGAATTGAACCATATCCTATTGGTAGAGGTCTGTTTAACGATGAATATGAAATAATGTCATTTATATCAAAGGATTTAAACAAATTTTTAAATGCTAAGAATAGTAGTAACTTCAAAACATTTGTTGAAGTTACTAGGAAAGTTAATTCTATCATTGATAATGTAGAGGAACTATTTTTAAACTACAATGTGGATGGTGATGATTTGAAAACACTTAATAAAGAACTTAATGATATACTAAATGATATTAACTATATAGAGCAACATACAAAAAAAATCTAGTTTAGTATACTTATAAACTTTAAAATCCACCAGAAAATCATGAAAACCTAAATTTGAAAATTTGAAATGCAAAACTTTATTTATCAAAAAAGAAAATAGCTGATGAAGCATATGCTTCATCAGCTATCTTATTTTTAATGATGTCCACATCCATCATGTGAACAAGTATGATTTGATGGAAATTCTACTAATTTTCCATTTTTAAGTAAGTCTAGATTAGCACTTATAGTATCTGCTTCTGCTCTATAAACTTTGATTCCCATTCCATTTAATTTAATTATAGCACCTTGTCCTATTCCTCCAACTACTACTGCATCCACAACTGTGCCTGATAATGCTTTTAGTGGTTGACACTTTCCATGCTCATGCCCTAAATCTCCATTATCTAGAGATTTAACTTCTCCACTCTCTAAATCACACACAACAAAAATTGGAGCAGAACCAAAATGACCATATGGTTTACTATCCAATCCTTTATTCTCTTCTACTGGTATACATACTTTCATTATTATTTCTCCCTTCTCTTACAACATTTTTTAATAGATTTACACTCTTTACTACATCCTAGATGTATTGTATTTATATCAAATACATCTATAAAGCTTTCACTAGAATTACTTAACATAGAGTTTATAAAATCTACACATATATTAAATGATTCTTTATTAATATGATATAAAACGTAGTATCCTTCTTTATGCCCTGTTATTATTCCAACATCTTTTAATATTTTTATATGTTGTGAAACAGCAGAATC
The DNA here is from genome assembly GCF_045898275.1 of Clostridioides sp. GD02404. Classification (NCBI taxonomy): domain Bacteria; kingdom Bacillati; phylum Bacillota; class Clostridia; order Peptostreptococcales; family Peptostreptococcaceae; genus Clostridioides; species Clostridioides sp. GD02404. The sequence goes on from NZ_JBJOCA010000025.1 coordinate 32,026, forward strand.
TGAAATTCCTAGATATTTAGAAATTCCTTTTTGGCATATATTTCTCTTAGATACTAATATAAGTATGTTAATTCTAGTTTCATCACTCAATGCTTTAAATATTTTAACCAAATTTTCCATAAATACCTCTTTTTGATTAAGTAATTACTTAATTAAATTATAGTACTCTTAATTAGATTTTTCAACCATTATTTTTAAATTTTGGGATATATTATAAATAATTTAGATATTTATTATTATAACTTTAGAAATTTCTCAAAGAAATATACTTAAAAATACATTTAAGATAATTTAAATAATAAGAATTAATAAATAAAAAACTGCTTTAAAATAATTTTATTATTTTAAAGCAGTTTTTTATAAATATGTTTAAAAAGTTACTCAGTATAAATATTAAATTCTCTTTAATTTATCTAAATAGTAAACAGCATTTAAAGCTGCTATTTGTCCTTGACCTGCTGCTTTTATATAAGAATATGGTTTTCCAACACAATCTCCAGCAGCAAAGCATCCATCTATACTAGTTTTCATATCATTATCAACTTTAATATGGATACCCTCAATTTCTATTCCAGGAATCAATGAACTTGGAGCTGTACTATCTTTTATAACGAATACTCCATCAACTTCAATGTGGTTTTCTTTAAAAGATATTTTGTTTACAAGTTTATCTCCATCTATTTGTACGGGTCTATCATGTATAACTTCAATAGATTCATCTAAGTTATCTGAACCTCTCATAAGATTCTCTTTTTTGTACATAGGTATAAAATAAGTTTTTGAAGTTAATTCACTTAAAAAATTTGCTTCTTCTTTAGATTCTTCATTATATCCTATAACTGCCACCTTTTTATTTCTATAAAGTGGTGCATCACATGTAGCACAATACCCTACTCCTCTGCCTAGAAATTCTTCTTCGCCTTTAATTGGTCTAGTGTATTCTACACCAGTGGCAAGAATTACAGTAGTAGCTTCATACATATCATTTCCAGACATTATTGCAAAGTATTCTCCCATAGCATAAATATTATTTATTCTCTTATTTTCAATTGAAATATCCATACTATCTATATGCGATTTAAACTTGTCTTTTAATTCATCTCCACTTATATCATAAAAACCTAAATAATTATCTATTGAAGGAGCTTTAACAAGCTTATTACTTAAATTATCACTACCAAACATGATAATTGTTTTATTTCTTATTTTTGCATTTATAGCAGCAGATAATCCAGCAGGACCACTACCTATTATAGCTATATCATATCTCATAACACTCACCCATTTTTTATAAATATGATTTTACTTTCATTTCAATTTTGTTCTTTGGCATAAATCCAATTAGTGTTTCTACTGGTTCTCCATCTTTAAATATAATCATAGTTGGCACTGTAGATACACTAAATTGTTGAGCTATTTCTAAACTCTCATCTATGTCAACTTTTACAAATCTAGCTTCATTTTTCATTTCTTCACCTAACTCTGCAAATACAGGCCCTAACATGTTACAAGGTCCACACCAAGTTGCAAAGAAATCCACTACAACTACTCCTTTACTACCTTCAACACTACTTCTAAATTCAGATGTATTTATAACTTTTGCCATTTTTTTAATCCTCCTATAAACTTTAATTATCCCTATACAATTATACTATGAAATTCATAAATATAATTTTACTTTTATAGGGTCTTTTTATATTTTATTTTATACTAATTAGTATACCCATTCTTTATTTCTAAAAACAGCTTTTTATATTTTTATTATTTTAACTTTTGTGGTATCGATAATTCAAATGTAGTTCCAATACCTATCTCTGAAGTTACATTTATATCAATATCCAAATTCAAACTAATCATACGAGCTATTGAAAGACCTATTCCAGACCCTTCTAAATCTTTATTTCTTACATTTTCACTTCTAAAAAATCTATCAAATATAAGAGGTATTTCTTCTTTTTTTATACCTATACCAGTATCTCTTATAAATAAAGTTACTTCATCTTCTATATCTTCTTTTAATTCTAATACTATCTCATCACATTGTTTTGTGTATTTAAAAGCATTATCAATAAAAATTAATATAAGCTGTCTTAATTTATTTTTATCCGTTATTATAACTTTATTCTTAAGCTCAGAATTAAATACAAATTTTTTTTCCTGAAATTCTGCAATATCAATATAATCTTCTGATATTTCCTCAAGCAATCTTTCTAAATCTACTTCTTCCAAGTTGACTTTAACAATGGAATCTTCTTTAGTAAGAGACAATAAATCAGTTATCATTTTTTTAAGCCTTCTTGTCTCTTTCATTGCAGTAGCTATTGTTTCAACTTCATCATTTACTGTACTCTCTGGGGATTTTAACATACTTTCTAATTTTGATGAAACTATTGTTATTGGCGTTCTTAATTCATGAGAAGCATCTTGTATAAACTTAGCTTGATTTCTCCATGCAGTTTCTATTGGAATTAAAGCTTTTCTAGTAAGATACACAGCAACAAAGTAAGTAATTATTACAGAAATCAGTATACCAATTATAAGAACGGATGTAAGTTGCTTTAAAGAGTTCATCTCAGAGTCGATATTTCTAATTATCTGTATTTGATATCTTCCTACATCTACATTTAATTCTCTAAAGGTATATCCATTTTCTGTATATTTAAAAAATGAATTTTTCTTATCCAATCTTCTATCTGGAAGTAACTCATCAAAATACTCATTTTGAGTATAGTAACTTATTCTACCATCCTCATACACATAGACCATATCTTTTGGATCTTTAAGTCTTATTGGATTTAAAAACGAGGTTCTTTTAAATTGAGAAACTATATATTCAAGCTCCTCATTTATCTCACTATCAATTCCACTATATGTTAATCCTCTAAAATATGAATATATAAATATAGAAAATATTATTAAAAAGCTACCCACTACAACAATATACATTTTTATTAGATGATTTTTAGTACTAGTGAATACATTCTTATTTATCATCGAATATATATCCTACCTTACGTTTAGTTTTAATATACTTATCATATCCATATTTACTGAGTTTTTTCCTTAAATTACTTACATATACCTCAACTATTTCAATGGTTGCATCTGAATCAATTCCCCATATTCTATCATAAATCTGCTCTTTTAATAAAATTGAACCCTTATTTAAGACAAAATATTCAAGCAAGTTAAACTGCTTATTTTGTAACTTTATTTCTTCTTTTTCAATATATACTCTTTTTTCTAATGTATCCAAATATAAAGATTTAAATTCTATTCCATTTCTTTCTTTTATTTTTCCATTAGTTCTTAATATAGCGTACACTCTTGCTACTAATTCTTCCATATAAAAAGGTTTTGTTAAATAATCATTAGCTCCTATGGTAAATGCTTCTACTTTATCATCTAATGCTTCTTTGGCTGTCAATATAAGCACAGGTGTGTCTATATTATTAACTCTCATTCTTTTTAAAATATCAATTCCATTTATGCTAGGAAGCATTAAATCTAAAATAACTAAATCATATATATTTTGATTAACTAAGTATAAAGCTTCTTCTCCATCTTCACATTTTTCAGTTTCAAAATGCTTACTAAGTTCTTCTACTACACTTTCTAAAAGTATTTTATTATCTTCAACTATCAAAACCTTCATAAATATCCCCTGCCTTTATTTGTCTATCTTAACTTTATGAGATTTTAAGTCAATATCTACATTGGCTTTTTCTTTTATATCATCGTATGTGTATCCCACTATTTCAACACTTTTTGCTTTTGTTGAACATAGTATATCTATATCTGTCTCTTCTGAAGCCTTTAAAATTTTATATGATGGTATACGATTTACCACTAAATATTCTCCATTTTCATTAACTTCTGCTGTCTTAAGGATAATATTTCCTAAATCTTTTGATGATGAATTTTTTACTTTTATTTGATATGTGATTCCCTCTTTTGATTCATTTACTTTTTTAAGTTCTGATGTAGATAATACCTCATACTGACTACTATTTTCTAGCTTAATATTGTTATTTCTTATATTAATATCATTTTCTTTTAAATTAATATACACAATCTTACCTTCTGCTTCATACTCATATGCATAAACTTCCACACTCTTTGTAAAAGTTTTGTGCGCACACTCTACATAAGCAACTTTACCAGGCATTAGAGTCATATCCAACAAAGCCTTACTATCTGAGGAAATAATTTTTTTATTCTCATCATATTCATTATATACTAATTCAATATTTGATATATTAAATGTCGAATTATTTTCTATCTTTGTGGATGTGTCTACTTTATCACCTTCATCTACATTTATAATCTCTGATTTACCTATATTTAATACTTTTGCATTTTCTTCATCTATTTTTACCTCATTCTTATCTTCAACTTGAATACCAGCTGAATCTTCCTTATCTTCAGATTGAATATCAGCTGAATCAGGTTGTTCATCTTTTTCGCATGCTGTAAGTGTAAAAACAAATATTGTTAATATAATCATTAAAAAAATTGATTTTTTTATTATCTTATTCATATTAAGCACCTCATATAGTAATATTTTATAGTAGATTTTTATACTTTTTCATAAATTCTTTCAATGCTTGTGTAAGTATTTGATGCTTTTCAAAGTTTGAATTACTACAAAGTCTTTCAAAATCATTCCATACTTCTTTATCTATACGTATTCTTGTTGTTTTTAATTCATCTATGGATTCATCATCTATATGTACATCTTTTTTATTAGATATTTTTTTTGGCTTTATATTATAATCCTTTACCTCTAAATACCAATCATATACTTCACAAAGCTTATCTAAGTCTTCCTGAGTTATATTTATTTTTCTATCTTTTTTAGGCTTAACATTTTTTTTTGATTTTGTATTTTTTAAATCAGTATCATTAAACTTGATTTGTTCAATGCCTTTACTCAAAACCTTTTCATTAGAATTCTTTTTTTTGGTGCTTACTTTTTTTCTATCACTTATATTTTTTTTAAAATTTTCTTCTTCCAAGTTTTTCTTATCCAGATTTTCATTATAATTTAATTCGTCTTTTAATATGTATTTACCTTTTTCTGATTTATATCCTTTTTTATTTAAAAAATTTCTTAAAGTACTTTGACTAATTTTTAGATTTCGGGCTATCTCTGTAAACTTAATCCCCTTACTTTGAAGTTCTAAAAATTTGTCAATTCTTTCCTCGTTGTTATTCATTAATACTCCTCCGTCAATATCTTCTTGTCTTTCTCTTCATTCCCCTTATTATATTTTTCTTTTCTGAATCTACCCTATTAGATTCAATTATTTTTTGCAACATTTTATTATACGTAAAATCATCTAAGTTATTATTTTTTATATAGAGAAATGTTTCTTCTTCATATTTAATAAAACAAATTGATAGCAACCACGCCATTCCCATTTTAACATAATATTCTTCACTTTGTATATTGTTACAACATTCAAAGATTTCTTCAATATGTTTATCATCAACATAATATATTAAAAACATAACTAATGCAAATCTAATTTCCCATGGATTTTCTGAATAAACATATTTTTTAAGTATATCATACATGTTTTCTTTATATTTTTTTGTACATTTCAAGCCACAACAGAATCCATCACAAACTGACCAATTATTAATTTTAGGTACAAACCTTTCTATATAATATAGAGTCTCTTCAAATGTGCTATTTATATTACCAATTACCATGCCTTGTAATACAGTTTCTTCATAATATGTATCCTCTGATACATTTAAGAATTCCTTCCAATTTCCTTTACTTATTTCTTTAGATAACTCTCTCAAATTAGGAACCCTAATACCTATTATATTTTCTGTATTTGGTATGAGCTTTTTATTAAAATCTCTATACTTGATATCTTGTATAGATTTCATATATTCTAGGAGCTTCTTATACTCTAATTTATTCCATTTTTCCCTATTAAACATCATTTATTTACTCCTTAATTCCTTTTCCTTATTGTAACATAAAAGTACATAAAAAAAAGCTTCCAAGTATCAGAAGCCTTTTTAAAAATATACTAAATTTTTTAAGTTAAAGTTTAAATTAAATTAATATTTACTGCAATATAATACAGACTTAAAAACTTTACTAATCTCCAACACCAAAATCTGTATTATTATATAAAACCTCTATATTTGGATTTTCATCTAAATATTTATATTTATTAGTGAACCACTTAACTAACTCTTCATCCCTTTTGATACTTGAAGAATTATTTATAAAAACATTCACAGTTGCTTTTTCAAAATCATTTGATATAATCTCTATATCCCTATCTATCATCTCTTTTGTTTGACCTTCAATTCCTACCATAATACAAGGTGAATCGAAATAGTCTTTTACATCTTCTGGTGTTTTAAATTTTGCATTTTTATTTAAAATGTTATTTCTAAAATCATTGTCAAAAGTCTCAACTCCAATTTTAAATACTATAGGAATTCCAAAATAGTCTCTCATCTCTTTAATCCTATTTTTGTAAGACCAATGACTTTCTAAAAATAATTTTTTTATTTTCTTCTCTTTTATAATACATTTTATTTCTGCTAAAGTATCTTTTGGTAATTCAAAACAACTACCAGAGTTTATGACTTCAAGAACTCCATATTTTCCAGTTATATTTTTCAAAATCTCTATATTTAACCTGTTCATTTCTTCTTCTAAATTAGAATTATCATCTATATAATCACAAAAAGAACACTTTCCCCATATACAGGGAAATCCTTTAAGTAAAACAATTTCTCTTTGATTTTTATTTGTTATTTCACTATATCTATCCATTTTTTCTATCTTCCTCCAGTCAATGATAGTTTTAAAGTTTTTGGAACTGCATTTAATCCTAAATTCACTAAAACAACTGCTCCCAATTTGTCTGCATAGTCTGTGAATACTTGAGTTACAAATACACTAAATACATCTCCTAATCCTAATACTTTCAAAATTTGTACTATGTAGGAAGAACCTGATGATGTCATACCTCCAAAGAGAAAAGCTGAAATTATTGAACTTATTATAGATGTTGGAATAGCAAATAACAATACCCCTAATGGAGTTTTTAATCCATTTAAAAAATTCTTTTTAAATGCTATTCCAGCAAGTAAACCTGTTGATATCTGAACTGGTGCAAAGTAAAGAGAATACACATCAAATGTAATTCCACTTATTAAACTTCCAAACACACCTGTAACTACAGCGTATTTAGGACCTAAAAGCGATGCTATCATTATAGTTCCTATTGAATCTAAGTATATAGGTAATCTTAACCCCATAGCTATAAACGCCCCTATTATATTTATAGAGATACCAAAAGCTATAAGTGTAATAGTTTTTACACATATTTTTCTTTTCACACTATATCACTCCTTCCACAGAGTCTATAATGTCTTCATAACCTTTGAAAAGCCTCTTCAAAAACATATACATAAACTTATTTTCATCAACTTCATTTAGAACAATTGCATTAGGACATTTTTTATAGAAATTAAAAGAATCCACTATAGATTGACCCATAGCTATACCATCTTCTACGACTTCTACATATGCTTCAAATCCTTTACAAATACTTCTATCTACAAAGTATGCTACTGCTAGAGGGTCATTTATCACACAACCAATTATTCCTTCCTGCTCCCAATGGAAATCAATATAAAACCTAGTTATTTCAGTTATATACTTTGCCATTTTCTCATCAAGTCTATTTATAAACTCAATAATATTAGGAGTAAGTACAATTTTTCTAGTTACATCCAAACCTACCATGTGAATTTTTTTAGATAAATTCTTGTAAACATAATCCGCTCCATGTGGGTCTACCCAATAGTTAAACTCTGCTACTGGAGAGCAATTTCCATGAATTCTAAATGCTCCTCCCATAGACACAAACTCATCAAGATTTTCAAAGACTTCTTTATCTTTCATAAGTGCCTTAGCTATATTTGTAAGTGGTGCAAGTGCTATTATTGATACTTTTTCATGATTATGTAAAGTATTTATTATAAAATCTACTGCCCCATCTTTTACTTTAGCTCCTGTCACTTTTTGATAAAAGTTTTCTCCAATACCATCTTCTCCATGTGTATCTTGAGCTGTTACAAGTTTTCTTTTTAGTGGTGCTTCCTCTCCTTTATATACTGGTATATTTAGTGAAGAGCACATTTGAAGTGTTTTTAGTGCATTTTCTGCACCTACATTTGCTGGAACATTTCCACAACATGTGGTAATTCCAAGTACTTCTAGCTCTGGTGAGTTTAAAGCTAGAAGAATGGCCAAAGAATCATCAATTCCTGGGTCACAATCAATTATTACTTTTCTTTTTTCCATACTTTTATCCTCCTTGATTTGTGGTCGAGGAGAACTACACATCTTTTTTCCACTTTCAAAAAGGTGTGTCTAAGGGTATTAATTATATACTGCCACTATATAATTCCTTAGTTTTTTATACTTGGAGTTCTCGAACAAGTACAGATGTTAGTATTGTTTTAGTCTATTTATTGTAGACCTTCAAAAAAGTTCCATCTGATTTAATAACTACAAAATGAATTTTGTAGTATAAAAGAATTTATTATATTTTGATGTGTCTTGTTAAAGTTTATTTAAAATTATAAGCTAACTTTAACAAAATGTGGCACTTTTAAACCGATTATTATTATACAACAATAGTTAAACTATTACAATTAATAACTTAAAGATTTCAGCTATAAAAATTTATTAAATTATATTATTCATAGTTTATTGACAATATTAAATATAAAGCATATAATTACATCGTAAATTAAATTAACACTGTTAAGTTATGAGGTGATTATATGAGTATTAAAGAAAGACGTGAAAATGAAAAAGCAGAAATGAAGAAAAAAATTATGGATGCTAGCATAGAAATTATCAATCAATATGGATATGAAAACTTATCAATAAGAAAAATTGCTTCAAAAATAGATTATTCTCCAACTACAATTTACCTTTACTACAAAGACAAGGCAGAGATTATCAGCGATATGACAAAAAAACTTTATAACACTGTAGAAAGTAATGCTATTGATATTATACATAATTGCTCATCTCTCCCAATAGATAAGCAAATCATAGAAATTATGACTAGTTTTATAAAGACTCTTTCAAGTGAACCTGAAATGTCAAAAGCTATTATGCATAGTAGGATGAACATTATATTTGCATCTGAAAGTACAAATAGTGAACCTACTAATAATGGTATAGAAATACTAGATGAACTTCTTTTCCTTGGAATTGAGCAGGGTATATTTAAACAAAACGTAGATAAAACTTCATGGATGCTTATAAGTGCACTATTAGGATTTGTTTTATGTATTGTTGAAAATCAATTGTATTCCTTACATAATTTCACTCAAATTATAGAGAATTTCTTAGATATTTTAGTAGGAGGGCTTTACAATGAAAAACCACAATGAAACTAATAAGAAGAAAAAAGTTTTTAAAATATCTATAATCCTATTTCTTGTGTTTATATGCATTATTATTTTAATTATAACTAACTTAAAGCCAGAAAAATTAGTGGTAAAAAATATAAACCCTGCTAATGTGAAAAATGGTATTTATACAGGAAGTGCTGATAATAAACTTGTGAAGGCTACTGTATCTGTTGAAGTTAATAATGGCAGAATTAAAAATATTAAGATACTAGAACATGACACTCTTTTAGGTAAACCTGGTGAAAAAATCATAAAAAATATAGTTGAACAACAATCTTTAGAAGTAGATGCTATAACATCTGCGACTTATAGCAGTGATACTATACGAAAGGCTGTAGAAAATGCTTTGAGAAAGGGAGAATAAATATGAATACTATTATTATATATTCAAGTAAATATGGTTGTACGAAAGACTGTGCAAACATACTAAAAAATAAACTATCAGACAATATCACTATTGTTGATATCAATGATAGTAATCCTAAAATTGAATTATCAAAATTTGATACAATTATTATTGGAAGTTCTATATATGTTGGTTCAGTTTCAAAAAAGATTCGTATATTGTGTAATGATAATATAGAATTATTAAACAAAAAACGAGTTGGTGTATTCCTTTGTTGTGGATTTTCTGAACAGGCAGATAAATATCTAAAATCAAACTTTCCAGCATCTTTATTAGAAAATGCAAATGCAATTGGAATTTTTGGTAGTGAAGCTCGATTAGAAAAGATGAAATTTTTAGATAAGCTTATTATGAAGTCGGTTTCAAAAGGTAATTATGACAGTTTTAAAATATCACAAGATAGTATAGACGATTTTTTAAGAAATCTCAATAAATAAAATTATTTATTTCAAATCTCCTTACAAGATAAAAAAATTATCTAAAATGTAGTATTATAAATATACTCTGAAGTTTGTAAATATTGATAAAGTAGTTATATATCTATACAATATTATATATTATACAATATTTTCTTATATTTATTTAGACCTATGTATTATATAAGAAAATTCTACTACATTTATTATATTGGAGATGATATTTATGAAATATATTGAAATTAGGATTGCTAATGAAACGGATGCAGAAGAAATATTGGAAATATATACTCCATATATTACTGATACTGCAATTACTTTTGAGTATAGCATTCCAAGCATTGATGATTTTAAAAACAGAATAAAAGAAATCTGTTCAAAATATCCTTACCTAGTCTGTTTAATTAATAAAAAAATTGTTGGATATGCCTATGCTCATGAACACAATGAACGAACTGCTTATCAATGGAATGTTGAATTATCAATTTATGTTGATAAGAAATTTATTAGTAATAAAATAGGAATTGCTCTTTATAATTCAATCATAGATATATTGAAGTTACAAAATATTCAAAATTTGTATGCTAGTATTACGTCACCAAATATAAAAAGCGAAAAACTTCATCAAAGATTTGGTTTCAAACTATGTGGGATTTATCACAATACAGGATATAAATTTGATTGTTGGCATGATGTTATGTTGTTTGAAAAACATATAGGTAATCACTCTAAAAATCCTAATTCTATAAAAACAATCAAACAAGTTAATTCCAAAGAAATAGCTGCTATTTTAAATGAGAATATTAATTTAATAGCACTTTAGATTTAATATAATTTAATCTATAAAATATGAACAAAAGAAAAAATAGGGAAGATATTTAAAATATTAATTTTAATATTTTAAACATCTTCTCTATTTTTTTCTTAAATTTCATAATAATAGTCTTATTAAAGCAAATACTATAAAAAGAGTTTATCTTTATTTACTAACCGAATTTAAATTTAAAATATAGAAAAATGGAAGGAGAATAATTCATGATAAAATTAATTGGTATCTTGATAGTCGTAATTGGTTTTATACTTAAAATGGATACACTATTTACTGTATTATTAGCAGGCATAGCAACAGGGATTGTTGCAGGATTAGACTTTAATCAAATCTTTACAATCTTGGGTGACTCTTTTGTTTCAAACAGAGGTGTATCATTATTCATACTAACATTACCAGTAATTGGTGTGTTAGAAAGATATGGATTGAAACAAAGAGCTGTTTCCCTAATAGAAAAATTAAAGAAACTTACAACAGGAAAAGTACTTACTATATATATGATAGCTAGACAAGTAGCTGGTGCTCTATCAATAAGAATGAGTGGACATCCTCAGTTTGTGAGACCACTCGTTAATCCGATGGCACAAGCTGCTGGTTTAAGTAATAGTGACGAACTAAAAGAATCTGATGAAGAAGCTATAAAAGCATTGTCTGCTGCATCAGAAAACTATGGAAACTTTTATGGTCAAAATCTATTTGCAGGTAGTAGTGGAGTATTGCTTATAGCTTCTACACTGACTCAGTTCGGATACAATGTAACTGGACTTAACATTGTAAAGGCCAATATTATCATGGCAGTAATAGCACTTGTAGTTGCTACAATTCAATTTACTTTATATGATAAGAAATTAAATAAGAGTCACAAGAGATAGATTTATTTAGGAGGAATAAAAATGCAAAATTTTATAAATATATCATTAGAAGTTTTTTATGCACTGATGGGTTTTCTGATGGTTGTAATAGCATATAGGTCTTTTACTACAATAGATAACAATAAGAAATATGGTACATCATTATTTTGGATACTGATATCATTACCCTTCATATTTGGTAGACTGATTCCAGCTAATATAATCGGAATAATTCTAATATTATCTAGTTTTTTGACACTTTCCAAACAAGTTGTATTTGCAAAATATGAAGAACCGAATGAGAATTTTGGGAAAGAACAAGCAGATAAACTTAAAAATAAAATATTTATACCCTCATTAATATTAGCATTTGCTGCAGTAGTTGTGGCTATGAGCCTTACTAATTTTGACAATTCTTCACAGTTCGCAATAGGTGTGGGTTCAATAATTGCATTAATAGCAGCTCTTATAATAACTAAAGCAAAGCCTACTACATCAATTCAAGATGGCTCAAGATTACTTCAGCAAATGGGACCTGCTAGTATGTTACCACAACTTTTGGTTGCATTAGGCGCTCTATTTACTCAAGCTGGAGTTGGTGAAGTCATTTCAAATATGATATCTGGTGTAGTTCCTGCTGATAACAGATTATTTGGTGTTATAGCATATGTATTAGGTATGGTTATATTTACTATGATAATGGGAAATGCATTTGCTGCGTTTTCAGTCATAACAGCAGGAATTGGAATTCCTTTCGTATTGTCTCAAGGTGGAAATCCTGCTATAATTGGAGCACTAGCATTAACAGCAGGATATTGTGGAACTTTACTTACTCCAATGGCTGCTAATTTTAATATAGTTCCAGCAGCTTTACTTGAATGCAAAAACGACTACATTGTTATAAAATACCAGGCACCAGTTGCTTTAGTATTAATTATAGCTCACATATTAGTAATGTATTTTTTAGGATTTTAATACAATTAGGAGGTAAAATAATGAAAATTTTATTAACAGGATTCGACCCATTTGGTGGAGAACCAATAAATCCAGCTCAAGAAGCAGTTGAAAGGGTTAATGATAATATAAATGGCGCAGAAATTATAAAAATAACTATACCAACAGTTATGACAAAATCTGTTGAAGCTATAGATAAAGCTATCCAACAGCACAATCCAGATATAGTAATATCAGTTGGACAAGCTGGAGGTAGATTTGATATTACTCCTGAGAGGGTAGCTATAAATGTAGATGACTTTAGAATAAAAGATAATGAAGGTAACCAAGTCATAGATACTGTTATAAAAGAAGATGGTCAACCTGCATATTTTTCAAAATTACCTGTAAAAGCTATGGTAAAGCATATGAATGAAAATAAAATTCCAGCAAGTGTTTCAAACACTGCAGGTACATTTGTTTGTAATCATGTAATGTATGGAATTCTTTACATGATAGACAAAAAATATCCTAATATAAGAGGTGGCTTTATACACATACCATATATGACTTCACAGATAATAGATAAAAAGAATACACCTTTTATGTCTCTAGAAGAAATAGTGAAAGGCTTAGAATTAGCTGTGGAAGCTTGTACTATCTATAAAAATGATATAGAGGAAATTGGTGGTGAAATTTCATAATGACTCTTTGAATATTTTTATAAATTTCAAATAAGAGTTATTCAAGTAAAGACTGTAAGTAAATTTGTTTAGATATTTACTTACAGTCTTTTTATAATACATACAAATATAAAATTAAAGTTTATTCTTCTCTCCCCACTCACACATTGCATCTAGAATTGGAATCAAAGATTTTCCTCTTTCAGATAGACTATATTCTACCTTAGGAGGTATTTGAGGATATTCAGTACGAATAATCAAGTTATCTGCCTCCAATTCCTTCAATGATAAACTCAAGGTTTTATAGGAAATTGTATTTATATAACGCTTTAATGCATTATATCTGACAACCTTAAATTCTACAAGACAATAAAGAATTATCATTTTATATTTGCCATTAATCAATGAAAGTGTATAGCTAAATCCTGTTTCACTTAAATCTGTATTTGAGATATAATCTATACCCATATGTTACACTCTCCTTTTGGTTAGTATTGAACAAAAATGTGCGTACTTGTTTTTAAGATAATTTATAATAAAATTATAGTGTAAGAATAATTGAAAGTCAATTTGATAATAGGAAGTGTAATATATAGGTGAAAATCTATTAAATAAAGTTTATTGGAGGAAATTTATAATGAAAGTTTTATTGATTAATGGTAGCCCAAACCAATATGGATGTACTTATACAGCATTAACTGAGGTTACTAAAGTATTAAATAAACATGATATTGAAACAGAAATACTGTATTTAGGTAAAAAAGCAATCCCAGGATGTATTGCTTGCTCATCTTGTTTCGAAACTGGAAAATGTATTTGTGATGATAAGGTTAATGAATTAGTTGAGGAACTTGATAATATTGATGGTATCATTATTGGTTCTCCTGTTTATTTTTCTAGTGCAAGTGGTCAATTAACTTCATTTCTTGACCGTTTATTTTTCATAGCTGGTAGTCGCATGGCTACAAAATTAGGTGCTTCAATTGTATCCTGTAGACGTGGTGGTGCAACTGCAACATTTGACCAACTCAACAAATATTTTTCAATTAGCAATATGCCTATTGTATCATCACAGTATTGGAATCAGGTACATGGTTTTACACCAGAAGATGTTATGAAGGATGAAGAAGGCTTACAAACCATGCGAACTTTAGGCGAAAACATGGCATGGCTTCTTAAATGTATTTCAGCTGGTAAGAAATCTGGAATTAAAGAACCACAGTATGAAGAGAAAGTTATGACTAATTTTATAAAATAGATAATGAAAATATAGTGGAATTTATTAATAATGAAAATGCTAATCTATAAATAAAAATATATATTACAAAAAATAATAAAACAGAGTTATTAAATGTATATATCAAATCTCTGTTTTATTGTTTTTTATTAAAAAGTTTCAAGTTCCAGTAATATTATACTTATATCCAATGTTATTTTTAAGCAGAAGTGTTTTAATGCACACATTTTATATTTTAAAATTATATTAAGTATACCCCTAAAATATACAACACATATATATGGACTGGATAATATAAATAAAACAAATATTTCATACTCTTACCTTTTTCTCTATTGTAAAGCAACATGAAAGGTAAAGAGGCAACCATCATCCATTGGTAATTTTGTAAAGTAGAATTTTTTAAACTAAAATCTCCATTTGCCATTGTTATAAATACAAAGATACACATTAAAATATAGCAAATACTTAAATTAAGTTTCTTCTCTCTACACAAATAAAAAATAATTCCAAGTGTAATAAGAATTGGTCCACCTTCTACTAAAAATGGTACTGGTACTAAAGTCATAAATAAAGCTAGAAACTCATTAAATGATTTGAAAAGTATAGTTATTATAAATATTCCTAATATTATAGGGGCTATTATCATTGTTAACCCTATAATAAGATATTTTACTTCTCTTTCTTTTCTAAATTTCTTTATAAATTCTATTGCTTGTAAATAAATTGCTATCAAAAATATTGTTGAAAAAATATTGTTTATAATTATTACCCCTTCTGGATGTGGAAATACACTATTAATTATTTGATTTCCTATTGCCATAATAACAGACCAAATATACAACCTAGTTATGTACTTTTTCCTGTTACTAGTGTGATAAAATCCTTCCACTGCCATAAACGTAAATAAAGGTGCTGATATTCTACCTATCCAATGAAACCAAATAGGTATTTGCATTGTTTCTGGCATAAATGCTGCTATATGGTCAAATGTCATAAATATTAATGCCAACATCTTAATAGTAAACCCATTTATTCCTTTTTTAAAAAAATTCATATTATTCTCCCCTAATTTTGATTTATTTCTATAATAATTTCTGTCCCTACTCCAATTTTACTATTTACATAGATATTTCCTTTATGAATCTCTATTATCTCTTTAGAAATAGCCATCCCAAGCCCTGAACCTTTATGTAATTCGCCTGTATTGGTACCTCTGTAATATTTCTCAAAAATATGTTTTAAATCATTTTCGCTTATCCCAACTCCACTATCTTTTATTATAATTTCTATATTATCTTTTTTTATAATTTTTATCTCTATCAAAGTATCCTCACTATTATGAACTATTGAATTAAATATAAGATTAGTTATGGCTCTTCTTAACAATATTGGGTCTACATGTACTTCTATTGACTCTTCATAACATTCAAACTCAATATACCTATTTTTATATCTATTATCATTTAAAATATCCACTATTATATTTCTAACCAAACCAATTAAATTTATTTTTTTCTTATTCAAAACTATATTATTATTTTTTAGTCGAGTAGATAAATTTAGGTCATCAACCAAATCTTTTATATACTTAGATTTATTGTATATAATTTCTGTATATTCTCGTAATTCATCTTCTACAAACTCATAATCTTTGTCATTGATTATTTCTGCATATCCTTGTATAGATGATAAAGGAGTTTTTATATCATGTGTTATATTTGCTAGCCATTCTTCTCTCAATTTTTCATTTTCTTTTCTCTCTGCTTCATTTATTCTTAAAGTATAAGCCAGCATATTGATGTTTGCAAACACTTCTTCATATATACCTCTATCTTTAAGGTATAAACTATAATTTCCATTGGCCATAGTCTCAACACTCCATAACACACTTGATATTGGTTTTGTAAGCTTTCTACTAAATAAGTAGCCAACACCCAATGCTACCATTCCATCAATCACAAGTGTTATAATAATGATTTTATTTAAAGTTTCTTTAACACTATCATTAGAATAAGTAAAAATTATTCTTGATGTATCTCTACTAGGCATACCAACTATTACATTTAAATGTTTTTTGTTTAGAGTTTTTTCTAAAATAAAATTAATGTAATTTGTTTCTCTATACTTGTAATTATTAACCATCTGAAATGGCGTATATTTTTTAGGAGTATCCTTTGGTACATTCATTCCATAGACTTCTTCACCTGAATCATTTAAAACTTGTAACCAAGAATTTGATTTTTCTAGTTTATCAATTCCAATCTTTGATAGCCTAAGCACTCCATTTTTTTCATATAAATCTTTTTCAAAAGAACGTGCAAATTCTTCAGGATTATTTTTAGAGTCCACCGCTTTAAAAAAACTATTAGTTGAAACAACATACAGTATAGAAATGATATTTATAATAACTACTGATATAACTACAAATACGATTGTGAGCATAAAGTTTCTAGTAATCTTCCATCTCATACTCTAATCTTCCTTTACTGCTAATTTATATCCAAGGCCTTTTATTGTCAAAATATATTCTGGTTTTGAGGGATTATCCTCCAATTTTTCTCTAATCTTTCTTATATGAACCATTATAGTATTATCAAAACCCACATAATCTTCTCCCCACACCTTATCCCATAATCTCTCTTTACTTATAATCTGATTTTGATTGTGTGCAAATAAAGATAATATTTTTAATTCTTTTGCGGATAATCCTATGGACTGCCCATCTTTTATAAGTTCTGCTCTACTTTCATTTAATTTATATGGTCCAAATGATATAATTTTTTCTTTATCATTGTCTAAATCCACGCTTCCATTTTGGCTCTCATTAAAATAACTTAATCTTCTTAAGTGAGCTTTGACCCTAAAAGCTACTTCCTTAGGACTAAATGGTTTTGTAACATAATCATCTCCTCCAATTGCAAGTCCAAGTAATTTGTCTAATTCTTCTGTTTTAGCTGACAAAAATATTATTGGAGAATTAGAGTTTTTTCTTATTTCTTTACAAATATCATAACCTTCTCCATCAGGTAACATAATATCTAGTATAATTAAATCAGGGTTAATATTTTTAAATATTTCTAATCCTTCTCTTCTAGTTTTTGCAGTATATACGTTATTAAAACCTTCTTTCTTTAATACAGTTTCTAAAAGTTTTAATATTTCTACCTCATCATCTATTATTAAAATACTATTTTCCATAAATAACCTCCTATTATAATTTACCTATATATTAGCATACATTTTCTTAAAAATTTATTTATATTGTTTTAAAATAGGTTAATACATAAATAAAGTTACTATTATTTTTGGTTAAAATCTTTCACTTGATGTAAAATTTTTATATGTTATTTGGGTTAATATTATCATTAATGTAATTGAGATTACTATTGATAAACCTATCAATGTATTTGGTACATTGTATCTAACAATTTGTTGACTCATCATAATCCAGTTTGGAGTTATTGACATAAATTTTATGGCTTTATCTGGAATAAAACCTACGCTAAAATATGGTATTGCCATTATCAAGCCACCTAGTATAAATGGTATTATAGAGGATTTAAATATAGATGAAAGTGTTAAACCTATTTGTGCAAATATAAAAGAAGCCAAAATAGTTGTTACTATAACAATAAGATACATTTGGATTACTGTAAGATTTAAATTACTATTTCCAAAATACCATAAGTTTTTAATTGGTTCATCCAAATATTTAAAGTCAAAAAAACTAAATCCTCTAATTCCTACTAATAGTATAAAAGAAATATTAATTATAGACAAAATTAAACCATTAGCTACTAGTTTTGATAATACTACTGATTTTTTCCCATTTTTAGTTGTATTTATTAAACCAGTCATATTAGAATCATATTCTTTTGTATAATTTCCAGAAGTTATTATAAACATTACTAAACCTATTAAAGGTATAGAACCTTCTATCTTGTAAAATATATCTGAGTACGTATCTAAAACATCAAATTTTCTAATCAGAACAAAACCAAAAAATAGCAGAAACAACCAAACCATCCAAATACTTTTTGATTTTAATATTTTTATCATTTCAGATTTAACTAAATACATCATTTATACTATACCTCCTTTGCATCTTCTAAATCAAAGTAAAACATATATACATCTTCAAATTTTGCTTGAACTGCTTGTGTATTAGTTTCAGTTGGAATATCATCTGAAACTATTCTAAGTACTATTGAATTAACATCACTTTGAATACTTATAACCTTATACTTAGATTGAATTTTATCAATTTCACACTCATTTTCAACTTGAATATGATATACTTTATTTTCCATGTGACTTAATATTTCTTTGTGTGTTCCTTTCACTAGAAGTTTACCATTTTTAATCATTATTGTTTCTTTTGCAACTGATTCTATGTCTGAAATTATATGAGTAGAAAGAATTATTATCTTATCTCTAGATATTTTAGCTATTAAGTTTCTAAATCTAGCTCTTTCTTGTGGGTCAAGACCAGCTGTTGGCTCATCAAGGACTATTATTTTCGGATTATTTAATAAAACTTGTGCTATGCCAACTCTTCTCTTCATACCACCAGAAAATTTTCCTATAGCCTTATTTCTTACATCATAAAGTCCTACTAATTCCAATAATTCATCTATATTACTATCTAAATCTTTTCCCTTTAAACCTTTTAATGCCCCTATATACTGTAAAAATTGTTTTGCCGTAAAGTTTTTATAAATTCCAAATTCTTGTGGCAAGTATCCTAAAATGTTTCTATAATCATCATCCATCTTAAATATATCCTTACCATTATAGAGAATTTGGCCATTGTTAGGTTTTATCAATGTTGTTATTTGTTTCATTAAAGTAGATTTTCCTGCTCCATTGGGTCCTAAAAGACCATAAACTCCATTTTCTAGCGTTATTGTAATATTATCATTTACTACTTTTTTACCATATATCTTTGAAAGATTTTTTATTTCTAACTTATTCATCTTAACTCTCCTTTATTTACTTATATAATCTGACTTTATTACTAAGAAACATAATGACATAGCACCTACGAATATTGCTATCAAAGACCCTATTGATAGATTAACAATATCTATATGCATTTTAAATATCATAATCTCTCCTAGATAATTTCCTATTATTTTATTAAATCCAAATATCAAATCATAATAATTTACAGTAGAAATAACTAAAAGTAATTGTTTAGGTAATACATGAATTACTGACATTATCTTAGTTATAGCTATGATAAATATAAAAAAACTTATTGATGTTATTGAAGATTTACTTATAAATGAACCTAATATGGCTATCATAGCCCATCCTTCAAACATTAAAAGCTCAATACCTATATTTGATATCACATAATTTATTATGCTTAAATTTGATTTCAAAGTAGCTATGTTATCTACTATTCTTAAAGCTTCTAAATCTCCATTAGTTGGCATACCTTGTTGCATACAAGTTATGATGAATATTCCAATCAAATAAACAGAATAAATTATTAGTGGAACTAATAAAGCAACAACTATTTTTGACTTTAATGCTTTTTTCTTCTCTTTTGATGATAGTATGATATCTCTTACTGAATAAACCACTTCGTCTATATAAATATTTGAGATAATTATAGCGATAGTAATTAACATCCCTACATTTATAAGTGTATTTGTAGCTCTATAATTAAACACCTTCCAAAAACTAACATCTTTATACTGATTCACACTTAAATTATAAAGTTTGATATTTGACATTGACTTAATTTTTTTAGAAAATACATCTGTATCTTTTTGATTTGAAAGTTGATTTAAAATATTAATCTTATTTTGAAATTTATAATTACCTATATCATCACTACTTCTTGTATCTTCTATACGCCCTCTTTCTTTATCTATATAATAGTTTTCCGTCTCTAAAACTGGTTTAACAAAGATATTGATTGATAGTATTAACATTAATATCCCTAAAGATATAAACATATTTTTAGATTTAATCAGTTTTTTCATTTCCCAATTTACCAATGTACTAATCCTCCTAAATTATTTTGATTACACATATATATTAAAACTTGAATCTTATATCAATATAGTCTTAACCTTAAATAAAGCTTAAATTATTTGATTTATTGAAACTCATCAAAAGTAGGCTTTTAAATTTACTATTTTATAAAATAGCTTGTAATATGTTTATTTTTTATTGTAATCTTTTAGATTCTCTTTTTTGTAAGAGACTTGCTATACTTTTATTAGTAAGATTAAATTTAAAATAAGTTGGTGATTATATGAGAAATATAGATATTTATACAAAGTTGAAAATAAGCTTTTTAGCATCCATCAGCATGTTTATCATTGCAGCTGCCTTTATTATTTTTATTGGAAATTATATGTTTTCAATTATTTTTATTCTTTTTGGTATTTTTATTGAGTGGCAATTTTACCGTTGTCCAAACTGTAATCATTGTCTAGATTCAAGGATGGAACTTTTAAAGAGTGGCTCTTACTGTCCTTATTGTGGAAAGATTATTAAATAGTTATTCTTTTATCCAGTTTATTTAATATTAATTAATAAAATTTACTCTATGTGTATTTCTAAATTTCTTATTAAGTTATAAAATTTTTAAATATATTAAAAAGATATAAAGAATTGTTATGCACAATTCTCTATATCTTTTGTTGTTTATAAAGACTTTATATATTTTTTTATTATATATGCCTTAAAAATTTTTACCAATAGTAAAATAAATTTTCTATTTTGCTATTTTGTTTTAAAAATTTTATCCAGCTACTTTTTATATTTACCCATTTGAAATTAAACTAGTTAATTTCAAATCACAATTTTTAATATAAATAATTGAATATAGACTTATTTATCATTAGTTTTTCTTTTAAAAGCAATAAGTATAATTTCATAATATTTTTCATTTTCAAACAAGCATGTTGAATAATAAAGCATCTTCTAGTATTATATATTTGTAGAATAAAACTAAATTGGTAAAACTAGGAAGATTTGGTTTTATAGAGTTATAGGAACTAGTACTAAAAAATTTTATAAGTTTTGTTATTTTGTTACTAAAATACAATTTTTGATTTTACTAAATTTTTTAGGGGGATGAATAATATGTTTATTGGAGAAATAGACAAATGTACACATATATTAACTGCTTATATAAGTAGTTCATACGATTATTGTAATTTTTTAGATACACAATTAGATGATTTTATATCAGAATATGGAGAAACTGTAGTTGAAACATGCTTACATCAAGTTTTATTATTAGTGAGTCGATATAATTAAAATTAAGTTTTTCCTAGGAAAGCCTTTTTGGATTTACCTACCTTAATAAATATATAATTTTTTTGTACTTTATAAGTAACTATAACTTCTGCTAAAGTAAAGATGTATTGGGAGTACATCTTTACTTTTTCATTAAAACAGTTAAAAGCATACATATAAAAATAAATCATCCAATACAAATTATACATTCCTTATACCTAACTTAATGTATGAGCATTTTTCTATACATATATTCTGTAATCTCATCAAATATAGCCTAAATTTTTACTATTTTGTACATTCTCTATAAATCATACAAATAACATCTATAAAATCCCCCTAGTATGTTTAAACCACCTATAAAATAACACCAATATTTAGAATATTCAATATCAACTGCATAACTGGTCAATAAAAATGTATAACTAGACAAAATTCTTATCTTTTCTTTATGTTTATTTATATTTTTATTTATTATTTTTATGAATTAGTTTATTTAAAGTTCATTTAATACAAGTTATCTTCATGTCAATAATTTACTAATTTTCATGTTATCTACACGATTGTAGATTTGTGTATAACTAAGTTCTATATTAAGAGTACTCTCCCAAACGTTAGTACTTTACTTAAAAGTAAGTACTTGTTTAAACATAAAATAGAACATATACTTATATAAACAAATATATAAGGAGATGATTTTTATGAAAAAATGTAAAATAGAAGTTATAAAAACTACATTCCATCAAGATTTAGCAGATAAATATGGATGTGAAGGTATTGGAAAATGCCCTATGCATAAAGTAGGAGAAGTATTTTTTGGAGATTTTGCTAAACCTGAGAAATTATGTGATGAAGCATGGAAGGCAATGTATCAGTATGTATTTGCTTTATCTCATGGTAGTGAATTGTTTTACTATGGAGATTGGATAGATAAAGAAGGAATTGCTATATGTTCTTGCAATGATGGTATTCGTCCTGTTATTTTTAAAATTGAGAGAACAGATGAAGAATCTAAAATGTAGTATAAAATACACTTATACTAATAATTGATTCTATTATCTAGTCAAATTTTATATACCTTCATGTTTCTAAAGTATAAATCTAATTTCAGAATTTAATTTCTTTCAAAAACTAATTTACATCTACAAGATTACTTTTTTTAATTAGTTATAATAGGTAAAGCTTACTAAATAAGAGTAGCTTTATCTATTTATACTTATGTCTAATTTTATACAATCTAAGAAAATAGTTACAGTATATGCCCTCTTACATATTGATTCATTTCCCACTATTTTATTATTACGCCTATGGTATTCTATGTTTATAAAATAAAAAGCATCTCCTTTATAATTTTCAAAAACTACATTGAGATACTTTTTATAATTTAAATCTATATATTTAATTTAAGAAATAATATATCACTGTTCTAACATTATTATAATTCTTCGTATAAATCAGTACTTAAATATTTTAGACCACTATCATTAAGAGTTAAAACTATACTTTTCCCTTTTTCTGTACTTTGTAATAACTTAATTGCTGCGCATACATTTGCACCAGAAGAAAAACCTGCAAAGACACCCTCTAATTTAGCTAATTTTCTTGCTACATCAGTTGCTTCATCATCTGTTACTTGAATGTATCCATCAATAAGTTTTTTGTCTACTAGTGGCAAATCCATAGAGTAGCCTCCACCTTGTATTTTATGCCCTTGGTCAGTTATTTCTTTACCTGAATAAATTGCTGCTGTTGCAGGTTCAACCACATAGCATTTAATAGAAGGATTATGTTTTTTAAGTGTTTTTGAACAACCAGCAAAAGTACTACCACTTCCAAGAAAATCTACAAATACATCAATATTTCCATCTAATTGCTCCCACATTTCTTCTGCTGTATAACATTCATGTGCGTGGTTACAAGCTTCTAGATTGAATTGGTCTGCTCTAAATGCATTTCTTTCTTTTGCTATTTTTTGAGCCTCGACTTCTACAAGTGCTAAATCTTCACCTGATACTTGTCCATGAACTGAATTTGGCATTTGGTCTACAAGAACTACTTCTGCTCCTAAAGCTTTCATCATTCTTGCTCTTTCCATAGAATTTCCTTTTGACATACATGCAATAAATTTATAACCTTTACATGCACAAGCTATTGCTAATCCTGTTCCTGTATTGCCACTTGTTAATTCCACAACTGCTTGACCTGGAACTAATAACCCTGCATTTTCTGCTTCTGTAATCATTTGTAATGCTACACGATCCTTTTTACTGAATCCTGGATTTAAATATTCCATCTTTGCATAGATATTACCTTCAACTCCAAATTCCTTTGCTATTTTAGATAAACATAACATATGAGTATTGCCTATAGCTTCTGTAACATTATTAAGTACATGCATTACAATTCCCCCTTAATCTCTCAACTAACATCCATTGAAAAACAGTCCTTTATGCATTATAATTTATATTACGGATGTACAGTATACTTAACGTTCATTATATTATACCTTTGTAAATTATAAATAACGTTAAATAAATTATACATTCGTAAATTATATTTGTCAATAATTTACATTTTAAGGAGTTAATATGAGTATTAATACTATTATTGCTAAAAATTTAAATAGATTACGTAATGAACGTAACCTAAGTCTAGGTCAACTTGCAGAATTATCTGGTGTAAGTAAGGTCATGTTATCACAAATTGAAAAAGGCGACTCTAATCCAACAGTAAATACAATTTGGAAAATTGCAAGTGGATTAAATGTTCCATATACTGCTATACTTGATCAACCTCAAAATGAAACTTTTATTGTGTCAAAAGCTGATATAGATGTACAAGTTTCAGAAAATGAAGATTATCGTCTTTATTGTTATTATCCTAATACACCAACTAGAAACTTTGAGTTATTTCAAATGGAATTAGAAGAGGGTCATAGTTATACATCTGTTGGTCATTCTGAAAAATCACAAGAATACATTATGATTCTAGAAGGACAATTAAAATTAGAAGCAAATGATTGCGTTTATCAACTTAAAGAGAATGACTCTATTTGTTTTTCAGCTGAATCAGTACATACATACCATAATCAAGGGGAAAAAACATTAAAAACAGTAATAATAAATTACTATCCAGTTTAAAAATAGAATAATTATTTCTTATACAAAAATATAAATTCTTTAAACTAAGATTTATATCAGGCTATCAACATAAAACTGTCGATAGCCTTTTTAAATTGATTATGATATAATGCAGACAACATTTAGTCGTATAATGTAAATGATATTATAATATAAAACACAGGAGGGATTTTAATGCTCATAACTCATATATATTTTAACGGAAATTGTAAAGAGGCGATAGAGCTATATAAGAATGCACTATATGCTGATGTTAAAACGCTCATTGAGGATTCCAATTCAAGTCTTGTCGTTCATGCAGAACTAACAATTCATGATGGATTGCTCATACTAAATGATTTTGGTAATAGTGATGGAGTTTCAAAGTCTGGAGGATATCAGTTATGTCTCCAGTTTGATAATGAAGATGAGTTAAAAAGAGCTTATTCAAATATGGAGTTTGAAAGTATTACAATTAACCCAATACAATCCACAGATTACAGTCCATGCACTGTAAGATTTGAAGATAGATTTGGTGTAATGTGGGCATTTTGGGTATAGCTGATTGTATATTAGTAAGTAACCCTATTGTAAATTTAGCTTGTTAATACCAATCTTTTAAGTCTTAAAAAAGCTTATGGTAAAATCGAGATAGCTTCTTAAGTTTTATCAAACCAAGAAGCTATTAGCCAACAATCTGAGATAAATCCTTTAAACTAGGATTTATGTTTTTATCTTTAGCTTTACAAATTTATTATATATCTTTACACTTTTATTAATTATGTTATAATAACCTTATATGAAAGTTTTATATTTTTGACAAACGGAGTATGAATTACTCCTTTTTTCTTTTATGTTACTATGATGAACATTTAGTTAACATTAATAGGTTATCATGTAAGATAAATACAAAACGTCTCTTATATGTACATTTTTCATTGTTGTAATAATGATTTCATGTATATATTTCTCACAATTGGAGTGCTTTTGCACTCTTTTTTAATATCTTCTATTATTACTTATTAAATATTTCTTTACCCTTTTACATATAAAAAAGATTATTCATATCTATAAATTTATTCAATTTTCAAACATATCTGTTGAATAATATCTAGTTGTATTATATTGTTTTAATTGTAGAATAAAACTAAATTGGTAAAACCAAAGGAATTTAGTGTCATAAATATATATTAAATAAGACTTATAAAACGAATTATAAGTTATATCAAGCAGTCATCAAAAATATATACTCTTTTGGTTTTGTGAAAGTTTTTATGTGGGTAATAATATGTATATTTAAAAATAAATTGTATGGATATACACATATATTGATTGTTTATACTGATAGTTCATATGATTATTATAATTTTATAGATACATAGTTATATAGATTTTCTTTTCTAGAGCATCTTTTAAGTTTCATCTACTTTATAAATATATGGGGTGATATAAATGTGTTTTAAGACTTATATACTTAAAAGAGTAGTAAATAACAAGCAACTAAAAATAACTCGAAGTTTTGACTTAGATAATCTCATTTGTACTGTAACAGAAATATTATAAGAAAATAAGATTGATTTAATAATTACATATAAAAAAACAAGGTTGTTTGGAGAAATGAAAAAATCACCCTTTTAAGATGTTTGAAGTGTTTAAGGGCACAAATATCAAAATGAATTATTTTTATTATATTTTATTTTGTAGAATAAATTTCGTTCGTATTATTACAACATATACTATAATTTTTTTAACTAATAAAAAATTATTTTTGAAGTAGAATATATTAAAAAGGTGATAGAAATTATCTATCACCTTTTTGTCTAATATTTAAATTTAATTTATATACTACTAAAATAAATCTAAATGCAATTTAAGAAATTAAATAGTTGAATAGTATATTAAAGCATACTGGTAAAGACAAAAGTATAAAATTCTTTATAGTCATAAGCTTTATCTCATCATTTTTATTTTCTTCATTAAAGTAATTGTCTTGATAAAATGTGGCTCTATTTTGATAACCTGTTTTTAATACCCCATTTTGAATTAATAGAAGTATAAAAAATATTGCTAATAAAATAAAGTTATAATTTTTTTCTTTTAATATAAAATTAATCGTAATAACTATAAAACTATATAAAACATATAAAAAAATTTTCATAAAAAGCACCTAAATTCCATATTTATATTTTATGTTAAACCAAATCTAGTTCCTATAAAAACATCTACATAATCAGTCCAAGTGGCACTTGATACACTTCTCTTTACTGTTAAATGAGCCTGTGCATTTACTCCACCTGCTCCACTAGCATCATAGTAGTAATTAGAACTTGGAGAAAATGAATATGTAGAACCCATTTTTGGTGAATTCCATGTTGTAGAATTAAATTTTTCTATTCCAGAAGTACGATTCCCTGTAGCATTAAGATATCTACTGTAACCAGAAATTGAACGTAGATATAATTTTGTAGGAGTCATTTGTGAGTCTGACTTAGATATAACACCACCACTCACATTAGTTATTTTGTATCCAGGATATCCATCAGGCAAATTACGTTTATCATATGTCATTTTTACAAAATACTTTACATCTGCAAGTATTTCTTCCTGATATTTGTTAAGTATAGCTCTAGTTACTATTACAGTTGCCTGAACCTCCCATGACTAAAGTCACAGGGTTCCTGTTTCATAGAATTTCGCATACTAAAATATGTCTTACCAATTCTCCACAGGCTATCCCCATAGTTCCTACGGTTCTTACATAAGTTATTTATTTTAAACTGTTATTAGTCTTAATCCTTCTTTTAGTATATTTATACTCGCATTTATATCTCTATCGTGAGTTACATTACAACAAGGACAAATCCATTCTCTTATATTTAAATTCTTCATTTCCTCGTTTTTGTACCCACATTTATTGCATATTTGTGAACTTGCAAAGAATTTACCTACCTTTACAATTTGTCTACCATACCAATTAGCCTTATATTCTAATTGACGAACAAATTCTGACCATGACACATCAGAAATTAAGCGAGATAGTTTACTATTTCTAGTCATATTCTTTACTTGTAAATCCTCTATGCAAATAATATCATTCTCTCGTATTAATTTAGTAGATAGTTTTTGTAGAAAATCCTTCC
>NZ_JBJOCA010000026.1:0-57819 GCF_045898275.1 Clostridioides sp. GD02404
TATAATAGATAAAGCACTGACTATATGTAGTGCTTTTGTTTTTGAAAAATACTTATTATATTTAGATATCTATAAGTTATTTTAGGAATTTAAACTAGTAAATACTAAAAGAAATAATAATCAAATTAAATGAAATTATAGCACAAGATTATGTTAAAAGGACGGTAAATAATGAATTGGATAGAGCTTAACAATCAAGTGATAATTAAAAATGAACAAGGTAAATACCAATTAGAAAAAGACAAGGAAGCCTTAAGTAGTTACATAGAAGAATTTATAAAACCAAAGTTGAAAAAATTTAAAGACTTAGAAGAAAGATTAAAGTACTTAATAGATGAAGGTTATTATTCAGAAGAAGTAATAAATAAGTACAGTATGGATTTTATTAGAAAGGTATATAAGTTTATTGAGGAATATAAGTTTGAATTTCAATCATATATGAGTGCAAACAAGTTTTATCAAAATTACGCATTAAAAAGCAATGATGGAAAAGAAATATTAGAAACATATAATGAGAAAGTATTAATTGTAGCTTTGACATTAGGAAATGGTGATGAAAGTCTAGCTCTAAGTCTTACAGATAAAATAGTAAAACAAGAGTTTCAACCAGCTACTCCAACATTTTTAAATGCTGGAAGAAAAAGAGCTGGAGAGATGGTATCATGCTTCTTATTATCTGTAGAAGATAGTACAGAAGGCATATCATATGCTATATCTTCATCAAACCATTTATCAAAGATTGGTGGAGGAGTTGCACTAAACTTATCTAAACTTAGAGCATCAGGTGAATCAATTAAAGACATAGAAGGAGCAGCTGGAGGAGTTGTTGGTGTAGCAAAAATGTTGGAACAATCCTTTAGTTATTTTAATCAAATGGGAGCTAGACAAGGTTCTGGAGCAGTTTACCTTACTGTGTTTCATCCTGATTTTGAATTATTGATGGATACAAAAAAGATAAATGCTGATGAGAAAATAAGACTTGCTACATTATCACTAGGGGCAATAATACCTGATAAGTTTATGGAATTAGCAGAAAAAAATAAGATTGCATATGCATTTTATCCTCATACTGTATATAAGAAGTATGGAGTTTATCTTGATGAGATAGAAATGAATGAGTGGTACGAAAAGTTGGTTAATGATAAGGACATAAGAAAAAAAGAAATAAATCCTAGACAGATGTTGACTAAAATAGCACAGATGCAACAAGAGAGTGGATACCCATATGTAGTATACATAGACACAGCAAATAAGGAACATACGTTAAGAGATGTTGGAATGGTCAAGATGTCTAACTTGTGTTGTGAGATATTCCAATATCAGACACCTTCACAAATAGAAGGTTATGGAGGTAAAAATGAATGGGGACAAGATATAAGTTGTAACCTTGGCTCTCTAAATATAGCTAATGTTATGGATAATAAAACTATAGAAAGTACAGTTGAGACAGCAATAAGAGCATTGTCACTTGTAGCAGATAGTACAGATATAAAACCAGTGCCAACGGTTAGTAATAGTAATAGTAAGTCTCATTCTATAGGATTAGGAGCTATGAATTTACATGGATATTTAGTAAGAGAAAATATTTTATATACTTCAGAGGAGGCCATAGATTTTTCTAATGTATTTTTTGCAATGATTAGATATTACTCAATTAAAGCATCGATGAAAATAGCTATAGAAAAAAATCAAACTTTTGAAGGTTTCAATAAATCAGAATATGCTAAAGGTAGAGAAAGCAAAGTACTATCAAAATACTATGAGCAATCTTATTTACCAAATTCAGATAAGGTAAAGGCATTATTTGAAGGTATCCATATACCAACTAAAGAAGATTGGGCAAGTTTGTTAGACGAAGTAAAAGAAAAAGGCATATATAATGCTTATTTGATGGCAATAGCACCAACTCAAAGTATTAGTTATGTGCAAAATGCTACATCAAGTATAATGCCAATTACTGAACCAGTAGAAGTAAGAACGTATGGAGATTCTACTACAATATATCCAATGCCATTTTTAACAAATGATAATATATTATATTATCAATCAGCATACAGGATGGATATGAGAAAAGTAATAGATTTAGTAGCAACAGTTCAAAACCATGTTGACCAAGGCATATCAACAACACTGTTTGTCACAGATGAAAAGACAACTAGAGACATAGCTAGACATTACATATATGCATATAAAAAAGGTCTGAAAAGTTTATATTACACAAGAACAAAGATGACAAGAGACACTCATGAGTGTTTAGTATGTTCAGTATAGGGAGAGAAATATATGACGTTTAATTTACATAAAATACATAATGCAGTTAACTGGAATAGAGAAGAAGATGGATTTACACAGGCTTTTTGGGAACAAAATGTAAAACAATTTTGGCTTCCTGAAGAAATATCTGTTTCTAAGGACATCAAGGTATGGAATGAACTAAGCGATAAGGAAAAGGAACTATATAAGAAAGTATTGGGTGGTTTAACATTATTGGATACAAAACAAGGGAATAATGGAATCCCATCTATGATGAGTTTAACAGAAAATCTACAAAGAAAGGCTGTCCTATCTTTTATGGGAACTATGGAAGAAATACATGCCAAAAGCTATTCTTCTATATTTATGACTTTACTTTCTAACTCAGAAATAGATGAGTTATTTGAGTGGATAGAAACAGAGCCAACTTTACAAAAAAAAGCTGACTTAGTTTTAGCTCAATATGAGAATACAACAAGTAAAAAAGGTTTGTATTTATCAATGGTTACAAGCGTATTTTTGGAGAGTTTCTTGTTTTATTCAGGGTTCTTTTATCCATTGTATTTATCTGGTCAAGGAAAGATGGTTGCTAGTGGAGAAATAATATCACTCATTCTTAGAGATGAGTCTTTACATGGTAAGTATATAGGATTGCTTGCGCAAGAAATATACGACGAATTTGATGAAATGGAGCAAAATAAATTAGAAGAGAATATGTATTCTATACTTAATAGTCTTATGGATAATGAGGTAGAGTACACAAATGTTATATACAGAGAAAGTGGGCTTGAAAAAGAGGTTGTAAACTTTTTAAAATACAATGCAAATAGGGCTTTAGAAAATCTAGGGTTTGAGAAAGTATATACTGTAGATGCTATTAATCCAATTGTATTAAATGGTCTTAGTACGGAAACTAAAACACATGATTTCTTTTCAACTAAGGGGAATGGATACCAAAAAGGAGTATATGAAGAATTAGAAGATGAAGATTTTATAGTATAATTTATAAATTGTGACATACTGTTGTCACTTTTACCATGATAATATCAATGTATAAAATATATATACGGAGGTATTTTTTATGAAATATGAATGGAGAAAAAAAGAAAAAGAGTTATACTTACCTAAGGAGAATCCTATATTAGTTGAAGTACCAGAGCAAAAATTTATCATGTTAAGAGGTAGTGGAGACCCAAATGATAAAGAATTTACTGAAGCAATAGGAGTACTTTATTCTTTGGCATATGCAATAAAAACTATGCCTAAGAAGGGAATTGTGCCAGAAGGATATTTTGATTATACAGTTTTTCCTTTAGAAGCTATATGGGATAAAGGAGAAAAAAGCAAATACTCAGATATACTTATTAAAGAAGATTTAGTTTATACTATGATGATACGCCAGCCAGATTTTGTTACGCAGGACCTATTGGACAAAGCTATCAATATAGTAAAAAAGAAGAAGGAACATAATCTTCTTGAAAAAATTAGGTTTGAGTCTATTAATGAAGGATTGTGTGTGCAAATGCTTCATGTAGGTTCATATGATAATGAACCAGAAAGTTTTGACATTATGAGTGAATTTTGTAAAAGAAATAATCTTATAAGAAAATCTAATGTACATCATGAAATTTATATAAGTGATGCTAGAAAAGTATCACCTGATTCATTAAAGACTGTTTTGCGTTTTGAAGTAAAAAGAGAGTTATAAGCGTTATATTGTGGTATTATATTACTTTATTGTTATACTATAATAAAGTAATGAGGTGATTATATGAAAAGTAATAGATTGTTTGAAATTATTTATATCCTTTTAGATAAGAAAAAAGTAACTGCAACAGAATTAGCTGAACACTTTGAAGTATCTAGGAGAACTATTTGTAGAGACGTTGAAATACTGTCAGCTTCTGGTATTCCAATTTATACTGACAAAGGCAGAAATGGGGGTATAGGTATTTTAGATAATTTTACCTTTGATAAATCTATTTTGTCTGAGCAAGAACAGAAAGAAATTCTAGCCTCATTAGAAAGTTTAAATATTCTTAAATATCCAGAAGTTGATTCTACACTATCAAAACTTAAACCTTTATTTTGTAAGTCAGATATAAACTGGATAACTGTTGATTTTTCTCATTGGGGTAGTAATGATATAGAGAAAGATAAATTTATAAAAATAAAATCAGCCATTTTAGATTGTAATATTATAACTTTTGAGTACATAAATACTTATGGAAAGGTAACAAAGCGTTGTGTAGAACCACTTATGCTTTGGTTTAAAGAGAAGTCATGGTATATTAAAGCCTATTGTCATCAAAAAAATGATTATAGAATTTTTAAGATTGTAAGGATGAGAAATATATGTGTTTGTGAACGGACTTTTATAAGGAGTATACCAGTTGAAGTTGGAGAGATAAAAGAAGATGAGAATGAAAGTATTAATTTAAAGTTAAAAATTTCTAAAGATGTAGGCTATAGAGTGTATGATGAATTTGATATTGATAATATATTGTATGATAATGATGGAGATTTCATCGTAACAGTACAGTATCCAAAAAATGATTGGATTTATGGATATATACTTTCTTTTGGAAAAAATATTGAAGTACTAGAGCCAATAAGTGTTAGAAATAAAATTTTGCAAATTATAGATGATGTTAAAATGAAATATTTATAAAGATTATAAAAAGTGAAGTCTGTTTAGACTTCACTTTTTTACTTTAGTTTCAATATTCGATTTAATTTCTTATAATACTTCCAAATATTTCTACTTTTATTGATATTATTATCAAATATTAATACTAATTATGTACATATCATTATATAATATTTATAGATTATTATATAAGTAGATTACTAGCGTTATGTATATATTAATATTTAAAATAGATTGAATATACTATTTAATATTTTAATTTAAATAGCAAAAAAATGTAGAGAAAGATTATTTTATTAAGAAAAATTTAATATATTGACAAAAATTAAGTGCTCATTTAAACTAGTAGTTGATAATAATATTCAATATTAAATAATAGGAGGAGCTATGAATAAATATCTTCTAATAAATCCAGTGGCAGAAAGAATGTATGGGGAAAAGTTTCACCTTGTCAAAGAAAATTTGATAAAAAAGGGGTACATAATGGCAGAATGTGAGCCACAATTAGAATATGTAAAGAAGCAATATAAAGAGTATACAAAAAAGACTGAGAATACAATGTTAGATTGTAGATGTCCAGAGAGTATAAACCTTTTAAAAAGAAAGAATTTGATAGATAGTTTTGAAATACCTATGATAGAACCAATACTAGTAAGAACTTGTAGGGTTTTATATGACAAATATATCAAGAGTGAAGATGATATGCTGATAGTAACCTCTCCATGTACACAATTAAGGGATTTTGCAAGTGAAAAATTTAAGGATAAGAGTAATGCTATATTTTATACATGGAAAGAATTTGCTGAAAAAGAAGGTATAAAATCACTTGGAAAGATAGATGAATCTCCTATTCCATTAGGATATTTTAAAGACTCTTTTGAAAAGGTTCTTGAAGTATCGACTGAAGAAGAAATCTTAAGCGAAATACAAAATATAAGAGATGGTTCTAAAGATAAGTATGATATAGTAGAAATGTTTTATTGTAAAGATGGATGTAATAATGGAGATGGTTTGTAAATGGTCAATAAATTTAATAATAGGTTTTTAAGTCTAGTAAAAAGTGTTTGGATATTTTTTATAATTCTTTTATTATGGAAAATTACCAATTATCTTGGTATCTGGAGTGATTATATATTACCATCACCTGAAAAGGTGTATGGTACATTTTTAAATATGATAAGTGATGGTTCAATATTTATTAATGTATATGCAAGTATGAAAAGAGTTTTGATAGGATTTGCAATAAGTACTGCAATAGGTGTACCTCTAGGTATATTCTTTGGAATTCATAGTGGAGTATATGAATATTTTAAGTCGCTAATAAATTTTTTGAGAAATACACCTCCACTTGCTTTAATACCAATGCTTATACTATGGTTTGGCATAGGAGAAGAATCGAAAATTATAATTATAGTTTTGGCTTCTTTTTTCCCAATCTTTACAAGCACATTAAAGGGGATTAGGAATTGCGACTCAAAACTGATTGAAGTAGGTAGAGTATTTGAGTTTTCAAAGATTCAAATAATATTTAAAATAATTATACCTAATGCCATTCTTGATATTGCAGTTGGACTAAAGTTGGCTCTTGGATATAGTTTTAGAGCGATTATTGGGGCAGAGCTTGTAGCAGCTTCTTCAGGTCTTGGTTACTTGATATCTGATGGAAAGGAAATGTCTAGAACAGATGTTGTCATTGTAGGTATAATTGTAATTGGACTTTTAGGAATAATTACAGATTATATATTTTCAATTATTGTGAAAAAGGTAAGTAAGGGAAAGATGGTGGAAGCCTATGAATAATTTAGTATGTGATTCTGGGTACATAATCAGAAATCTATCTAAAAGTTATGAAGTCAACAATGAAGAACACATAGTTCTTAGCAATATTTCTTTGAACATAGATAAAAATCATATAACTGTAATTTTAGGTGAAAGTGGATGTGGAAAGACTACTTTACTTAGAGCAATTGCATCCCTTGAAGATATAAATAGTGGTGAGATTAGATTTGTTAAAGATAATAAAGAGTATAGACCTAATGTAGGATTTGTATTTCAAGAGAGTAGATTGATGCCTTGGTTAAATGTAAGTGAAAATATAGCCTTTCATAATCAAAGAAAAAACACTATTTTAAGTAAAGTATTTGGTAAATTCAAATATCACAGAAACATTGCTAGTAAAGGTATAAATGATGATTCCATAGATTTAGAGACTAATGATAATTTAAATTACTTAAATAGACCTAATAAGAAAAATTGTATTGATGTAGAAAAATATCTTAATATGATGAACTTGCAGAAATTTAAAAATTCTTATCCAAATGAGTTATCAGGAGGTATGGCGCAGAGAGTAAGTATAGCTAGAGCTCTTTCTTTCAATCCAGATATGTTGTTTATGGACGAACCTTTTTCGGCATTAGATTATTTTACAAGGATTGATATGCAAAATGAAGTTATAAGAATACATAAATCAACTAATAAAGGTGTAATATTTGTAACTCACGATATCGATGAAGCATTAAAGATAGGCAAGAAAATAGTTGTTTTTACAAACAAAAGAAAAATAAAAGAATTTAATATAGAAGATGATTATGATAGAGATTTGACTTCAGACTATTATATTAAATTAAAAAAAGATATTTTAATGACAATGAAATTAAATAAAGACATTTAAAGGAATTAATAATATTTTAAGGAGTAAAGTAAATGAAATTAAAAAAACTATTGGTAGGTATAACGATATTAACGCTTGCAACAACATCTTTAGCTGGATGTGCTAAAAAAGATGATGGAGAAAAACTTTCAGAAATAAATTTAACTTATGTAAAATCACCATTAAATGTTCCTTCTATAATTCAAAAACAGGATGATTTATTTGGAAAGGAATTTAAAAAGGATAATATAAAAGTTAATTTCCATGAAATTACTACAGGACCAGAGCAGACACAGGCCTTAGCTGCTGGAGAAATAGACTTTTTACATGCATTGGGTGGTACATCAGCTTTGATAGCTGCATCTAATGGAGTGGAATTAAAGATACTGAACACTTATAGTAGGTCACCAAAAGGATTTATGATTTTAACTAACGATGGTTCAATAAAATCAGCAGCAGATTTGGCAGGTAAGAAGGTAGCAGGGCCAAAAGGAACTATACTACATCAAGTATTAATTGCAGCTCTTGATAAAGAAGGATTAAGTATGGATGATGTAGAGTTTATTAACATGGGTATCCCAGAAGCATCAGCAGCTCTTGCTGATGGCAGTGTTGATGCTGCATTGATTGCTGGCCCAGCAGCCCTTAAAGCTATGAAGTCTGGAAGTAAACTTGTAGCAAATGGTGAAGGTTTAGTAGATGGGATAATAGTAACAGCTGTTAGTACAGATTTTGCAGAGAAACATCCAGAGATAGTTGAAAGATTTATGAAGGTTGAAGAAGAGACTTTAGAATATGTAAATAATAATTTTGATGAAGCTATGGAAAAAGTAGCTAAAGAAGTTGATTTAAGTGTTGAAGAAACTAAAGAGTTGTATGCTTGGTATGATTTTAGTTTAGATATAACAGATAAAGACATATCTTCACTTGAAGATACACAAAATTTCTTAATAAAAAATGGATTGCAAGAGAAAAAAGTAGACATAAAAGAATTAATATATGCTGCTAAGTAGAAATTATGCTAAAATAATATTAAATAGAAACTATAATAAAAGTTTAAGTTACCTTAATTAAGGTAACTTTTTCTATTTTATATTAATAATTATATTTATTTTTAGTAGGTTTAGTTAATGTTAAAATAGATATTGGGAGGAATATATGAGTCATAAAATATATATTGTGGAAGATGATATATCAATAAGTACATTACTTAAGGATTATATTGAGAAATATGGATTTGAAGTGGTTGTTGAAGAAAACTTTGATGATATAATGGTTACATTTGAAAAAATAAAGCCAGATTTAGTGCTATTGGATGTAAATTTACCTAAATTTGATGGCTTTTACTGGTGTAGATGTATTAGACAGCAGTCTAATCTACCTATAATTTTTATATCAGCTAGAGATGGGAACGTAGACCAGATTAGAGCTTTAGAAAGTGGAGCAGATGATTATATAACAAAGCCTTTTTATTATGATGTAGTAATGGCAAAGATAAAGAGTCATATAAGAAGAGTATATGGTGAATATTCACCTAAAATAGAGGAAAGAATAGTTGAATTAGATGGATTGAAGTTTTATCCAGAGAGATTGGAGTTAGAATTAGGTGGAAAGGTTCTAATTATTACTAAGAAAGAAGGGATATTGATTGAATGCCTCATTAGAAAATACCCAAAAGTAGTAAGTAGAGATTATCTGTTAGAAAAGATATGGGACGATATTGAATTTGTAGAAGAAAATACTCTAAATGTAAATGTTAGCAGGATAAGAAAAAGATTTGAGGAATTAGGTATAGATAATGCTGTTCAAACTGTACGAGGATTAGGATATAAATTAAATAAAAATTGGTAGGGAGAAAATATGA
The DNA here is from genome assembly GCF_045898275.1 of Clostridioides sp. GD02404. Classification (NCBI taxonomy): domain Bacteria; kingdom Bacillati; phylum Bacillota; class Clostridia; order Peptostreptococcales; family Peptostreptococcaceae; genus Clostridioides; species Clostridioides sp. GD02404. The sequence continues at coordinate 9,418 of NZ_JBJOCA010000026.1, forward strand.
AATTATTTTTTAGAGATTCTAAGGGTTATATTTTTATATATTATATAGGAATATTTATGACAATTATTTATTGTAATCTTATGAAGTTTATCAATTTGGGAGAGAGTTTATATATTCTTTTATTTAGCTCTTTTATATTATTGTGTTTTTTAATATATAAATACTATAAGCATAGAGAAGTATATACTCTATTCAAAAAAGGCATAAAATCTCTGGATGAATCATTCTTGTATTTAGGAAATTCTTTCTTGGGAAGAAATATATCAGCTATTTTAAAACAACAACATAAATTATATCAATCAATGATACAAGAACATAAAAAAGTACATAGTGAGCATTTAACTTTCATCAATCAATGGATTCACCAGATGAAAACACCAATATCAGTTATAAGTCTTCAACTTCAAGAATATGAGGGAGAAGAAGTAACAGAAAACATAAGAGAAGAACTAGATAGGCTAAATAAAGGTCTAAATATGGCGATGCACTTTGCAAGGGCAGATAATTTCCAAAAAGATTTTGTGGTTGAGAAAGCTAAATTGAACGAAATTGTAGTTGGTATTGTAAATGAAGAAAAGAGGCTATTTATAAAAAATGAGATAATTCCGAAGATAAAAATAGACAAATTTACTTATGTTTATACAGATATAAAATGGATGAAATTTATAATAAATCAGTTGATTACAAATGGTGTGAAATATTCTAGAGGTTATAGTAACTACCTAAATATAAAAGCTGAAGAAAACAATAACTATGTAACACTAAGTATAATAGACGAGGGTGTTGGGATTGTTTCTAAAGATATAAAAAGAGTATTTGACCCGTTTTTTACAGGGGAAAACGGTCGTAAGTTTGGAGAATCTACAGGTATGGGACTTTATCTAGTAAAAAAAGTATGTGATGATTTAGGGCATAAAGTCAGCATAAAATCAGAAGTAGGAAAAGGCACAGAAGTTTCAATCATGTTTAATAAAGATAATATGAATAATTTTCTATAATAAATCTTTAATTGATTATGTTTTTTATTAATTTATATATTATTTGTTAAATGAGATAATTACAGTTAAAAAATCTAATTTTAATAGAGTTTACCTGCAAACCTTACATAGCTGTAAGGTTTGTGTAATGTTTGTAGATAGTTAAATTTTCTAATCTAAATTACAATTAGTATAAGAAATAACATAAAAAATAAATTTTGCAAAAAGGAAAGGATGTTTATTGATGAGTTTAGATATTATTTTCATATTAAAATCAGTTATGATAGCTATAGTAGAGGGGCTTACGGAATTTATCCCAGTTTCATCTACTGGTCATATGATATTGGTTGGTAGCTTGATAGATTTTAAAGGACAATTTGCTGAAATGTTTGAGGTTGTAATACAACTTGGAGCAATATTAGCAGTAGTAGTACTTTATTGGAAGAAAATAAAAGATAGTGTTATAGAATTTTTTAAATTTATATTTACTGGTGGAAAAGAAGGAAAAACTGGCTTTAAATTTGGAATGAATGTAATTATAGCATGTATTCCATTTGCGATTGTGGGGGTTCTATTTTATGACAACATAAAAGCCTTGTTTAATTTACAATCTGTAATTATAGGATTTATAGTTGGTGGGATTTTATTATTAGTGGTAGAGACTTTGTTTAGAAAAAAGAAACACTCTACTGACAATATAGACAAAATCACGCCAATACAAGCATTAAAAGTTGGAGTTTTACAAGTTTTATCTGCATGGCCAGGTATGTCAAGAAGTGCATCTACTATTATGGGTGGATGGATAGCAGGACTTAATTCTCCTATAGCAGCTGAATTTTCTTTCTTTTTAGCTGTGCCAGCTATGGTAGCTTCCTCAGGAAAGGATTTATTTGAATTTGATTATTCAATAATGACACCAACATTGTGGATTGCCTTGATAGTTGGATTTATAGTAGCTTTTATTGTATCAATAGTAGTTATGGAAAAATTTGTGGATTTTCTAAAGAAAAAATCAATGAGAGTATTTGCTATATATAGAATACTTATGGGAATATTGCTTGCTATATTAGCTTTTACAAACATAATTAGTGTATAGATTAAGATATATTTATTATTTACGAGAATTAGCTAACCAATATAAATAATAATTAACAAATAAATATATATGTTATTTCAAAAATTAGATTAGAAAGGATAGTTAATAATGAAAATTTTAACTGTAAATAATTTAAGTAAAGTATATGGCAAGAAAATAATTTTTAATGCATTAAATGATATAAATTTTAGTATAGATGATGGAGAATTTGTAGGAATTATGGGACCATCTGGCAGTGGGAAAACTACTCTTTTAAATATGATTTCTACTATTGATAAACCAACTACAGGAACTATGGAGCTAAAAGGTAAGAATCCACTACTATTAAAAGGTGAAGAACTTGCATTATTTAGAAGAAGAGAGTTAGGTTTTGTATTTCAAGATTTTAATTTATTAGATACCTTAACTATAGGTGAAAATATAGTATTACCATTGACATTAGATAAGGTTAGTGTAAAAGAACAAAATAATAGATTGGCTGAAGTATCTGGAATTTTAGGGATAAAAGATTTATTAGAAAAAAGAACTTTTGAAGTATCAGGTGGTCAAGCTCAGCGAACTGCTATTGCTAGAGCATTAATAAATAGACCATCAATACTTTTAGCAGATGAACCAACTGGTAATTTAGATTCAAAGTCATCAAAGACTGTTATGGAGTTATTTGAGAATATAAATAGAGAAAATAAGGTTACTACTATGATGGTAACTCATGACCCATTAGCTGCAAGCTATTGTAGTAGGATTTTATTTATAAAAGATGGAGCTATATATAATGAAATATATAAGGGAAGTAGTAGAGAGCAGTTTTATCAAGAAATAATGGATGTACTTACATTATTGGGGGGCGATAATTAATGAATATAAAACAATTTGCCATCAACAATATTTCAAGAAACATCAAAGCTTATGTAGGGTATTTAGCAAGTATTGTTATATCCTCTGCCCTACTATTTTCTTTTATCATGTTTACAAGTCATCCCGATTTAGAGATATCTCAATTTCCCGATTATCTAAAAGAGGGGCTTAAGATGAGTAAAATAATTGCATATTTATTTTTATTCTTCTTTGTATTTTATTCAGTGAGTATATTTCTTAAAAGTAGATATAAAGAATTTGGAATACTTTACATTACAGGTATATCAAAGCAACAGGTAATGAAGTTAATTTTTATAGAAAATATAATAATAAATATAGCATCTTCTGTAATTGGAGTAATAATAGGTTTAGTCTTTTCAAAGATATTTTTAGTGATTATGTCTACCTTTTTAGAATTATCACCATTGAAGTTCTATATACCAATAAATGCAATATTATCTACTTTATTTTACTTCATAATTTTAGCTATATTAACATCAGTATTTGCTTCTTTTATAGTTAAGGAAAATCAAGTGTTGAGATTGCTTAAAGGTACAAAGACTCCAAAACCAGAGCCTAAAACATCACTAGTATTTGTTATATTAAGTATTTGTCTGTTTGTAATAGCATATTATAGTGCTGTTACATCAACTGACCAATATACAACATATCTACGCTTAGTTCCAGTTACATCTCTTACTATATTAGCAACCTATTTATTTTTTTCTCAATTTAGTGTTTTTTTTCTAAAAAAGCTAAAATTAAATAAGAAATTTTATAGAAAAAATACGAATATGCTTTGGATTTCAAATTTAATTTACAAAGTAAAGGATAATGCTAGGATATTCTTTTTGATAGCTATAACTTCTGCAGTAGCATTTACTGCTATAGGTACAGTTTATTCATTTTGGAAAGATGTAAAGCGTCAAATTAATTTAATATATCCTAACACAATGTATTATTCAACAATGATTTTGCATAATGATACTAACAAGCCTGATAGTAAAGAAAAAGATAAGGAAAGAATGAGATTTATAGAAAGCAAATTAAAAAAAGAAAATATAGATTATACAAGAATTAATGGAGAATTTAAAACTGTATTTCCTAAGAAAAGCGATTTTAATGTGAGAATTATAAAAGAATCTAAGTATCTCGAAATCACAAAGACTATAGGAGTTAACCCTATAAGTTTTGAAGATAATGAATCTATATCATTGCTTTCATCAAGCTTGCCAGGTGATAAGAAAGTTAAAGACAATGTTGTTATAGGTAATAAAAGTCTAAGGATAGTAAAACAAGTAGAAGAGTGTGTTATGCCAGCATATTATGACAATATGTATGTGGTAAAAGATAATTTTTATGATAGTATAAAATCAAAATTTATAGTGGATAGATTTACTACATTTGAAGTAGCTGATTCAAGTAAAACTACAGAGATATGTAGACAATTTGAGAATAAATTTAATGATGAGTCTGGAATGCAACCATATTTATTCTTCTCTAAAGAATTAATGATAGAAAATGGTAAATTAACATATTCTACATTTATGTTTTTGGCAATATTTATAGGTATGATTTTCTTTGTTACTACAAGCAGTTTTTTATATAATAAGTTTTATATGGATTGTCAAGTAGACAAGAAAAAGTATGAGCAGTTAAATAAGTTAGGGATGACATATAATGAGATTAAAAAAGCTTCAACTATTGAGATTGGAATTGTGTTTTTGTTGCCTTATGTAGTGGCAGTTATACATTCGATATTTGCACTTACTGCACTGAGAAATTCTTTTGATATAGAGGTAGCATCTTCAGCAGTTTTGGTAATGGGAAGTCTATTTTTAGTTCAAATAGTGTATTTCTTAATTGTGAGAAATAATTATTTAAAAGAGATAAGATTAAATTTAGTTAATTTTTAGGATATGCTATTAACTAATAAAAAGTATTTAAAATTGATTAATATTACTGGAATTATAAATATTTATTTTTTCAGTAATATTTTTTATTGTATTAATTATTAAGATTATATACTAATATGTCGTAATAAGTATCTAAATAGTAAAATATTCTACTTATATAAAATATAAGGAGGTTATATGTATATATGTGTAGAAATAAACAATATAAGATGTTAATTAATATTATTAGGAGGTGTTATTCATTAGTAAGTTAGTTAATACAATAAGAATGATGATATTAATTCAAAGTAGAGGAAGAATGAAGTGTAAAGAGCTAGCAGAAGAATTGGAAGTAAGTGAAAGGCAAATAAAAAGTTATAAGGAATACTTAGAACAAGCAGGTATATTTATAAATTCAACACCTGGGATTTATGGTGGATATGAAATTGATAAATGTAATAGTATCTCACTAATTAAATTATTGGATAGTGAAGTTTCAATTCTAGACATGATAAATTCACAACTAGAGTACAATAATGATATTTACAAAAATGAATTTAATAGTATTGTAGAAAAAATAAAAGCAGTATTAAATACAGGAGAAAAAAGCGATACATATATGGATTATTTCACAGTACAAGCACAACGTAATTGTGATTATGAGTTTGAAAAAAATAAATGTAACGAAATAACTAGAGCGTATACGACAAAACGTAAAATTTGGATAGGATATTATTCGTTGAACTCAGGCAGTAGCGAAAGAATTGTTCATCCATACGGTTTATTTAATTATAAATCAGATACCTATATGGTAGCTTTTTGTGAAAAAAGGCTTAAGTTTATAGATTTTAAATTATGTAGAATTAAAAGTTATAAGGTTTTAGAAGAAAAATATAATGTAGATAGAAGTTTTAATTGGGATGAATACAGTAAAAATAGTATAGGAATTTATAAGGGAGAAGAAATTAATGTTGTTATAAAAATTAGCCATCCATTTTCAATAATTATAAAGGAGAAAATTTGGGTTAATAATCAACAAATTATAGAGTTTGACAATAATTCTATACTATTTAAAGCTAAAATGAGAGGTTATGAAGAGATAAAAAGTTGGATTTTGAGTATGGGAGCTTATGTTGAAGTTATAGAACCTATTAGACTTAGAGATGATATATTGTCAGAAATTGAAAAAATGAAAAAAATTTACTGATTTTTTTAAATAATTTATATTCAGACAGATATACTTCACGGTCTAGTGTTAATATATTAGTTGAGAGAGGTGATATTATGAAAATGAAAATTGAATTTAGTGCCGATTGTATACCAATATCTTATAATTCACTCTTTATGAGTATTATAAAAGAAGCGATAAGAAAGTCTAATGAAGATTACTATAAAAATATGTACTATTATAATGAAAAAAATAATAAAAAAACTAAAAACTTCACATTTTCAGTTTATATAAAAAAATATAGTATTGAAGGTGACAATTTTATTATTAAAGATAAAGTAATATTAAATATAAGTACTCCAGATTTAGAATTAGGTTTTCATATATATAATGGATTAATGACTTCTAAAAAGTGCTTATATAAAGAATATGAACTTACAAGGATTAGAATAGACTTATCAAGAGAAAAGAAGGTAACAAAAGAGAAAGTACTATTTAATGCACTATCTCCAATTTGCATAAAATCTAAAGAAGGAAAATTCTTGGAGGTAGATGATGATGGATATATAGAAGAGTTAAACTATATAACTAATGAAGTTATCAAAAACTATAGAGGAAATGGATTAAAAAGAAAGTTAGAGTTTGAAAATATAGGTCTTAAAAAGGTAGTTGTTAAAGAGCGTTTAAGAGAATTTAAAAAAATAACAGGCAAAGAGTATCAATATGTTAATGGTTACAAAGGTAAGTTTATATTAAAAGGTGATATTGATGACTTAAATCTTATCTACAACCTAGGAATAGGTTTTAGAAGAGCACAGGGATTTGGAGATGTAGATATTCTAGAATGGAGGTGAGACAAATGAAGTTAAGGGTTTATAGAGGAGACTGGTTCTTTAATATGGGTATAGTTGGATTTTTAAACATAATAAAGAAAGCAGAGAAGAAATCAGAAATATTTATTATGGAAGACTATATTGAATTTGATAGTTCCTTTCTTGAAAACTTTCATGAGTATTATTTCGATTACTTCATGGATGAATATGATGTATCAAAAAGGATTAGAAAGAGTGTTGATTACAATATAAATTTTATTAAGTCTAAGCCTGATAAAATCAAAGATGGAATTAAGAAAATTAAAGATAATATAAAACAGCAAAATGATAAGGTAAAAAAATTTGATGAAAATAATTCTAACTTGATAAAAGAAAAGTTAGACATTATGTCTAAGATAAAAAGTTATGATGAATTTGATTTATTAGAAACTTTAATTGATGAGATTATTGATATATTTAAAATAAAGTCAATAAATGACAGACTTACAGCCAATCTTTATAAATATGTAGTTCAAGATAATTATTTTGGACAAGTTAGTTTTTTTAATGTTGCTAAGGCTAAATTAGATTTAGATGGATTAAAACAAGTAATGTTTAATGACTATTTAAGACAAATCATATATTTAGGAGAATTAGAAGATTTATTAGAAGAGAATGACTATGATAAATTAAAAATCTATTTAAATGATAGATTAGATAGTATATCTAAAGATGTAAATGAAAAAAAAGTTAGTAAGTCTAGTATAAATACTATAGAAAAAATTATGAAGGAAATAAACAATAAATTTATAAAGAAAAATAAAAGTATTGAAGATATAAGATTGTATATGGATAGTTTAGAAGTATGTGAAATGTGTGGCTCATATAAAGGGATATTAGATGAGTACTCAGAAAGTAATTTTGCCCCACTTGGAGTAAGTACTAATAATGCTAGAAATATGTTTTGGAATCAGGAATATACAACATCAATATGTGATGTTTGTAAGCTTATATTGTTCTGTACACCAGCAGGAGCTACTTATACAAGAAAAAATTATTTGTCTAATGAAGAAAATGAGTTTTATTTATTTGTTAATATGGATACTTCCATAAATGAGCTTTTTGAAAGAAACAACAATTTGAAAGTTCAAAAAAGTGAGTCTTCAGATTCCAAAGATGAGAATCCTTTTAATAAACTTATAAAAAGTATAGTAGAAGAAAATAAATTGAAAAGTGAATGGCAGCTTCATAACATACTTTTTGTAGAATTTAAAGCAAGTATAGACTCTAAAAAGTGTAAGATAAATTACTTTAATATTCCTACTTATTTGGCAAAAATTTTTACAAACAAGGAGACAAATAAAAAAATACAGAGTATCTATGATTATAAACTTAAATCAAATATATTAGATTTCCTTTTGAAAAATAGGGATTTGAAGCATTTAATTAATAATACATTAAGAAATAAAGTTAAAAATGATATGGAAGGTACCAATAAATCAAATATATCAGGAGCAGATTGCTTTAAACTAGTTCAATTAAGAACAATAGTAAATAACTATAAGAGAGGAGTATATGAAATGGAATATAAAACATTAAGAGAAGTTTACGAATCAGGTTGTGAAATACATGATTATTATATTGATAAGAATGCTAAAAATAAAATAGAAGGAATAACATATAGGCTTTTAAATTTGATTAAGGTTGGCAATAAGAATGATTTTTTTCAAACAATTTTAAGAATTTTTTCACCAAGTGAAAAAACTCCACCAGAAGCGTTTTTACAGATGCTTAGTGAGGAGGATTTAGATTTTGAATCCATAGGATACGCATTTACAATGGGACTAATGTCAGAAAAATATGATAGAAAAAATAGAAGAATAACTAATAAGGAGGAAAAATAATATGAAAAGAGGATTAACATTTACAATAATAACACAAGCTCAAAGTTTGAACTATGGTGAAGGAATAACAAATATATCTGAGTTAAAGAAACTAAGTAGAGGAGATGGAAATCTCTACACATTTGCATCTCGTCAATGTTTAAGATATGACATAGTAAGATTAGCAGCAGAATTATTTGCTTGGAATTTACATGTTGTTGATAAAGGAAAAGGAACAATTCAGTTTAAAGATAATATAAGTATAAGAGAATCAGAAGAAATGGATCTATTTGGATATATGAAAACAAATAAAAAAGATGAGAAGGATAAAAAAGGAGGTTCACTTACTAGAGAAGCTACTGTAAGATTAAGTAATGCAATTTCTCTTGAGCCATATAGAAGTGATATGGACTTTTTAAATAATAAAGGATTAGCAGATAGAATAGGAGAACATCCTAATCTTGCAAACATAGAACAACATTTAAGCTACTATACATATACAGTGACTATAGATTTATCTAAAATAGGTAAAGATGGAGATATAGAACTTGATAATAAAGATAAATGTAAACGAGTAGTAGAATTTTTAGAAATAATAAAAGTATTAAATAGAAATATTAGAGGTAGACAAGAAAATTTATCTCCTCTGTTTGTAGTAGGAGGAGTGTATGAAATAGCAAATCCATTCTTTTTAGGTAGAATAAAATTAAAAGGAGATAAAAATGGATTTAAAGTAAATAAGTCAGCAATAGAAGAAGTAGTTCAAGGTACTTTTTTAGGAAAGGGTCTAAAAGAATTTACTTATGTTGGAATGGTAGATGGAACATTTACAAATAAAGAAGAGTTTGAAGAGTTATTTGAAGATAAATTTTTAAGTGTAGATAAATTTTTTGGACAATTAGTTAAAGAAGTAAAGGAATATTATGAGGTGAATTAATATGAAAGTATTGAAATTAGATTTATTTCAAGAAACTGCATGCTATAAAAAACCATTTGCCATGAAAATTACAGAAACTTATCCACTACCACCATATTCTACAGTAAATGGATTAATTCACAAAATATTAAATGCTACAGAGTATATACCATTTAATATAAGTGTACAAGGAACATATGAAAGTATCTTTAATAATTATCAGACAACATATTTTTATAAAAAGGATAGTATTACATCTATGCCAATGAATAGTCATATGTTATTGAATGTAAATTTAATAATTCATATAGGAGGAGATTTTGAATTATTAAAAAAATTATATGATAATTTATTAAATTTTGATGAACATTTATCATTAGGTAGAAAAGAAGATTTAGTAAGAATTAATGATATTAGATTTGTAAAGGTTAATAAGTTTGAAGTAAATGCTATGAAAGTAGAAATAGATGATTATGAAAATTACAAATTATCAAAATATAAGATAAGACGACCTATATATATACCAAAGTTGAGTTTAAAAGATGATAGATTAAAGGGGATAAGTTATAGACTCAATAATTATTATGAAAATAATTCTAAGAAAGGTAAAAAAAGAATTTGGAATAAAATTGATAGTTATTATATTGAAAAAGGCAATAAAATAAGACGTGGATATATATTGTTAGATATAGAAGGAGATTTATTATACTTTAATAAACAAAAAGGAGATGAGTCTATTGCTATATGCAAAATCTGATCCAGTAGAAACATTGAGAGAGCATACTAATGAGCTTCTAGAACAAAGAAATCTATTAAAGTATTGTTACGATACAAGTATAAATAAGTTAGATTTTTTAGGCAAAGAAAAATTCTGGGAATGGCTTGATTTTGTTATAGAATTTCATGATGTTGGAAAAGCTTTTTCACCATTTCAAAAACTAATAAGAAGTAGAATGGATATTGAAATAAATGAACCTGAAATAATAACTAATTTGGAGAATAATATAGGGCACAATTTTATTTCTCCTGCATTTATCAATTATGGATATTTGGATATAGAAGATGATTGGGATTTAATGGATGTGCTAAATCAAATTATTGTATATCATCATGAAAGAGATATCTTTATAGATGAAGATTTTAAAGATTTGGTACAAAAAGTATTAGACAAGGATTTAATAAATAAAGTGCATGAATTGCAAAATGAATTTAATATTAGATACCCTATAAAAACTAAAAAACTTAGTAATATATATTTACAAGGCATAGAAAAAAGAATAGATAAAAATCACAAATACTATAATCTATATATTATGTTAAAAGGTATATTACATAGATTAGACCATAGTGCCTCTGCTCATGAGATTGTTGAGTGCAATAGTAACATGAATATAGGTGAATACACAGAAAAACATTTAGTAAAAGAGTTTGGTAGTTTAAGAGAAGTGCAGTCATTTGCTAAATCAAATAGAAATAAGAATATAATACTAATTGCATCTACAGGGATGGGAAAAACAGAAACTGCTTTAATTTGGATAGATAATGATAAGGCATTTTTCACACTGCCATTAAGAGTGAGTATAAATGCGTTATTTGATAGAGCTAAAAATATAGTTGGAGTAGGAGAATCAAATGATACATTCTTAGGTCTGTTACATTCAACAGCAATAGATTATCTAGAAGAAAGTAATCAGGAAAATTCAAATGAGATTGTAGATTTAGCAAAGTTATTATCTTGTAAACTGACATTTTCTACAATAGACCAAATATTCAAATTTCCTTTTTTGTATAGAGGGTATGAAAAAGTATATTCAACATTAGCATATTCAAAAGTAGTAATAGATGAGATACAAGCATATTCACCAGAAATAGCAGCTGTATTGGTAAAAGGTATAGAAATGATACATAAAATAGGTGGAAGATTTATGATAATGACAGCTACTATGCCAACTATATATATAGATGAACTAAAAAAAAGAGGTGTAATTGATAGTAACTTAGCTGATTTAACATGTAACACAGAAAAAATAAGACATTGTGTGTCTATTGTAGAAAATTCAATAGATGAAAATTTAGAACAAATAATACAAAGTGGAATGAATAAAAAGGTTCTTGTAATAGTAAACACAGTTAAAAGTGCCATAGAAAAATATGAATTAATAGAAGATATAGTTAAGTCAAAAGGAATAGATGTTAATGTAAATCTTTTACATTCTATGTATATACAAGAAGATAGAGCAAAGCTAGAAAAATATATAAAAGAATTTGCAGATAGTAATAGTAATGGTATTTGGATTACTACACAATTAGTGGAAGCATCCCTTGATATTGATTTTGATGAACTTCATACAGAAAATTCAATACTAGATAGTCTATTCCAAAGATTTGGTAGATGTTATAGAAGTCGAGAGTATAAAGAAATTAGCCCAAATATATTTATATATACAGAAAAAGTTACAGGAATAGGTAGCATTTATGATAAAGATATTGTAGAAAAAGGACTTGAACTATTGAAATCTTTTATAAATGGCAAAGAATGTTTGAAGATGGAAGAAAAATATAAGGTAGAAATGGTTAAGATGCTATACTCTAAAGAAAATTTAGAAGGTACAGACTTTAAAAAAAGATTTACTAGTGCTTTAAATATTTTAGACACTATAACACCATATAGTTTAGGCTCTAACGAGGCACAAAATATACTTAGAAATATTGAAGGATATACAGTAATACCAGTGGATATATATAATAAAATTGAAGAGACTTTAATAAAAGATTATGAAGAATTAGGACAAGAACTTACAGAAGCATATAGTAATGATGATAGAGAATTGATAAATGAAATAAAGTTTAAGAGAAAAAAGGCTAGAAGAGAGATAATTAAAAAAACTGTAAATTTACCAATATATAAAGCTAAACAAAATATAATGGACATACAGGTGAAAGGTCTTGAAGATTTAAAGATACTTTTATATAAATATGATATACATGAAAATGAGCATACAAAACAGATATTTGGCAAAGGTGTGCTTATAGGTAAAGAAATAGACCAATTTATTTGATTTTTATATTAACAATGTGGCTAAAATTTACTAAAGAAGGTGATTTTGTGCCAATAGATTTAGAACTATTAAAAGTTCAAGGAGTAAAGATAAATTATTATTATGTATGTAAAAGAAAACTATGGTTATTCTCTAAAGGAATAACTATGGAACAAAATAGTAATAGAGTATTGTCTGGAAAGATAGTACATGAAGATTCATATAAAAGAATGAAAAATAAAGAAGTGTTGATTGATGATATCTTGAAATTAGATATAATAAAGGACGAGTATGTAAAAGAAGTAAAAATAAGTTCAAAGATGAAAGAAGCAGATGAAATGCAGTTATACTATTACTTATACTATTTAAAAAATAGTATGGGGATAGAGAAAAAAGGAACTATAAATTATGTTAAGGAAAAGAAACAAGAAGAATTGATATTGACAGAGGAAAAAGAAAGAATTATTGAAAACACACTTATAAATATAAATGAAATAAACATGAAGTTATCTCCTCCCAAAATTGAAAAGAAATCTTATTGTACAAAATGTGCTTATTATGAATTTTGTTTCGTGAAGGAGGAGTAACAATGTATAGAGATTATTATATTATAAGTAATGGGAGTATAAAAAGAAAAGAAAATACGATTTACTATTATAATTTAGAAGGTGAGAAAAAAATATTACCAGTAGAACAAGTTGATGATATTCATATATATGGGGAAGTGGATTTAAACACAAAACTTATAAATTATATAAGCCAATATGGAGTTATGCTTCATTTCTATAATTACTATGGATATTATTCAGGTACATATTACCCAAGAAAGAAAAATGTATCAGGATTCAGTTTAGTATCTCAATCGGCTTGCTATTTAGATAAAAATGAAAGACTATACTTAGCAAAATCATTTGTGGAAAGTGCATCATATCATATTTTAAGAAATATGAGATATTACAAGGTTGATGAAAGCTTAATTGATACTATAAAAGATGAACTAAATAGTTTGAATGATGTCAAAGAAATATCAGAACTTATGGGTAAAGAAGGAAGAATAAGAAAAACATACTATAAATCATTTAATCAAATATTGAAAGATGACTTTGAGTTTTATAAGAGAGAAAAAAGACCTCCTAAAGACCCAGTAAATGCTCTTATGTCTTTTGGAAATAGTATAATGTATACAAATGTTTTAAGTGAAATATATAAGACACAACTTGACCCTACAATAAGCTTTTTACATGAACCATCAATAAAGAGATTTTCCTTAAGTTTAGACATTGCAGAAATTTTCAAGCCAATTATAATTGACACAATAATTTTTAGCTTGATTAATAACAAAAGAATTAATAAGAGTGATTTTGAATATCAGGACAAAATTTGTTATTTAAGTGAAAAAGGAAAGAAGAAATTTCTACAAGAATTTGAAAATAAGATGCAGACAACTATAAAACATAGAAATCTTAATAGAAAAGTTTCATATAGAATGTTTATAAGGTTAGAATGTTATAAATTAATTAAACATTTTATCAATGATGAAAAGTATAAAGTTTTAAAGGCATGGTGGTAAAGTATGTTTGTTATTGTTACTTATGATGTTGTTGAAGCAAGGTCATTAAACAGGGTTAGAAAAACACTTAAAAAATATTTAACTTGGACTCAGAATTCTGTTTTTGAAGGAGATATTACTGATGGGAAGTTACATAAATGTATTTCTGAAATAGAAAAGATTATTGATAATAGCGAAGATTCGATTTATGTCTATGAGATAAAAAATCCTAATTCAATTAAAAAGAAATGTTATGGTATTGATAAGTATTCTGATGAAATGTTTATATAGGTTTGCAGTGAGCGATATTTGTGCTAAAATAAGGCTTAACAGTTGGAATATAAGAGATTGAAGGGTACTGATAATTGTTATTAATTGCACTATTGCTCGCTCACTGCAAATTTTGATGTTTTTATTGAATTATGATTGCGTGAGTGTAGCATTTTCAGGCTATTCAATTGCACCTATTTTGGGGTTTTATATTAACTAAGTGGTATGTAAAGGTAATTGCAGTGTTTACAGACTTGGAGTAGGTAGTAATGTTTTATATTAACTAAGTGGTATGTAAAGAAATTAGAAATGAGAAGTCTTTCAAGTATAACTCTAAGTTTTATATTAACTAAGTGGTATGTAAAGTCATATAATAAAATTCTTGCATAACTTGTTACATATGGTTTTATATTAACTAAGTGGTATGTAAAGGTTCCAGTTTCTGCGAGTAATAAAACAGTTTCTCCTGGTTTTATATTAACTAAGTGGTATGTAAAGTTTAATGGCGGAGGAAGAGCAATGATGCACGAGGGAGTTTTATATTAACTAAGTGGTATGTAAAGACCATGTATGATGTGTCTGGAGCAAGTGAGATTGTAAGTTTTATATTAACTAAGTGGTATGTAAAGATGACTACCACATAAAAGAATATCAAAGCCCATACGGGTTTTATATTAACTAAGTGGTATGTAAAGAGTAAAAATTCAAAAAATGTATCTTGATAAGTTAAAGTTTTATATTAACTAAGTGGTATGTAAAGCAATCTAACTCTATTTTTTTATACAAATTTACTCTATCGTTTTATATTAACTAAGTGGTATGTAAAGCAGGTACAATGTACCGAAAATTGCTTTTTTATGTTACGTTTTATATTAACTAAGTGGTATGTAAAGTTAAACTCGCCTTGATTTTTTTTCATAGCATTAACAGTTTTATATTAACTAAGTGGTATGTAAAGAGGACTCATTAAAAGATGATTTTTTGCTGATTACTAGTTTTATATTAACTAAGTGGTATGTAAAGCGAAAAATCAACCTCGAACTTTTCGTCTAATATTTCTAGTTTTATATTAACTAAGTGGTATGTAAAGTCTAATATCAATCTCTCCAAAAGGTCTGCCCATTCGGTTTTATATTAACTAAGTGGTATGTAAAGGGTCGTTACTTAACTCTTGTAAGTTGTATTCTGTATAAGTTTTATATTAACTAAGTGGTATGTAAAGAGAAAACTTTTTGATAGTTTAGATGATTACTTAGTTGTTTTATATTAACTAAGTGGTATGTAAAGTTTTAAGAGGGAGTTCATATATGAGTGAAAAAGTGAGTTTTATATTAACTAAGTGGTATGTAAAGTTTTTAGAAGATATTTGGGGCAACTTAATAAATGTAGTTTTATATTAACTAAGTGGTATGTAAAGTCAGAACTCTCAGCGAAAACGGCAGGAGCATCCGCAGTTTTATATTAACTAAGTGGTATGTAAAGATCGGAAATGGAAAAAAAGTCATTTAAAAATAATTTGTTTTATATTAACTAAGTGGTATGTAAAGTCTCATAACAACACTGTACACGTAATAAATAAGCATAGTTTTATATTAACTAAGTGGTATGTAAAGACAGAAGCTCGAAGAATAACACTTGAAATCTTAAAAGTTTTATATTAACTAAGTGGTATGTAAAGAAAAACAATATGGTGTACCCGCTAGTATTACATTAGGTTTTATATTAACTAAGTGGTATGTAAAGGAGGCTGTAGACGTGTTTGATGATGAATTACCATTTTGTTTTATATTAACTAAGTGGTATGTAAAGTTCAGCTTCTCATGAGTGTAATCATATCCAAATAACGTTTTATATTAACTAAATCATATCTAAATGAAGTAAACTTATACTATAAATAAAAATTAACATAAAAATGGGGTGAAATAAAATTTATGATAAGAAAATCAAATGATAAAGATATAAACAAAATCATGGAAATATGGAAAGAAAGCACAATCAAAGCACACAACTTTATAAATAAAGAATACTGGGAAAATAACTATAACATTGTCAAAAATGAATATATACCTATATCAGATACATTTGTATATGAGGATGGTCAAGAAATAAAAGGATTTATAAGCATAATAAATAAAAGCTTCATAGGAGCCTTATTTATAAATTCAAACTATCAAAACCTAGGTATAGGAAGTAAACTTTTAGACTATGCAACTAAAGAATACAAGAATCTAAGTCTAGCAGTATACAAAGACAATAAAAAGGCAGTTGTATTTTACAATAAAAAAGGATTTAATATAGTAAAAGAGCAAATAAATGAAGATTCAGGATTTAAAGAGTACATCATGGAATATGGTAAATAACATTAATATATTTATTATTCCAATAGGCATAATTTAAAGAATATTTTTTAGAATTGTGAATTACATGTACTTAAGATATTAATAAAAATAATAGCAGGGGGAAAAATAATGAATAAAAGAGCATTTATATATTACACTAGAATAAGAGGATAGCGCACAAATTGTGGCTATTTTACAACAACTTATAACACATTTTATATAATCTAGAAAAGTTATCTTATGCAAGTAGCCATAATTTCGTGCTATTTAAATTAAATAGTGAATTTAAGGAGATTATGGGAATGAAACAGAATATAAGTAATGTAAATAAAAAAAATATCGGTAAACTAAAAAAGATAGAAACAACTAGATTACTACTTAATGAAAATATAGATGTATTTAAATGCCCACTTTGCAAAGCATATATGGTTACTGTTGATAAAAATAGTGTCAAATGTGTGAATAAACACTGCTTTGATATATCTAAAAAAGGATATGTTAATTTATTAAATAGAAATACAAAAACTATTTATAATAAAGAATTATTTGAGTCAAGACATGAAATATATAATTCTAATGTGTATGATTATTTAATAGAAGAAATAAAATCTATAATTAAAAATTACACTTTAAATAAGTATAGTAACTATGTATTAGATGCAGGTTGTGGTGAAGGATATTTCTTAAATAAATTATATGAAGATGAAGAGATTAATAATGGATGTAAATTAATTGGAATTGACATAGCTAAAGAAGGGATTTCTATTGCTACAAAAGGAGAAAATGAAATTATATGGTGTATTTCAGATTTAGCAAATCTGCCACTTCAAGATAGTAAGATTGATATAATATTAAATGTACTTTCTCCTGCAAACTATAAGGAGTTTACAAGAGTTTTAAATAATGGTGGAATAGTAGTAAAGATTGTTCCAGAGTCAAATTATTTGAAAGAAATAAGAAAAAGTATACAGAAAAATGTAAAAAATAGTTATTATGATAATAAAAATATTGTAGATGTATTTAAGAAGCATCTTGATTTAATTTATGATAGTAGAATTAATTATAAGACCAATATCAATGTATTAAACTTAAGTAATTTAATTAAAATGACCCCTTTGACATCATCATTAGCTGAAGAAGAAATTTTAATGTTGTTAGAATCAGGTATATCTGATATAACAATCGATTTAAGAATCATAGTTGGTACTATAAAGAAATAAAAAGAATCCTTATAAGAGTTAGATAAAGTTTAATTATGGTTTTATAATAGAAAATTGCTATGAGGCCAGCTTAGTAAAGTTGGATTTCATAGCAATCTTAATTATCATAAAAATGTTTATTTTATATATTTTAAAAACTTATATAGTATCTAATAAAATATTCTTCTTATTTAAAACTATAAATTATTAAATCTTAAAATATTCTTTTTGAGACATGTTTATTTCAGAGTCACAATTTCCACAACAATAAGACGTTGAGATATCTTTAAATTCTTCGTTATTCTCATCAAACTCCATTTTTTTCTTTGCAAGAATACCAACCTTAGTTAAATTAGAACCACAATTATTACAGTTTTGGATTTTACATATACTATATAATTTGTCAGGTGTAATATTTTCTAATAGTTCTTCACAATTACAACATCTAATAGAAGCAATTTCACTAGATATTTCAACAGGTTCAGATTTATCAAAAGAGAATTTATATATTATGTCATTTGATACTTTATAACCAGTATCAAAAATATTCGAATTACAGTTTGGACATAAGTATTTTGGGATATATACATCTTTCTTTTCAAGAATATCACTACTAGTATGACAATCTAAATCATTTAAATCTGAACTTTCATCTATAGTTTTATACTTATTTAAATTTAGAAGATAATTATAAATTCTTTTATCTTCATTCTGTTTTGCTGTATTTAAAAGATGACTCATTATATTAGGATATTCTTTATTTTTTGATGGTGCATTCAAATCTATATAATTATTCTCAATAGCAAAGGATAATATATTAAAGTAATTATACTTAACTGCAAAAAATAATAACATTTCATCAAATACTTTATCTATTACTTTGTCAGAAATGCTTATCCAAAAATCTGGCGAATCTAAATAAACTTTCTTACTAAGTTCATCCAACTCTTCATCTATGTTATTTAAAGTATTTTCATTAATTTTCATATCATCACTTCCTTATTATTTTTATATAAAATAAAATCTCATATAAAAATATATCATATTATAATTTACAAGTATAGACAAAATAGGTTTGTTTCTAAATAAATTTTTCTAAATGACCATTAAAATATAAAGCATTAATCCACAGTTTACTTAAAAATAAAATGTAAACCTATGATATATTTTAAGTTGACAAAAAAACGTCTTTCTTTTATACTAAAACAAAGCTTTGATAGAAAACTTGTATATATACATATAAACTAAATTGAATAAGACATATGAAGGGAATTATAAAAATGAAAAATACTAAGGTAAATATTCAAGATTTAACTAAAATGTCAATATGTGTAGCATTGTTATGTATATCATCCTACATATATATACCATTGCCATTTACACCAGCAGGAGTAACAGCACAAACAATAATGATAAATTTAATAGCTTTGATTTTAACACCAAGACAAGCCTTTAGCACAGTTGGCGTATATATAATGATAGGTTTAATTGGAATACCAGTATTTGGTGGAGGAACATCTGGGATTGGAAAATTGTTAAGTCCAACAGGAGGTTTTTATTTTGGATTTTTGTTTGCAGCATTAATTATTAGTTTATTAAAAGGAAAAAATAATGATATTAAACGATATATACTAATAACAATTTTTATTGGTATGCCAACTATATATTTTATGGGAACAGTATTTATGTGTTATTTTAATCAAATGACAGTAGAAGCAGCACTTTTTGCAGCTGTTGTACCATTTTTAATTGGAGATACAATAAAAGCAGTTATTGCATCCTTTTTAGGTATTAAATTAAATAATGTACTAAAAAGAAATCTATTATAAGGAGAGATTATAATATATGGAAGAAGTTTTTATATTAGGAGGACTTAGAAGTCACATAGGTCTAAAAAATGGGATATTTCAATTTGTTCAACCTGAATCATTAGGCGCAAGTGTATTAAAACATCTAATTGAAAAATATGAGATTGATAAGATTGATGAGATTATATGTGGAAATGCAGTTGGAACAGGTGGTAATATAGCAAGATTAATGACTTTAACAGCAGGTGTGTCAAATGAAGTACCTGCTTTTACTGTAGATATGCAGTGTGCTTCTGCTATGATGAGCATAGACATAGCATTTTCAAAAATTAAATCTGGGCAGTGTGATTTAATTATTGCTGGTGGGTTTGAAAGTAGCTCTCTGCAACCAATGCGTACATATCATAAAAATGATAAACGATATGATATAAAGAATCCTAATTATATAGTTGCTCAATTTTCACCTGGTGATAATAGTGAAAATAGCATGTTAGAAGGTGCAGAAAGAGTAGCAAAATTGTATCAGATTAAGAAAACAGAATTAGATTTTTGGGTGAAAGAAAGTCATAAAAGAGCAAAGAAGGCTAGAGAAGATAAAGTACTTGAGGACATCATACATCCTATAGATAATAATACTTATGATGAAGGTATACGAGACAAGATGAGCCAAAGACTATTAGACAGAGTTCCACCGATTTTGGGAAAAGAAACTATTACAAATGCAGCAAATTCATGTCTTATTAATGATGGAGCTTCGTTTATTATATTGTGCTCTAAAAAATACATAGAAAATACAAAAAAGAAGCCTAAAGCAAAGATTGTCAATGCATGTACAATAGGAACAGATGCAAATTTAAGTCCAACATCTACTATAAAGGCAATGGAAAAAATTTTAGAAATAGAAAAAATTAATTATCTAGATATATCTGCTATTGAATTTAATGAAGCATTTGCAGTTATAGATGTACTATTTCAAAGAAAATATCCAGAATTGATTGATAGATACAATGTATTTGGTGGAGCTTTAGCATATGGCCATCCATATGGTGCTTCAGGTTCAATTATTGTATTACATCTTTTAAAAGCATTAGAAAAGATTAATGGTAGATATGGGATTTGTTCTATAGCTGCAGCTGGTGGATTGGGTTCAGCCTTATTAATTGAAAGGGTGTAGATTATGAACTACTATGAACTTCTAAAAATAAAAAGAGATAGTGATAAAAATAAAGATTTTTTAATTATAGATGGGGAAAAACATACTTATGAAAATATGTTAAGTTATAGTGAGGAGCTTGGAAAACAAATTTCTATAGGAGATAATACACCTATTTTAATATATTCTAAAAGTATAATGTTTCAGTTAGTGAGTTTTTTCGCAATTAATTATTCAAAAAATGTACCTATTATTTGTCATTATAATCTTTCTAAAAACGTATTGAATGATATTCTAATAAAAAATAATATTTCAATAATTATATCTGATGAGCCTATGGACAACATTAATTTATTTGATGCTAATAAAGTAGTAAAGAAAATTAATTTTTCTATATTTAATCCGAAATTTAATATATATATGTATCAATATAATACTCCTACAAACTATATAGATAAAGATATTTGCATGGGTGTTTTGTCTTCAGGTTCTACAAGTGTTCCAAAAGTATTGTATAGAACATATGAGAGTTGGGTTGGATTCTTTCATATTCAAAATGATATTTTTAATATATCTAAGGAATCAATTTTATTTATTAATGGAACATTGAGTTTTACAGGAAATCTAAATTCTCTAATATCAGTATTATATGAAGGTGGAAGTGTTGTAATAAATTCAGGTATGAATTGTAAAGCATGGATAAAAGCAATAAAACAATATAATATAACGAATATATATCTCATACCTACAAAGCTACAACTCTTAGTCAAACATTTAAAAGAAGAGATACTCAATGTTGTAAGTATTTTCACAGGCTCTCAATTATTGTTTGAGAATACTGCAAAAAGTTTAAAGTGTTATATGCCAAAATCTGAAATTATTTTATATTATGGAGCAAGTGAATTAAACTACATTACATATTTATGTTATGATGAATTGATTAAGAAACCTTTAAGTGTAGGAAGACCATTTCCAGAAATAGATGTATATGTTAAAGATGGAAAGATTTTTGTAAATACAAAATATGCAGTATATAATGCAACAAGACCTTATTCTGTTAATGATGTTGGATATTTTGATGATGATGGATATTTAATTTTTGAAGGAAGAAATGATGATATTGTAAATATTGGAGGATTTAAAGTTAGCTCCACTAAGGTTGAAAATGAAGTGAAAAAAATTCCTCAAATTGAGAACACAGTTGTATTACCATATTCAGACTCCATAAGAGGGAGTCAAATTGCATTATTTGTAACAATTATAGATAAAATTACAAAGAAAGATTTATTAATTAAAATGAGAGAGAATCTAATAAAAAATGAAATACCAAGAAAAGTTATCTTTTTAAATTCATTTCCATATACCTCTTCTGAAAAGATAGATAGATTAGCATTATTAAAAATATTATAGATATAATATTTAGTAATTTTAGTGAACCAATATATTGATAAAAACATATTGTATATAGTAAAGGAGGCTTACAATATGTCAAATCAATACGATATAACTGTTATCGGGGGAGACCTGCGACAAGTGTACATGGTAAAAAAACTAATTAATAAAGGGTATTCTGTAGTCACTTATGGAATATCAAATGAAATAATAAATGGAATCGTTGGAAAAGCAACTTCACTAGCTGAGGCACTATCCAAAAGTTCCATTATTTTATGTCCAATTCCATTTACAAAGAATCAAGTTAACATTGAAAATACGGATGGTTGTCTAGATGCTACTATTGATAACTTGCTAATTAATTTATCTCCTAATCAAATATTATTTGGAGGTAACATACCAACTAAAGTTTGTAAATTTTGTGAGCAACACTCTATTCAGATTTATGATTTTATGAAAATGAATGATGTTGCTATTTTAAATGCAGTTGCTACAGCTGAAGGAGCTATAGCAGAAGCTATTAAAAGAAGTATAATTAATATACATCAAAGTAACTGCTTAGTATTAGGTTTTGGAAGATGTGCACAAATACTTGCAAAAAAATTATACTCTTTAGATGCAAATGTATGTGTTGGAGCAAGGAGTAATGATGCAAGAAGTATGGCTAATGCATTTGGATATTCTAGTATTTCTTTGAATCAACTTGATGAAAAACTTTTACAGTTTGATTATATTTTTAATACTATACCAGAATGTGTTTTAACAAAAGAAAGACTGGAAAAAGTATCACAAGAAGTAACTATTATTGATATAGCTTCTTCTCCTGGTGGAGTGGATTATTCTGTTACGAAAGATACAGGTATTAATGCGACTCTTTGTCCTGGGCTTCCTGGTAAATACTCACCAAAAACATCTGGTGAAATTCTTGTTAATGCTATAGAAAATATTATAAATGAAAGAAGGGATTAGAAATGAGACTTGAAGGACTTACAATTGGAGTAGGATTTACTGGTTCGTTTTGTACTTATGATAAAATATTTATAGAGTTAGAGAATTTGGTTAAAGAAGGAGCAAATGTACACACTATATTTTCAGATGTATCACAAAATATTGATTGTAGATTTGGAAATTCTGAAGAGTTTATGAAAAAAGCATATGAACTTACAGGTAATAAGCCTATAGTTACAATTGAAGAGGCAGAGCCATTTGGACCTAAAGGGATTGCTGATATTATAATAATAGCACCTTGTACTGGAAATACTGCTGCAAAATTAGCTAATGGGATTACAGATTCACCAGTATTGATGGCAGCTAAAGGTCATCTTCGTAATGATAAACCATTAGTAATATCAATATCAACGAACGATGCTCTGAGTTTCAACTTCAAAAACATTGGTATTCTCCTTAATTCTAAAAATATATATTTTGTACCTTTTGGTCAAGATAATTGTAAAGCAAAGCCTAATTCTATGATTGCACATACTGAGTTAATAGTTCCAACTATAGAACTTGCTCTAGAGAATAAGCAATTGCAACCAGTTATAAAAAGTCCACACCAATAAATTAGTGATGCGATATATGTATTGTATGTAATATTAATAAAAGTCCAGCAATATTATTTGCTGGACTTTTATCTATAATATATTAAAAGTATTTACCTAATCTAATTTATAAACTGGAATTTATATTACTTTGCTTCTTTGAATATCAAGTTAACTGTACTTGATACAAAACAAGCAGACATAATTAAGATAAATACTGATAGTCCTCTAATAAACAAATTGTCCACATAATAGGTTACTACTGCAATACCTCCAAGAGCTAAAATTGTACTCATAATTAAAGATAAAATGCTAATTACTTTTAATTTTTTCATCCTTATTCCTCCTATGAACTCTAAGTTTATCTATATTGTATTAACTATATCTTATTTTATATCACATAAGAATTGTGAATGTATATGTTTAATTATACTATATTAAAAAATTCTCCGTATATATTTTTATTTATAAGAAAAATGTTGTGTTAAAATAATAACGTTATCATTAAGTTTTGAGATGGATTTTTCTATAATCTACATAAAAAATAAAGTGATATATGATGAAAATAAGTATTCTTAAAGTAGAGTATTAGTGGGACAAGTGAGATTATTTTAAATAAAAATAAAATGTTAAAAAAATAACTTGAAAATAGAAAAAGAAGGTGTTATACTGTTAATAAATTAACAGTTAAGTAAAAAATACTATTCTAGGAGGTTGTCAAAATGGCCAATAAAGAACAGGATATAATAGAAAATATAAAGGGAGATGAGGTTATGTCAATTAATGTAGGTGTTGTAAATAATGTTGAAACTTTAGTTAAAAAGTTAGCAAAAATTAGAGAGGCTCAAAAAATATTTGCCACATATACTCAAGAGCAAGTAGATAAGATTTTTTTAGCAGCATCTTTAGCAGCTAATAAGCAAAGAGTTCCTCTAGCTATAATGGCACAAAAAGAAACTGGTATGGGGATTGCAGAAGATAAAGTCATAAAGAATCATTATGCTTCAGAGTATATATATAATGCATATAAAGAAACTAGAACTTGTGGTGTAATAGAGAAAGATGAGGCATTTGGCATGACTAAAATTGCTGAACCAATAGGTGTTATTGCAGCTGTTGTACCTACAACTAATCCAACTTCTACTGCTATATTTAAAGCACTTTTGGCA
Organism: Clostridioides sp. GD02404; assembly: GCF_045898275.1. Lineage (NCBI taxonomy): Bacteria > Bacillati > Bacillota > Clostridia > Peptostreptococcales > Peptostreptococcaceae > Clostridioides > Clostridioides sp. GD02404. Next base: position 34,478 of record NZ_JBJOCA010000026.1, read on the forward strand.
CTTAAGACTAGAAATGGGATAATTTTCTCTCCACATCCAAGAGCAAAGAATTCTACTATAGAAGCTGCAAAAGTAGTTCTTGAGGCGGCTGTTTTAGCTGGAGCTCCTGAAGGTATAATAGGATGGATAGACGAACCTTCTTTAGAATTAACTACAACTGTTATGAAAGAAGTGGATTTAACTCTTGCTACAGGGGGACCTGGAATGGTTAAATCAGCATATTCATCTGGAAAGCCAGCTATTGGAGTTGGAGCAGGTAATACACCAGCAATAATTGATGATAGTGCAGATATAAAAACTGCTGTAAATTCAATTCTTGTGTCTAAAACTTTTGACAATGGTATGATATGTGCTTCTGAACAATCAGTTATAGTATTAGAAAATGTATATAATGAAGTTAAAAAAGAATTTGAAGAGCGTGGCGCTTATTTATTAAATAAAGATGAAACAGAAAAAATGAGAAATGTAATTTTGATAAATGGAGGATTAAACTCTAAAATAGTTGGACAGACAGCTTGTACAATAGCAAAACTTGCAGGTTTTGAAGTTCCAGAAGATGCTAAAGTTTTAATAGGTGAAGTAGAGTCTGTTGAGTTAGAAGAGGCTTTTGCTCATGAGAAACTTTCACCAGTACTTGCAATGTATAGAGCAAATGATTTTGATGATGCAGTTAGAAAAGCAGAAAAATTAGTAGAAGATGGAGGATTTGGTCATACATCTTCACTATATATTGATGATGTAAATCAAAGGGAAAAACTTGATAAATTTACTTCTGCTATGAAAACTTGTAGAATTTTAATTAATACTCCTTCTTCTCAAGGTGGTATAGGTGACTTATATAATTTTAAACTAGCTCCTTCTCTTACTTTAGGATGTGGGTCTTGGGGTGGAAATTCAGTATCTGAAAATGTAGGAGTTAAGCACTTACTTAATATTAAGATAGTAGCTGAGAGGAGAGAAAATATGCTTTGGTTTAGAGCACCAGAAAAAGTTTATTTCAAAAAGGGTTGTTTAGGAGTTGCATTAAAAGAACTTAAAGATGTAATGAATAAAAAGAGAGCTTTTATTGTAACAGATACATTCCTTTACAATAATGGATATACTAAAGCAGTGACTGACTTATTAGATGAAATGAATATTAAACATACTACATTCTTTGAAGTAGAGCCAGACCCAACTTTGGAATGTGCCAAGATAGGTGCTAAAGCAATGAGAGAATTTAACCCAGATGTAATAATATCTATAGGTGGAGGAAGTGCAATGGATGCAGGAAAGATAATGTGGACATTGTATGAACATCCAGAAGTAGATTTCCAAGACCTAGCTATGAGATTTATGGATATAAGAAAAAGAGTATATACATTCCCTAAAATGGGTGAAAAGGCCAATTTCGTAGCAATACCAACATCAGCAGGTACTGGCTCAGAAGTAACACCATTCGCTGTTATAACTGACCAAGATACAGGGGTAAAATATCCACTAGCTGATTATGAATTAATGCCAAATATGGCTATAGTTGACTCTGATATGATGATGAATATGCCAAAAAGCTTAACTTCTGCTTCTGGTATAGATGCTTTGACTCATGCATTAGAAGCATATGTATCTATGCTTGCAACTGATTATACAAATGGTATTGCACTACAAGCTATTAAGAGTATATTTGAATATCTTCCACGTGCATATGATAATGGAGCAAAAGACCCAGAAGCTAGAGAAAAAATGGCAAATGCTTCAACAATGGCAGGTATGGCTTTTGCAAATGCATTTTTAGGGGTTTGTCACTCTATGGCTCATAAATTAGGTGCTTTCCATCATGTACCACATGGTGTTGCAAATGCTCTTTTAATAACAGAGGTTATGAAATTTAATTCTTCAGATGCACCAAAGAAAATGGGAGCATTTTCTCAATATAAATACCCAGAGGCATTGAAAAGATATGCTGAAATAGCTTCATTCTTAGGTTTAAAAGGAAATTCTGATGAAGAGAAATTCAAAAGCTTACTAATAGCTATTGAAGAATTAAAATCTAAAGTTGGTATTCCTAAAACTATAAGAGACTTTGGTGTTGAAGAATCTAAGTTTATGGATTCAATAGATGAAATGGTAATTCAAGCATTTGATGACCAGTGTACAGGAGCAAATCCAAGATATCCTCTTATGAATGAAATAAAAAATATGTATTTAAATTCATATTATGGAAGATAAATTAATAAAAAATAGATAAAATAAAATCCCTTATGCATAAGATAAAAATTTACTGCATAAGGGATTTTTATTTGAAAAAATGAATAGTTTTTATTCTTTAATTCAAAATTTAATTAAATAGTGTTATTATAATAATTAAGGATGTTTTATATAATAATTATATTGGTTTTAGACATTATATTTGGGTATATGTGTATATAACATAAATGATAAATTTGTATTAAAAAGATATGTTAGCTATATAAGGTATTGACTAATTAGGGGAGGAGTCAAATGACGAAAAGGAATAAGAATATTACATTAATTATAATTCTTTTATTGACCTCAATATTTCTGACAATGGGGTATCTATATATAGAAGATACAAAAAATCTTCTTATATCAGAGGCAGAGGTACATATAAAAGAAGTTGCAACACAAGGTTCTCAATTAGCGCAAAAACAAATTGAAAAAGATTTAGATGTTTTAAATATTTTTTCAAATTATTATACTTCAAATCCAGACATATCTAATGAAGAAAAAATGAAAAAGCTTTTAGAGGAAATGGAAAATCAAAAATTTTATACTATGGCAATTGTTGACATAGAAGGTAATGCAGAAAATACTAAAGGTAATAAGTTTTCAGTTAAGGATAGAGAATTTTTTAAAAATTCAATTAAAGGTAAGAAATACGTTTCAAGCCCATATGTTGATGAAGTAGATAAATCTGTAAAAAAAGTTACTATCTCAGTACCAATATTAAATAATAATAAAGTGGTTGGAGTTTTATATTGTACTTATGATGTTAATACTCTAATGAAACTTATAAATGTATCTTTTTATGAAAATAACAGTATATCTTATGTTGTAAAAAATAATGGTACAGTCATACTTCACCCTCAACAAGATAGACTATCAGAAAATATTTATAAATTGTTAAAACAATATAATGATATTAAAGATGTAAATAAGTTAAAAAAAGAGTTACAAGAAAACCAAACAGGTGCGACAATCTTGGAGATGTCAGGAGAAAAAAGATACCTAGGATATGCCACTATGGATAATGGAAGTGAGAAAAATAACTATATAAAGGATTGGAATTTGATTTTTTCAGTTCCAGAAAGTGTTATATTTAAGAATTCAGAGCAAATTATCAAGAGAGCTTTATATGCAGTGTTATTAATTATATTTATATTTATTACAATAATTTTCTACATAATGTACATAAAAAATTCTAATGAAAAAGAAGTCTTGAGTTTGGCCTATGAAGATAAGATTACTCATATAGGAAATCAAAACAAGTTTTATAAGGAGTGTAGTAGATATCTTTTAAATAAACCATCTTTAAATTATATTATAGTATATTTTGACATTAACAATTTTAAGATGATTAATGATACTTTTGGATATGGATTTGGTGATAATCTGTTAATTACAATAGCAAAAGCTTTAAAAGAAGAACTAACAGAAGGTGAAATATATGCAAGACTTTCAAGTGATTATTTTTCAATTTTCTGTGATTATAAAAAAGGAAGAGATAAAGTTATAAGAAAACTTGATAATATACGAGATAATATTGAAAGAAATCTAAATACAGTATTTGAAATTTCTCTGTGTGTAGGGATTTACTTTGTAGAAGAAGGAGAAGTAGATATTCAAAAGGCTGTAAATAAGGCAAATATGGCTAGGTCTGTTGCCAAAGGTAAAAATGTAAATTATGCTATTTATAATGAGGATGTTAGAAATAAACTTAGTGAAGAATCAATTATTTTAGATGATATAAAAACAGCCTTAGTAAAAAATCAATTTGAAGTATATTATCAACCTAAGTTTTCACTTGTAAGTGGTGAAATGGTAGGAAGTGAGGCACTAATAAGATGGAATCATCCAGAATATGGATTTATAAGTCCAGCAATATTTATACCTATAGCAGAGAAAAGTCAGTTGATTTTAAAAATTGGAAGGTTTGTGTTTGAAAGAGTATGCATGGACTTATCTGACTGGAAGAAAAAAGGTAAAAATATAGTTCCAGTTTCAGTAAATTTATCTAGAGTTGAGTTATACCAACCAGATATAGTGAAATTCATTAATGATACTATACAAAAGTATAATATAAATTCAGATTTAATTGAATTGGAGATAACAGAAACTGTAGCTATGAATGAATTAAATATTTTAAAGAATGTCTTAAATGAGTTAAGAAAGTATGGATTTTTTATTTCTATGGATGACTTTGGGACAGGCTATTCTTCTATCAGCTGCTTAAGGGATATGCCAATTGATGTACTTAAATTAGATAGATCTTTTCTTGATGGTATTGAAAATGATAAGAGAAGCCGTAATATAGCAAAATCTATAGTATCTCTAGCTAAATCACTAGACTTAATTGTAATTATAGAGGGTGTTGAGACTAAGGAACAAGCTGAATTAATGAAGCAATTTGGATGTGATTTAGTTCAAGGATTTTATTTTGCAAGACCAATGCCAGGTATAAATTTTATAAATTTACTAAAAGATTAGGATTTAATCTTTATATAAAGCACTAGTTATAAATACTTGAGTTTAATAAATTCTTGTTAAATAATTAGTGTTTTTTTGATTTTTAGTCATATATTGACTGTATGTAAAGGAAAAATAATAGCCTTTTATAAAAATTGTATTAAAAATAAATTATTTTGTTAATAAACATGTCATTAACAAAGGAATAGTACTATAATGTATAGATGATAAAAACTTTAATAAAAATTTAGTGTATAGGAGTTGTTTGAGTATGATAGATGTAAGTATTGATAAAAAACTTAAGGAAAGATGGCCTAATGCTAAGTTAGGCTGTATCCAAGCAAAAGTAGCAGTAAGTAAGAGCTCAGAAAAATTGATTAGTGAGATAAACACATTTTGTGATATTTTAAATCAAAGTCTAAAAGTTGAAGATATTACAAAATTGGATAAGATTAAAGATGCAAGAAACGCTTATAAAGAACTTGGTAAAAATCCAAGTAGATATAGAACATCTTCAGAAGCATTAGTTAGAAGAATTATTCAAGGGAAAGGTCTTTACACAATAAATAATATAGTTGAAATAAATAATCTAATATCAATAAAATCATTGTATCCAGTAGGTACATATAATGTAAGTAAATTACATTCACCAGTATGCTTTACTGTAGGAGATGAAGGAGAGCAGTATAAAGGTATTGGAAAGGAATTGATAAATATAGAAAATCTTCCGATATTATCTGATTCACTAGGTAAATTTGGAAGTCCAACTAGTGACTCTGAGAGAGCAATGATAACAGAGGATGCAAATGAAATATTGATTTGTATATTTTCTTTTAGCCAAGAATCGGATATTGAAGAATATTTTGACTATGCTAAGGAATTACTTAAAGAATATGCAGATGGAAAAGATATAGAAACTAAAATAATTAAATAGAATGTATATAACAACGTTATGTTAGATTGAAATATAATCTTTAAAATAAGTAGTTATTAGTTACAAAAACAGATAGATATCCCCATGATTCTTAAAAGTATGGTAATATATTAATATAGCAGAGCCTATATTTAAGGGATTTTGAAAGGAGGTATTTACAATAACTACTTTATTTAAAATATAAAATAGTATCATGAAAATAACTCTATATTTAAAAATGTAAATAATACTACAGTAATTTGGGTATATAAAATAAGGCAAATATGATTTTGTTTAAAAAGCAATAAAGTACATAGGTAATTATAATGTAAGGAAGGATTTAATTATGATTGATGGAAAAGAGGTAAAACAAGAAAGTGGGCAAAAAAATCTGAAGTTTAAGATAGGTATAGTAGTCGGTGTTTTAGTTGTAGCTTATATAGGAATGGCAATCTTTTTTAGAAGTCATTTTTATTTTGGGACAACTATTAATGGAGTTAAAGCTTCAGGAAAAACAGTTGAGCAAGTAAATGATTTATTAGCATCAAGTACTAGTTCTTATACCTTAAATTTAGAGGAAAGAGATAGTAAGAAAGAGCAAATAAAAGCAAAAGATATTGATTTAAAGTTTACATCAGATGATAAAGTCCAAAAGATAAAAGATAGCCAGAGTGCATTTGGATGGATTGTTGGGATATTTAAATCTAAAGAGTATAATAATATGGTAACTCTTTCATATAATAAAGATTTACTAGAAAAGAAATTTAATGCTCTAGCTTGCTTTGATAGTAAAAAAGTTGTAGAACCTAAGAGTGCTTACCCTAAGTATGATAGTACTAAAAATGCTTATACTATAGTTCCAGAGGTACTTGGAAACAAGGTAAAAAAAGATGACTTTTATAAGTTAGTACAAAAATCAATTAATTCTGGAGAGACTTCTATTTCTTTAGACGAAAATAAGGTGTATGAAGCACCAAACAATACAAAGGATTCAGAAAAATTGAAAGAAGCTATTAAGACATTAGATAAGTATGTCGGTGTAGTTGTTACATATGATTTTAGTGACCGTAAGGAAACTTTAGATGGTGTTGAGATTAATAAATGGTTAAAGGTAGACTCAGAAAAGAATTATGAGATAAGCTTTGATAATGCTGCTATGGTTGAATATGCAAGAGGTCTAAGCAAAAAATATAGTACTTTTGGAGATTCAAGACCATTTAAAACTGCAACAGGTAAAGACATTACAATTTCAGGTGGAATTTATGGTTGGTTGATAGACAAAAACAAAGAAGCTGAAGCATTGGTTGATGTTGTAAAAGCTGGTAAAAATGTTACAAGAGAACCTATTTACATACAAAAAGCTGTATCTCGTAATAAAGATGATATTGGAAATACATATGTAGAGATTAGTCTTTCTAACCAACATATGTGGTTCTTTAAAAATGGAGAGATGCTTGTATCAACAGATGTTGTAACAGGGGATTTAGGTAGAGGATTTGCCACACCATCAGGTATATACCCTCTTAATTATAAGGCTAGAAATGTTTCATTAACTGGGCAAGGTTACAGTTCACCTGTAAGCTATTGGCTTCCATTCAATGGAAATATAGGAATTCATGATGCTACTTGGAGAAGTTCTTTTGGTGGAGGTATATATAGATCTTCAGGTTCGCATGGATGTGTAAATACGCCTTTTTCTAAAGCAAAGAAGATATATGAAAATATAGAGCCAGGTACACCAATTATTTTATATTAGTGAATATATATGATTATAAGCATTAAGTGAAGTCATCTTAGTTTTTTAAGATGGCTTCATTTTTATATAGAGGTTATTAAAAGGAGGAATATATAATGAATGAAAAGTTAATTAGGATTTTAGAAGAAGTTAGGAAAGATGAGAAGTTCAAAATAGAGCTTATAAAAACAAGAGAACAACGTGATGTTATGGATTCGTTTTGCAAAGTTGTTACATCTAGAGGTTACAATATAACAGTAGGGGAACTTTTTTCTATAGGAGAAGAATATACATCAAATCTATTGAAAAGTGTAAATGGAGGAGCAGCATATCCTATTGAAGATTGGAGTGATTGGTACGAGGATTTTTTTATAATGTTGTCGAATATATAAAATAACTGTATATATTATCAATTTTAAATTAATATAACTAGTTAAAATAAAAATATCAAATATAAGTGTAAATTTTATCAATCTTAGAAAATATTAATTTATATCTAAGTAAATACAAAAAATTAAATTAAAAATAAGGTGACAAAAATCGATATAGCTCAATGATTTATAAAACTTAGATGAAATAATGTGAGATATTTCTAAAAATTCAAAAAAAACAATTAGTTTCAATACTATAAGTGTTGAAAAAACTGATAAAAATATTTTATATGTAATAAATAAAATTATATATAGAAAAATATTGAAATAAAAATTAAAAATGTCGATAAAACGTTAATTTTAAAACAGAATAACGCTATTGACAAACCATATCGCTTTAAATTATAATTATTGAAAATAATGGTATTAAAAAATCATACTCATGTCATAGTCTAAAAGTAAGTCAAAAAAGGATGTAAATCTAAGTAAATGCTACTCTAAAATATGTTTTATTAAGAGATAAACGTTAAAAAATATTAATTATTATATAAAAATGCTGTTTATACTTTAACAATGAGGTAGTAATCTAATTAGAATAAAAAAATCTAATTGGTTATATACATAGTAAAAAGGTAAGAGAGGTGATTTGGATGGCTTTTGAAATAATAAAAAGCATTGTTGAGGCAGAGCAGACAGCAGACAGTATCAAAGTAAAAGCTGTTACTGATGCAGAGTCTATCAGAGCTGATGCTGTAAACAAATGTGAAAGCATCTTTGCTGATGTAAAAAAGCAAGCAAAGCTTATGGAAGAAACTCTTATTGAGAAGGCAGTCACCGACAGTAAGGTGGAGGTTGATAAAATCTTAGCTAATGCTAAAAGTGAATGTCTGAAAATTGAAAAAACTGCTAAAGAAAGAAAAAGTAAGGCGATTGAAGCGGTTATTGGAAAGGTAGTGAGATAATATGGCAATAGTTAATATGAACAAAATATCTATTGTTGGCTTAGAAGCTCAAAAAAGCCAGATTTTAAAGCTACTTATGAACCGTGGGTTTGTTCAGATTGATGATAGTGCCTTTCTTACTGAGGAGGAGGAGTTAAAAAATTATCTTGTAAAAGATAGTGAAGAATCAGAAGTTATAATGTTAGAGCAAAAGATGTCTCATGTAAATCAAGCAATTAACATTGTTTCTTCACTAGTGAAACAAAAGAAAGCCATGTTTGCACCAAAAAGAGAGTTTAACAGAATTGATAGCGAAAAAGAAGAACAAATTTACGCTGAAGCTTTAGAGTTAAACACTCTACATAAGGAGATAGGTACAATAAGGACTAACATAAATCTATTGAATAACAATAAAAATATGTTAGAACCATGGGTGAATTTTGATATTCCTCTTGAAAATATGGAAACTAAGTATACAAAAACTATACTTGGGACTGTGCCTACAAGTGCAAATGTTGATGCCTTAAGAGTAAAATTAGAAGATGAAATACCAGAAAGTGTTCTTGGAATTATTAATTCCGACAAGTTAATGAACTATGTTTATTTAATTACTTTGAAAGAAACTTTTGATAATGCTTTAGAGGTTCTAAAAGAATTTAATTTTTCAGTAGTTGCATTGCCAAATGAAGAAGGTACACCATCACAAGCTATTAAGAAATATAATGAAATGATAATTAGACAGGAAAACGTTTCTAAGAATAAGACGGAAGAAATTAAAAGCCATGCAGATAATATGCACATGCTTGAAAATCTATATGATTTTTACACTATAGAAAGAGACCAAAAAAAGATTATAGAGAGGCTTGTCAAAACAAAAACAACATTCTGCCTTAACGGTTGGCTACCAAGCAAAAGAGCAGATGAGCTAATTAAAGAAATTACAGAAAAGTTTGACTGTTGTGTTCAAACAGAGGAAGGAGATAAAGAAGAAGGTTTCCCAATTCTGCTTGAAAACAATAAAGTTGTAACACCTTTTGAAAGTGTAACAAATATGTACAGCTGTCCAAGCACAAAAGATATTGACCCAAATACAATTATGACTTTCTTTTATGTTGTATTCTTTGGAATGATGCTAAGTGATGCTGCATATGGGATGATAATTGCACTAGCATGTGGATTTATTGTATACAAATCAAAAATGCAAAAAGGTGAAGGAAATTTAATTAAACTTATTGGTATTTGTGGAGTTTCAACTACTATATGGGGTCTTATATTCGGGGGTATTTTGGGGGATTTAATTCCTATAAAAGCTCTAATCAATCCTTTAGAGGATGTTATGGTACTTATGGGAATGTCATTACTGTTCGGTATTATCCATATATATGTAGGTTTGGGAATTAAAGCATATACATTAATAAGAGATGGCAAGGTAATAGATGCAATTTTTGATATAGGTTTTTGGTATTTATGTATAACAGGGGTATGTCTACTTATAATACCTTTTGTTGCAGGCGATATAGGTGTATTTTCTGAAGTAGGAAAATATTTGGCAATTATAGGTGCTTTAGGTCTTGTCCTTACTCAAGGAAGAAGCTTTAAAGGTGTTCCTGTTAAGCTTTTCAAAGGATTCTCAAGCCTTTATGGCATAACAAGTTATTTTGCTGATATATTATCTTATACAAGAATTATGGCACTTTGTCTAACAACAGGAGTTATAGGGCAGGTTATCAATCTTTTAGGGGCTATAGCTGGTCCAATATTTGCAGTTGTAATTGGTGTTGTAGGACACACAATAAACCTTCTTATAAATGCACTAGGTGCATATGTTCATACAAGTAGGTTACAGTATGTAGAATTTTTCAACAAGTTTTATGAAGGCGGAGGAGTTCCTTTTGTTCCGTTTAAGTATAAAACAAAATATACAAGCATTAATAAAAAGGAGATGTAAATATGGAATTTTTAAACGCGTTAGGAAATGGTCAATTTTTGGCAATATCAGGAGCTGCTATAGCAGCATTATTTGCAGGTATGGGTTCTGCTAAAGGTACTTCAATAGCAGGTCAAGCCGCAGCAGGTGTTGTAACAGAAGACCCTAGTAAATTTGGTCAACTTCTAGTTTTACAACTTCTTCCTGGTACACAAGGTCTATATGGATTTATCATAGCTTTCCTTATTTTATCAAAAGCAGGGATTATTGGGGGAGATGCAATACCAACATCAGCTCAAGGTTTACAACTTCTTATGGCAGGACTTCCAATTGGTTTAGTTGGTTTAGTGTCAGGTATCGCACAAGGTAAGGCAGCAGCAGCAGGGGTTGGAATAGTTGCTAAAAGACCTGAGGAACTTGGTAAGGCTATAACATTTGCAGCGATAGTTGAAACATATGCTCTTTTAGGACTACTTGTTTCTTTCTTAGCTTACAATGGAATTGCAGTTGGTTAATTATAGATTATAATTCATAAGTAAAAAAAATGAAAAGGAGGAAGCACTCCTATGGGTAATGAACAAAAAATGATTGACAGAATTATAGCTGATGCCAAACAAGAAGCACAAGAAATATTGGATAAAGCTAAGAGTGAGGCAGATTCAAAAATAAATTCAGCTACTGAAAAAGCTGAAAAGGAAATGGCTTCCTATACAAAGCTTGCAGAGGCAGAAGCAGAAAAAGCAGCTTCTAAGGAAATATCAGGAGCTTATATGGAGGCTAAGAAACAAATATTATCAAAAAAACAAGAGATTTTAGAAGAAGTAATCTTAGAAGCTAAAAATAAACTTTTAAATCTTAAAGATAGTGAATATGAAGAGATTATATTAAATATGATTGAAAAATCAAACTGTACAGAAGACTCACAGATAGTATTATCTAAAAAAGATAAAAAAGCATTGAAAGATGTGTTATCAAAAAAAGGCATTAAAGTATCTGATGAAATCAGAGATATTACTGGAGGCTTTATAGTTAAAAAAGGCGACATTGAGTATAATTATTCATTTGAAGCCATAATTGCAGTAGAACATGAAGATATTGAGCAAATTGCAGCAGAAATTTTGTTTAATTAAGGAGGGGTTAAAAAATGGCAGAAGAAAAAACTTATCCCTATGCCGTGGCACGAATAAGAGTGCTTGAAAAACAGCTTCTTAACAGACAAATGTTTATTCAAATGGCAGAAGCCAAAAGCCCTGAAGATTCTTTAAGAATTATAGCTGAAGCAGGTTATGTGGATACATCGAATAATAATATCCATAATTTTGAGAATATTTTGACTCAAGAATTATCAAAGACATATGAAATTCTTAAAGGTCTAGCTCCTGAAGAAAAATTTGTTGATGTATTTCTTTATAAAAATGACTATCACAACTTAAAAGTGCTGATTAAAGAAGAAATTTCTGGTGTAGATGGTGAAAAATATTTGATTGATGGAGGTACAATTCCTCTTATTAAGCTTAGAGAATCTTTAGCAAATCGTAATTTTAGTGATTTACCTAATATAATGGCAGCAGCCATAGTAGAGGCATTTGATGTTTATAGTAAGACACAAAATGGTCAGATGGTCGATATTGCTTTGGATAAAGCGACTTTTTCTAGTATGAAAGAGACTGCTAAAGAAAGTCAAAACAAATTTGTAATAGATTATGTTATGAAAGTTTGTGATTTAACAAATCTAAAAAGTTTTATAAGAGTTAAAAATATGAAGAAAGATTTTCACATGTTTATGAATGTGTTTGTTTCAGGTGGCTCACTTGATAAGGAAAAATTCTTAGAAGCTTTTTCTTCAGACACTCCAGCATCATGTTTTAAGTCTACTTCTTACTCTGATATCTGTAAAAATGGTATGAGTAATGGATTCACTGTATTTGAAAAACTTTGTGATGACTATCTTATGGAATATGTTAGAGAAGCAAAATTTAAACCTCTTACATTAGAGCCATTAATTGCTTATTTATATGCTAAAGAATCAGAGATAAAAACAATAAGAATTATTTTGACTAGTAAGCTTAATAATATAGACGCAGATACTATAAAAGAAAGGCTAAGGGATGCTTATGTATAAGGTAGGAGTAGTTGGAGATAAAGATAGCATCATGGGATTTTTAGCTCTTGGAATAGATATCTTCCCAGCCTATGATAGTGACGAAATTAAAAAAAGTATACATAAGTTGGTTGAAGATGAGTATGCGATAATTTATATTACAGAACAGGCATCATTGCTTGCAAAAGAATCAATAGCAAAATACAAGGACTACCAACTTCCTGCTATTATAGTTATTCCAGGTATTGGAGGAAGTATGGGATTAGGTATGAATGAAGTAAGAGAATCTAGTAAACGTGCTATAGGTGCAGATATATTATTTAAAGAATAAATGGAAGTTGAATAAAAGACAATCTCAAATTTTATTAGTACTAAAAGTATGTATTGATAAAATATAGGAGGGAGTATTTAAATTTTGATAAAGTATATGATTGCAGGTGAGAGAATATGAAAACAGGCACAATTGTAAAGGTGTCAGGACCGCTTGTTGTAGCGGAGGGCATGAGAGATGCGAATATGTTTGACGTCGTAAGAGTTTCAGATAAACATCTTATAGGCGAGATTATAGAAATGCATGGAGATAAAGCTTCTATACAGGTTTATGAGGAGACTTCTGGTCTAGGACCAGGAGAGGAAGTTGTTTCTCTTGGAATGCCTATGAGTGTTGAGCTTGGACCAGGTCTTATTTCAACTATTTATGATGGTATTCAACGTCCACTTGAAAAAATGTATGATATTTCAGGTACTAATATAACTAAAGGTGTTGAGGTATCTTCACTTGATAGAGAAGTTAAGTGGGAATTTAAACCTAAAAAAGCTGTAGGCGATAAAGTTGTATCTGGTGATATAATTGGTGGAGTTCAAGAAACAGCTGTAGTGGAATGTAAAATTATGGTTCCTTATGGAGTTAATGGTACTATAAAAGAAATATATTCTGGAGAATTTACTGTTGAAGATACAGTTTGTGTTATTACAGATGAAAAAGGTAACGATATAGCTGTAACTATGATGCAAAAATGGCCAGTTAGAAAAGAAAGACCATATAGAGAAAAGAAAACACCAGATTCACTTCTTGTTACAGGTCAAAGAGTTATAGATACATTTTTCCCAATCACAAAAGGTGGGGTAGCAGCTATACCAGGTCCTTTTGGAAGTGGAAAAACTGTTACACAACATCAGCTTGCTAAATGGGCAGATGCAGATATAGTTGTATATATAGGTTGTGGTGAACGTGGAAATGAAATGACAGATGTTCTTCTTGAGTTCCCTGAATTAAAAGACCCAAGAACAGGCGAGTCACTTATGCAAAGAACTGTGCTTATAGCAAATACATCAGACATGCCAGTTGCCGCACGTGAAGCTTCTATATACACTGGTATTACAATAGCTGAATACTTTAGAGATATGGGATATAGTGTTGCACTTATGGCAGACTCTACATCAAGATGGGCTGAGGCTCTTAGAGAGATGAGTGGTCGTCTAGAGGAGATGCCTGGTGAAGAAGGTTATCCTGCATACTTAGGTTCACGTCTTGCTCAATTCTATGAGAGAGCAGGAAAGGTAAATTGTCTAGGTATGGATGATAGAGAAGGAACACTTACAGCAATTGGTGCAGTTTCTCCTCCTGGTGGAGATACATCAGAACCTGTCAGCCAAGCAACACTTCGTATAGTAAAAGTATTCTGGGGGCTTGATGCTTCTTTGGCATATAAGCGTCATTTCCCAGCAATCAACTGGTTAACAAGTTATTCACTCTATCAGGAAAAAGTTGATGTATGGACAGATAAAAATGTAAATGATAATTTCTCAGCTCAAAGAGCTCAAGCTATGAAACTTTTACAAGTTGAATCTGAACTTCAAGAAATAGTTCAATTAGTTGGTGTGGATTCACTTTCAGATGGAGATAGATTGATATTAGAAGTTACTCGTTCTATAAGAGAAGACTTCCTTCATCAAAACTCTTTCCACGAAGTTGATACTTACACATCACTTCATAAACAATATAGAATGATGGGACTTATATTAAAATTCTATAAGTCAGCACAAGATGCCATCAAGCAAAATGTTACTATAAATGATATTATCAAGCTTTCAGTTCTTGAAAAGATTGGTCGTGCTAAGTATGTAGAAGAAGACAGTATAGATGCTACTTACGATTCAATTGAAGAGGAAATAGACAATGAGCTTGCAGACCTTATTAAAAAGAGGGGGGCTGAAGAACTATGATAAAGGAATATAAGTCAATACAAGAGGTGGCCGGTCCTCTTATGCTAATAAACGGTGTAGAAGGTGTAAAATTTGATGAACTTGGAGAGATTGAGCTTTCAAATGGAGAGATTCGTCGTTGTAAAGTTCTAGAGGTAAATGAAGATACTGCACTTGTTCAGCTTTTTGAAAGTTCAACAGGTATAAACCTTGCTGAAAGTAAAGTTCGTTTTTTAGGAAAGAGTCTTGATTTTGGAGTTTCACCAGATATATTAGGTCGTGTCTTTAGTGGAATGGGTAAACCTATTGATGGAGGCCCAGAAATTATACCAGATAAAAGACTTGATATAAATGGAGCTCCAATAAATCCAGCAGCACGTGATTATCCAGCAGAATTTATACAGACTGGTGTATCTGCGATAGATGGACTTAATACACTGGTTAGGGGGCAAAAGCTTCCTATATTCTCAGCAGCGGGTTTGCCACATGCTAACCTTGCTGTTCAAATTGCAAGACAGGCAAAAGTACGTGGAACTGATTCTAAGTTCGCCGTTGTGTTTGCTGCAGTTGGTATAACTTTTGAAGATGCAGATTTCTTTATAAGTGACTTTAAAGCAACTGGTGCTATTGACCGTTCTGTAGTATTTGTAAACCTTGCAAATGACCCAGCTGTAGAGCGTGTATCTACACCTAGAATGGCACTTACAGCAGCTGAATATCTTGCTTTTGACCAGGGCATGCATGTACTTGTTATAATAACAGATATTACAAACTACGCAGAAGCATTACGTGAAGTTTCAGCAGCTAAAAAAGAAGTACCAGGACGTCGTGGATATCCAGGTTATCTTTATACTGACCTTGCTACAATGTATGAAAGAGCAGGAAAAATGAAAGGGCATGAAGGTTCTATAACTATGATTCCTATACTTACAATGCCTGAGGAGGATAAAACACATCCAATACCTGACCTTACAGGATACATTACAGAAGGACAGATTATACTTAGCCGTGAACTTTATAAAAAAGATATACAGCCTCCTATAGATGTTTTACCATCACTTTCTCGTCTAAAAGATAAGGGGATTGGTAAAGGTAAAACTCGTGAGGACCATGCAGATACAATGAACCAACTTTTTGCCGCTTATTCAAGAGGTAAAGATGCAAAAGAACTTATGGCAATACTTGGTGAATCTGCACTTTCTGAGATTGATTTAATGTATGCAAAGTTTGCAGATGAATTTGAGAAAGAATATGTTTCACAAGGATTTAGAACTGACAGAACTATTGAGCAAACATTAGAAATTGGATGGAAGCTTCTTAGTATGTTACCAAAGAGTGAACTTAAACGTATTCGTGATGAATATTTTGAAAAATATATGCCTAAGGAGTGATATCTGTGGCTAGATTAAATGTAAATCCAACACGTATGGAAATGACTAGACTTAAGAAACTCCTTAAAACTGCTACAAGAGGTCATAAGCTTCTTAAAGATAAGCTTGATGAACTTATGAAACAATTTCTTGATATTGTAAGAGAAAATAAGCGATTACGTGAAGAAGCAGAAAATGCTCTTGATAGTGCTTATAAAAATTTTATAATTGCAAGAGCAGTTATGAGTCAGGAGTATCTAGGTTCAGCACTTATGATGCCAAAGCAATCTGTTTCAGTAGATGTCTCTACGAAAAATATAATGAGTGTTGATGTTCCTGTGTTTGACTTTAAAACTGAAAACAATCAAAGTGATATTTATCCTTATGGACTTGCCTTTACATCAGGTGAATTAGATTCTGCTATGGAAGCATTCTCAGCTGCTATGGAGCCACTTTTAAGACTTGCAGAAAGTGAGAAAAGTGCACAACTTCTTGCTCAAGAGATAGAAAAGACACGTAGACGTGTTAATGCTCTTGAGAATGTAATGATACCAAATTACATGGAGACTATTAAGTATATTGCTATGAAGCTTGAGGAAAATGAAAGAGCAAGTACTACTAGACTTATGAAGGTTAAGGATATGGTGCTTAAAAAAGCACTTGAAGAAAAGAAGAAAAATAATTTGGTTGTGTAATTAAATACTTATAAAAGTAAGTCTAACATTCTAGTTTATAGGAGTTAGGCTTATTTTTTATGCTCAAATTAAAAATATAGATACCATAAAAATAAAATATTGTTTAAAAGTATACTAGAATTAATCAAAAATAACATATTTAACAAAAATTTCTAAAAATTAACGAACTGTTAATTTACACTTAACTTTATATTAACAAATTAGGTGTATTATATAAACATAAGCAAAAACAATAAAAAACAATTAAAAAAAGATAAAAACACATAAAAATACATAAAGGGGGAAGATATGAAAGAATTTATATTTACTTGTCTGTGTATTGTAGTAATTACATTTATGACAAGTTGCATATCAACAACACCACAAACTACTCAAGGAAAAGGAAATAATAAACTTACAATATATGCAGCATTAGAGGAAGAGCAAATAGCTTACTATATGGAAGGCTTTAGAGAAGAGTATCCAAATATAGATGTAGAGATAGTTATGGATTCTCATGGAGTAATAGCTTCAAAATTATTAGCAGAAAAAGATAATCCGCAAGCTGATGTTATATGGGGATTGTCAGCAATGAACATGATAGAGTTAAAAGAAGATGGAGCGCTTGAAGTGTATAAGCCAAAAAATTATGATAAGGTTGATAAAAAATTCAAAGATACTGGAGAAGATGTATCCTGGGTAGGAATGAGTGTACCAGAAACAGCTATAGTAGTTAATTATAAAGAGCTTGAAAAATTAGGTATTGATGTTCCAAAAAGTTATAAAGATTTGATAAAACCAGAATATAAAGGGCTAATAACAATGCCAAATCCAGCATCATCTGGAACAGGGTATCTTACAGTATCAGGACTTATTCAAATGATGGGCGAAAAAGATGCTTACGATTATATGGATAAATTACATAAAAATATAGCTACATATACACACTCTGGTTCAAAGCCTGCTAAACTAGCTGGTTCTGGAGAATATCCAATAGGTATTACACTTGGATATAGAGCTACACAACAATTATCTAGTGGTGAACCTATAGAAGTAGTATTTCCAAAAGAGGGTTCAGGTTGGGATTTAGAAGCAAATGCTTTAGTTAAAAAAGAGAATATAAAAAAAGAAGCAAAGATATTTTTAGACTGGGCAATGAGTGATTCAGCTATGAATAGATATGCACACGAAGTAGCAGTTACTTCTATAAAGACAAATAATCCAGTTCCAAAGGGTTATTCTAAACAACCATTTGAACAGCTAATAAAGGAAGTAGATTTAAACTCTGCTGCAAAAAATAGAGGTATGGTATTAAAAACTTGGGAATCAAAGTATGGTTCAAAATCTGAAAGTAAGTAAAATTTAAATGAATAGTTTAGAAGAGATAATTTTAGAAGAAAAAAATTTAAAACAAAAATATAATTAGATAAGGGGAGATAAGATATGAGTTACTTAAAAATAAATAATGTGTTTAAAAATTATGACCAAAAAAGGGTTTTAAATAATATTAGTTTGGATATTGAAGAAGGTGAATTTTTATGTTTACTTGGGCCTAGTGGATGTGGTAAAACTACATTACTTAGAATAATAGCTGGTCTTGAAGAAGTAAATAGTGGAGCTATAATTCTTCAAGATAAAGATATTACAGATTTAGAACCGTCAAAGAGAGGTTTTGGAATAGTGTTTCAATCATATGCTTTGTTTCCAAATATGACTGCATATAACAATATAGCTTTTCCACTTAAAGAAAGAAAAGTTTCAAAAGAAAAAATAGATAATAAAGTTAAAGAAGTTCTTGAAATAGTGGGATTAACTCATGAAGCTCATAAATATCCTAAAGCGTTATCAGGTGGGCAACAACAAAGAATTGCAATAGCGAGAGCATTAGCGCTTGAACCAAAGTTTTTGCTTTTAGATGAGCCAATGTCTGCATTAGATGCAAAGGTTAGACACAAGCTTAGAATGGATATTAAAAGGCTACAAAAAGAACTTAATATAACAACAATAATGGTAACACATGACCAAGAAGAAGCTATAACAATGGCAGATAAAATCGCTATTTTAAATGGAGGAGATATAATGCAGATAGGAACTCCAGAAGAAATATATCAAAATCCTCAAAATCTATTTACAGCTCAATTTATAGGAGATACAAACTGCTTTGATAATGGAGATTCTATATTAACTGTAAGACCCGAATATGTCCAAATAGAGAAATCAACAAAAGAAAATTATCAAGGAATAATATCTAACATAGAGTTCAGAGGAAATCTCCTAAGAGTAGAAATAAAAGATAAATTAAATGAAAATTTCATAATAAGTGATGTTTCTATAAAAGAATGGGTTAATTTAAATTTAGTAGAAGGTGACCTTGTAAAGATAAATATAGATGAAAAATACTATTTAAAGTATCCAAAAGTTAAAGGAGCATAAGTATATGAATAATAATGCTATGAGTTCTAAGGGTATAAGTCTTAAATCAAAAATGAATCTAGATATAAAAAAGTGCATGCTTACAGTATTGGTTATGTCTTTAGTAATATTCTTACTGGCACCTATAATATATCTATTTGTGCAGGCATTTTTAGATAAAGATGGAGTCTTTGTTGGATTGCAAAACTTCCAAGAATACTTAGCTTCTGAAGCTCTGTTGAATTCGCTGAAAAATACAGTATTTGTATCTATTATATCAACTGTGATATCATTAACACTTGCATTAGTATATGCGTATGCACTAACGAGGACAAAGATTAAATTTAAGGGATTTTTTAAGTCGTTAGCAATGTTTCCTATGTTTGCTCCAACAATGATGCACGCAATAGGCTTAGTATATTTGTTTGGGAATCAAGGGGTTGTAACTAATTTACTTGGAATACATGTTCCAATATATGGAGCAGTAGGAATAATATTAGCACAAATTATATATGTATTTCCTCAATCATTTCAAATACTTTATATATCATTAAGTTCAACGGATTATAGATTATATGAAGCTAGTAACACTATGGGTATAAGTAAAATAAGAGAATTTATAAGTATAACAATTCCTAGTATAAAATACTCTTTGATAAGTTCTGCATTTGTATCATTTACACTATGCTTTACAGACTTTGGAGCTCCAAAAGTAATTGGAGGAGAGTTTAATGTATTATCAATAGATGTGTATAAGCAGATTATAGGGCAACAAAATATGCCAATGGGTGCTACTGTATCAATTTTACTTTTAATACCTGCAATAATATCATTTATGGTAACTAAAAAAATTGAAAAGAATCAAAATTCGTATATAAATTCAAAGTCAATTCCATATAAAATTAAATCTAATAAATTAAGAGATAGTATTTTTGGTGGGATTGTAGGATTTATTGCATTTGGTATAATAGCTGTAATGTTAACTGTAATCTTATCATCCTTAATATCTGTTTGGCCATATGATTTAAGACTCACACTAGAACACTTTTCTATGAAAAATAGTATTGATGGAATTACACCATTTATAAATTCAATAAAAATGTCACTATTAACAGCTATTCTTGGTACAAGCTTTGTTTTCTTATTTGCATATCTAAATGAAAAAACAGAAAAAGCTCCGTATTTAAAATCATTTGGATATTTTTTAAGTACATTACCTATGGCATTGCCAGGGTTGGTTTTAGGTATATCTTATGTACTATTTTTTAATAAGTTAGAGTTTAATTTTATGGATACAATATACATTAAAAACTTATTCAATGGATTATATGGAACAGTACTTATAATGGTTATATGTAATGTAGTACATTTCTTTTCAGTAGCGTTTATAACTGCTACTACAGCCATTAAGAAAGTAGATAAGGAATTAGATATGGTGGCTAAGTCGATGGGGATAAACAGTGCATCAATTCTTAAAAATGTAACTATACCACTTTGTTTGCCAGCAGTTTTAGAAAATTTTATGTATTTTTTCTTAAACTCTATGGTGACCATATCAGCTTTAGTATTTATATATACTGCAAGTTCAAAAGTGGCTGCAATATCAATTGTACAATTGGATGATAAAGGTAGCACTGCACAGGCTGCAGCATTGGCAGTATTAATACTAATTACAAACATATTAGTGAAAGTAATACATGAGTTCATAAAAAATCGTTTGGAAAAAAGGACAAATCTTAACTAAATAAATTCTTAAAAAAATACAAATTAAAAAAGTCTATTCTTGTTATTTATGGAATAGACTTTTTAAGCTTAGAATTAATGTTAATCACGTGTTTTAAATTTCCTTTTATTATCGTACATTTGAGAATCTGCACGATGATATGTATCAAACAAAGAAACATCTAATTTATCATCAAAAACAGCATATCCAATAGACATTGATAACTTTAACTCGTTAGTTGAGTTTTCTTCAATTATTTTTAAATTGATATTATTTATAATAGTATTTATCTCTTCATGAGATGAATTTTTTAGAATGACTATGTATTCATCTCCACCAACACGATAAACTACATGTTTTTTAGCTATAACATCTCTTATAATTTTACTTGCATGCTTAATGTATAAATCTCCTGTCTGATGACCAAATTTATCATTGATTTTTTTTAAGCCATCTAAGTCTATTGATATGATAGATATTAGCTTTTTTATACTTAAATTGTTCAAATTATTCATGTCTATTTCGAAGGCATTTCTATTTTTTAAACCTGTTAAGTAATCTGTATTAGCAAAATCAGTATATGTAGGGTTTGATATACGCTTAAATAGAACTACCGCAACCAATGCTGATATTAGACAAGTTAATAATGCTATAAGTGGTGTAACTATGCTTATAAATTTAAATGTATTGTATTGATGGTTTGCTTCAAATTCAATTCCTATTACCCCAACAACTTCACCATCATTATTGTGAATAGGAAAGTATGATATGAATATGTATCCCCAGGATGTTGCTTTAATTTTTTTAGGGAGCAATATATTATTATCCAGTGCTTTGTTAAGGTCACCCCAAATTTCTTTTTCTATTAAATCACCAGCGTTTCTAAAATCACTCCTAGATGAATCTAAGCCATCAACAACATACACTAATGAGCCATCTTTTGTTTTTTTAGCAGTATATAGATACATGACTCCAGTGGTATTTTTTATAGATTCTAATAAGGTCTTAGAACTTTTATAAGAGTTTTTTGATTGGTCTTCTTTAGAGTTAATTTCAGTAAATGTATCTTTATCAATATTTTTTTCTGCATACTCATATATGCGTCTAGACCTTTCACTCAAAGTATATATCATATCATTGTAAGTCAATTGATAGTTAAAAAAATACACGCACGAAGAAGATATTATTACAATAATTGCAGTAAGTATTGAAACCTGCATATCAACTCTATTAAATTTTTTATTTATTTTCATAGCTTAGTTGTTTTGTGAAAAGAGCTTCCCACAATCTCCTCATAATTAATATATATCTATAAATTTCACCATAATATATCTATATATTACCAAATTTATATAAAAATTACAATGAATAAACAAGCCTATAACCTTAAAATATAAAGCTTTATAGAATTATAATATATTTTAATAAATATTTTAATATTACTTATATTATAAATATTTTATTTATAAATATTTGCTATTATATCACATATTATATCAATTCTTTTAAAAGGTGTAATAATGTAATAACCATCTACATAGGGTTCAATTTCTTTTGCTATTTGAGTAGATATATTAATAGCAAGCTTGGTAGACTCTTCTTTTGATGTATCTTTGTACAGGTCTATAATATTTTGAGAAACAGTAATCCCTGAAATCTCATTATTCATAAAGCAAGCATTTCTATAGCTTACAACAGGTATTATTCCTCCAAGTATCTTTGCAGGAAGTATTTCTTTAGCTTTTTTTAGGTTTATTAAAGCTTGCTCTGTTAAAACTGGCTGAGTTAAAAACATAGTAACTCCATTTTCTATTTTAATCTTAGCATGTTTAAGTTGAGAATCGAAGTTTATTGCATTTATATTTAATGCTCCAAGTATATTAAAAGGTGTATTAAATGTATTTTCATTCAATGTTTTTATGTAATTTGCTAATATTGAGGAATTAAAGCTAAACATAGCTTTTATTTCATCTCTTTCAGCAGATGGTATAGGGTCTCCAGTTACTACAAGTACATTATCTATATTTTCAATATTAAGTCCTAAAAGGAGAGCTTTAGTTGCATTAATATTCCTATCTCTACATGTCATATGAGGTATAGGGGTAATATCTAATTCTCTTTTTATTTTGCAAGCTAATAAACTACTATCAACTCTTGCCCTAGCTATTGGACAATCTGCAATTGTAATTGCATCGACTCCGTGGTCTTTTAATTTTTTGGCACTACTCATAAAAAATTCAATATCTGTCTGAACCTCCCATGACTAAAGTCACAGGGTTCCTGC